>NZ_JBHXTM010000002.1:44120-346567 GCF_042677325.1 Streptomyces sp. NPDC127117
TTTTGTGGGGGCCCCCCTTTTTCCCGGGGTGGGGGCGCGGGGGGGGGGCCCCCGGTTCCCGGGGGTTGTTGTGGGGGGGGGGGGGGCGCGGGTCCCGGGGGTTGCCCCCGCGCCCCGCGGGGTGTGCGTCAGTCGTGGAAGGTCTCGCCCTTCTCCGCCTTCTCCACGAGCAGCGCGGGCGGCAGGAAGCGGTCGCCGTACCGCTCCGCGAGTTCCCGGGCGCGGGCGACGAAGCCGGGCAGGCCGCCCTCGTACCCGTTGATGTACTGGAGCACGCCGCCGGTCCACGGCGGGAAGCCGATGCCCATGATGGAGCCGATGTTGGCGTCGGCGACGGTGATCAGGACGTTCTCCTCCAGGCAGCGGACGCTGTCCAGCGCCTCGGAGAACAGCATCCGCTCCTTCATGTCGATGAAGGGGATGTCGGTGTCCGGCTTCGTGAAGTGCTCCCGCAGTCCGGGCCAGAGACGGGTGCGCTTGCCGGCCTCGTCGTACTCGTAGAAGCCCGCGCCGCCGCTGCGTCCCGTCCGGCCGAACTCGTCGACCATCCGGTCGATGACCGCGTCCGACGGGTGACCCGGCCAGGTTCCGCCGGCCTCTTCGACGGCCCGCTTGGTCTCGTTGCGGATCTTGCGGGGCAGGGTGAGCGTCAGCTCGTCCATCAGGGAGAGCACCTTGGCCGGGTACCCGGACTGGGCCGCGGCCTGCTCGACGGAGGCGGGCTCGACGCCCTCGCCGACCATGGCGACGCCCTCGTTGATGAACTGGCCGATGACGCGCGAGGTGAAGAAGCCACGAGAGTCGTTGACGACGATCGGTGTCTTCTTGATCCGGCGGACCAGGTCGAAGGCGCGGGCCAGGGCCTCGTCGCCGGTCCGCTCGCCCTTGATGATCTCGACCAGCGGCATCTTGTCGACGGGCGAGAAGAAGTGCAGCCCGATGAAGTCGGCCGGGCGCGAGACGCCTTCGGCGAGGACGGTGATGGGCAGGGTCGAGGTGTTGGAGCAGAGCAGCGCGTCCGGCTCGATGATGTCCTGGATCTCCTGGAACACCTTGTGCTTGAGCGCGGTGTCCTCGAAGACGGCCTCGATGACCGCGTCGCAGCCGGCCAGGTCGGCCGGGTCGCCGGTCGGGGTGATCCGGGCCAGCAGTTCGTCGCGCTCGGCCTCGGTGGTGCGGCCCCGGGAGAGCGCCTTGTCGAGCAGCTTCTCGCTGTACGCCTTTCCCTTCGCGGCGGCCTCGGTGGAGACGTCCTTGAGGACGACCTCGATGCCGGCGCGGGCGCAGGAGTACGCGATGCCGGCGCCCATCATCCCGGCGCCGAGCACGGCGACCTTGTTGACCTGGCGTTCCTCGATGCCCTTGGGGCGGCTGGCACCGGAGTTGACGGCCTGGAGGTCGAAGAAGAACGCCTGGATCATGTTCTTCGCGACCTGGCCGGTGACCAGCTCGGTGAAGTAGCGGGCCTCGATGGTCAGCGCGGTCTCGAAGTCCACCTGGGAGCCCTCGACGGCGGCGGCCAGGATGTTGCGCGGCGCCGGCATCGGGGCGCCCGCGAGCTGCTTCTTCAGGTTGGACGGGAAGGCCGGCAGGTTGGCGGCGAACTTCGGGTTGGACGGGGTGCCGCCGGGAATCCGGTAGCCCTTGACGTCCCAGGGCTGCTGGGACTCGGGGTTGGCGTCGATGAAGGCGCGGGCCTTTTCGAGCATCTCCTCGCGGGTGGCGGCGACCTCGTGGACCAGGCCGTTCTCCAGGGCGCGCGACGGGGTGTACTGGGTGCCCTGGAGGAGGACCTTCAGCAGCGCGTCGGCGATGCCCATGAGGCGTACGGTGCGGGTGACGCCGCCACCGGCGGGCAGCAGGCCGAGGGTGACCTCGGGCAGGCCGATCCGGGAGCCGGGGGCGTCGAGGGCGACGCGGTGGTGCGAGGCGAGCGCGATCTCGTAACCGCCGCCGAGCGCGGCGCCGTTGATGGCGGCGACGACGGGGATGCCGAGGGTCTCGATGCGGCGCAGCGAGTTCTTGATGGCGGTGCCGGTGTCGAAGGCCAGCTGGGCGTTCTCCGGACCGATCCTGATCATGTCCTTGAGGTCGCCGCCCGCGAAGAAGGTCTTCTTGGCGGAGGTGTAGATGATGCCGCGGATGGCATCCTTCTCGGCCTCGGCGCGGTCGGCGACGGCCGCGATGGAGTCCTTGAACGCCTGGTTCATCGTGTTGGCGGACTGGTTCGGGTCGTCGAGTACGAGGGTGACGACGCCGGTCTCGTCCTGTTCCCAGCGGATGGTCGTGCTCTCGGTCATTGCTGTTCTTCTCCGTAAGTGAGGGGCCGGCGGTGGGTGGCGTGGGTGAAGGAGCGGGGCTGGGGTGCGTGCATCACAAGGCGGAGGATCGAGGCAACGCAATGGTGTCTGCCCTGCTCGAACGAAGCCGGGAGCTCGGGGAAGTCGGTGATTGACGACAACACCTAGAGGCGCGTGCCCCGGCCCCGCGACGCCTCGCCACCCGCCGCCGGCCCCTACCGGATGGCCGTGGGACGGTCAGAGACGCTCGATGACGGTGGCGATGCCCATGCCGCCGCCGACGCAGAGGGTGGCGAGGCCGTAGCGCTGGTCGCGGCGCTCCAGTTCGTCGATGAGGGTGCCGAGGATCATCGCCCCGGTCGCGCCGAGCGGGTGGCCGAGCGCGATGGCGCCGCCGTTGACGTTGATCTTGTCGAGGGAGAGACCCATGTCCCTGGCGAAGCGGAGGACGACCCCGGCGAACGCCTCGTTGATCTCGACGAGGTCGATGTCGTCGATGGTCAGCCCGGCCTTGGCGAGGGCCTTGCGGGTGGCGGGCGCGGGGCCGGTGAGCATGATGGTCGGCTCGGAGCCGGAGACGGCGGCAGAGATGATCCGGGCGCGCGGCGTGAGTCCGTAGCGCTCGCCGACCTCCTTGTTGCCGATCGCGACGAGCGCGGCGCCGTCGACGATGCCGGAGGAGTTGCCCGCGTGGTGGACGTGGTCGATCTTCTCGACCCAGTGGTACTTCTGCAGCGCCACCGCGTCGAAACCGCCCATCTCGCCGATCGCGGCGAAGGACGGCTTGAGCGCGGCGAGGGAGTCGGCGGTGGTGCCGGGCCGCATGTGCTCGTCGTGGTCGAGCACGACGAGGCCGTTGCGGTCCTTGACGGGGACGACGGAGCGGGCGAAGCGGCCGTCCTTCCACGCTTCGGCGGCGCGTTCCTGGGAGAGCGCGGCGAACTCGTCGACGTCCCGGCGGGTGAAGCCCTCGATGGTGGCGATGAGGTCGGCGCCGACGCCCTGCGGGGCGAAGCCGGTCTCGAAGTTGGTCATCGGGTCCATCGCCCAGGCGCCGCCGTCGGAGCCCATCGGCACCCGGGACATCGACTCGACGCCACCGGCGAGGACGAGGTCCTCCCAGCCCGAGCGGACCTTGGCGGCGGCCAGGTTGACGGCCTCCAGACCCGAGGCGCAGAAGCGGTTCTCCTGCACGCCGGCGACGGTGTCCGGGAGGCCGGCCGCGATGGCGGCGATCCGGGCGATGTCGGAGCCCTGGTCGCCGAGCGGGCTGACCACCCCGAGGACGATGTCGTCGATGGCCGCCGGGTCGAGGCCGGGAAAGCGGCTGCGGAGTTCGTGGATGAGGCCGACGACGAGGTCGATCGGCTTGGTGCCGTGCAGGGCGCCATTGGCCTTGCCGCGGCCGCGCGGGGTGCGGATCGCGTCGTAGACAAACGCTTCGGTACTCAAGACAGCAGCCTTTCGGGGGTGGTTGTGCGACGGGGTCAGGCGAGCAGCGAGCGGCCGATGATCTCCTTCATGATCTCGGTCGTGCCGCCGTAGATGGTCTGAATGCGGCCGTCGGTGAATGCCCTGGCGACCGGATACTCCGCCATGTAGCCGTATCCGCCGTGGAGTTGGAGACAGCGGTCGGCCGCGCGCTTCTGCAGTTCGGTGGCCCACCACTTGGCCATCGAGGCGTGCACGGCGTCGAGCGTCCCGTCGGAGTGGTCGACGATGCAGCGGTCGATGAAGGTGCGGGTGACCGCGCACTCGGTGGCCATCTCTGCGATCTCGAACCGGATGTGCTGGAGCTTGGAGAGCGGCCTTCCGAAGGCCTCGCGCTCCTTGACGTACTTCGTGGTGATCTCCAGCAGGTGTTCCGCCGCGGCGATCCCGGCGACCGCTATGCCCATCCGTTCCTGCGCCAGGTTGGTCATCAGATGGATGAAGGCGCCGTCCCGTTCGCCCAGCAGGTTCTCCTTGGGCACGCGGACGTCGTTGAAGAACAGTTCCGCGGTGTCCTGGGACTTCTGGCCGATCTTGTCGAGGTTGCGGCCCCGCTCGAAGCCCTCCGCGCCGCGTTCGACGACGATCAGCGAGAGCCCCTTCGCACCGCCCTCCGGGGTGGTCCTGGCGACCACGACCACCAGGTCGGCGAGGATGCCGTTGGAGATGAAGGTCTTGGAGCCGTTGAGCAGCCAGTGGTCGCCCTTGTCCTCGGCGGTGGTGCGGATGCCCTGGAGGTCGGAGCCCGCGCCGGGTTCGGTCATGGCGATGGCGGTGATGGTCTCGCCGCTGCAGAATCCGGGCAGCCAGCGCCGCTTCTGCTCGTCGGTGCCGAGGCCGGTGAGGTAGGGGCCGATGATGTCGTTGTGCAGCCCGAGCGCGAGGCCGGGAGTGCCGGCCCTGGTGAACTCCTCGGCGAGAACGGCGCTGTAGCGGAAGTCGGTGTTGCCGCCGCCGCCGTACTCCTCGGGCACGGCGAGGCCCAGCAGCCCCTGCCGGCCGGCCGCGAGCCATGCCTCGCGCGAGACGATGCCGTCCTTCTCCCACTGCTCGTAGTGCGGGAGGACCTCCTTGGTGAGGAAGGTACGCACGGTCTCGCGGAACGCCTGGTGCTCTTCGGTGAAGATCTGCCGCTGCACTGCGTGCCTCCTAGAACCAGTTCTTGACGGTGGGGATGGGCCGGTCCGGTGCGGGCCCGCCGGGGATCACGTCGAGCCGCACCATCAGCCGGCACCCTGCTCAGGGGTCCTCGTGATGCCGGGTACGTCCCAGTCGGCGGCGACCGCCGCGGTGTCCGCGCCGGGCTGCGCCGGTCCGCGGCGTACGGAGACGGGGGTCGCGGAGAAACGCGGTGCGGGCGCCGGCTGGGTGAGCCCGTCGTGGTCGACGAAGGTGGAGCGGGCGGCGAGGTGCGGGTGGTGCGGCGCCTCGCGGAGCGAGAGGACGGGGGCGACGCAGGCGTCCGATCCCTCGAACACCTCGGTCCACTCGGCACGCGTCCGGGTCCGGAACCGATCGGCGACGACGGTGCGCAGCTCCTCCCAGCGGCCGATGTCGCTCCGGTCCGGGGCTTCGTCCCCGATCCCGAGGAGCCTGCCGAATTCCTCGTAGAATCGCTGTTCCAGCGGCCCGACCGCCATGTACTGGCCGTCGGCGGTCTCGTACGTGCCGTAGAACGGGCAGCCGCCGTCCAGGAGGTTGGAGCCGCGCCGGTCCTGCCAGCCGCCGGCCGCCAGCATTCCGTGGATCATCATGGCGAGATGGGCGGCGCCGTCGACGATCGCCGCGTCCACGACCTGGCCCCGGCCGCCGGGGGTGCGGGCGTGCTGGAGGGCGGCGAGCACACCGACGACGAGATAGAGCGAGCCGCCCGCGTAGTCGCCGACGAGATTGGCCGGGACGGTGGGCGGCTCGCCGGGCTTGCCGATCATGGAGAGGGTGCCGGTGAGCGCGATGTAGGCGACGTCGTGGCCGGCCCGCTCGGCGAGCGGGCCGTCCTGGCCCCAGCCGGTCATCCGGCCGTAGACGAGCCGCGGATTGCGGGCCAGCGCGGCGGCGGGGCCGACGCCGAGGCGTTCGGCGACGCCCGGCCGGTAGCCCTCGATCAGGATGTCGGCGCGCTCGACCAGATCGAGCACCCGGGCAGCTCCGTCCTCGGCCTTGAGGTCGACGAGCACGGAGCGTTTGTTGCGGTTGGTGAGGTCGTACGCGGGGTCGATGCCCAGCCCCGCACCGCCGGGCCGGTCGACCCTGACGACGTCGGCGCCGAGGTCGGCCAGGAGCATCGCGGCGAAGGGGCCGGGTCCGATGCCTGCCAGTTCGACCACCCGCACCCCTGACAGCGGGCCGTGCGAGCCGTGCTCTGTCGTTGCCATCGAGCCCCCAGCGGTATGACACAACTGATGTAACAGCGATGATGCTAAGAACGCGCCGCGCTCCGCACAACCCCTTTGGCCGAGCAAGCGCTTAGTTCTTCCCCCGGGATCCTCCCCCATGGGGGCCGCCCGGCCGCACACCGCCACGACCCCCTCCGCTAACCTCTGCCTGCCACATCGGCGCCGGCCCCGCGGAGGCACGCATGAACAGGCAGAACGGGGCACAACGCCCCTTTGACGTAATCCTCTTCGGCGCCACCGGCTTCGTGGGCGCCCTCACCGCGGAATATCTCGCCGCCCACGCACCTTCCGGCTGCCGCTGGGCCGTGGCCGGACGCGACCGGGCCAAGCTGGAGCGCCTGCGCGAACGTCTCGCCGCGATCGACCCGCGCTGCGCGGAGCTCCCGCTGCTGCACGCCGACGCCGGGGACGAGCACTCGCTGCGCGAACTGGCCGAGTCCGCCCATGTGGTGGCCACGACGGTGGGCCCCTATGTCTGGTACGGCGAGAAGCTGGTCGCGGCCTGCGCCGAGGCGGGGACGGACTACGCGGACCTCACCGGTGAGGCGGAGTTCGTGGACCGGATGTACCTGGAGCACGACGCGCGGGCCCGCGAGACCGGGGCCAGGATCGTGCACGCCTGCGGTTTCGACTCCGTACCGCACGACCTCGGGGTGTACTTCACCGTCCAGCAGCTGCCGCGGGACGTCCCCCTGACCGTCGACGGCTTCGTACGCAGCAACGCCGTCTTCTCCGGCGGTACGTTCGCCTCGGCGCTCACCGCGATGGGCCGCGGGCCCCGGATGCTGAGCGCCGCCCGGGAACGCCGGCTGCACGAACCGCGGCTGGTCGCCCGCCGTGCCCGCGCACTGCTCGGCACCCCGCACTTCAGCACGGAGACCGGCACCTGGGCGCTCCCGCTGCCGACCCTGGACCCGCAGGTCGTCGAACGCTCGGCCCGGGTGCTGGCCCGGTACGGCCCCGACTTCCGCTACCGCCACTTCGCCTCGGTACGCCATCTGCCCGTGGCGCTCGGCGGCACGGCCGCGGTCGGCGCCCTGCTGGGTGCCGCTCAGCTCCCGGCGGCCCGGTCCTGGCTGATGGACCGGTACGAGCCGGGCAAGGGGCCGGACGCGGAGCGCCGCCGGCGCAGCTGGTTCACCGTGCGCTTCGTCGGCGAGGGCGGCGGGCACCGGGTCTTCACCGAGGTCTCGGGCGGTGACCCCGGCTACGACGAGACGGCGAAGATGCTCGCCGAGTCCGCGCTCTGCCTCGCCCTGGACGAACTCCCGCCGACCTCGGGTCAGGTCACCACGGCCGCCGCGATGGGGGACGCGCTGCTGGAGCGGCTCCGCTCGGCCGGGCTGCGCTTCCGGGTCGCGTCGGCCCGCTGAGCGGCGGGCGTCCCGGGCGGGCAGGTGGCTCGTCCCTGTGGTGACCCCGGTCCGGGCGAGGCGCACTCGTACGGGTGACGTCCGATGCGCGGCCCGGGTCTCCCCGCTCCGCCGCGTATGCGCAGGCAGGAGCACCCCTGGCAGGGGGTGGGAGCGGGGCGGGTCCGCAGGGCCGACGGGTCGGCCGCTCCTCGGCCGTCCGGTACGGAACGGGGCTTTCACTACGATCTGCGTCCCGCGGGTCGACGCGCCTGGGCACGTTCCCGATGCGCGGCGTTGACCTGCGGCTATGCACACAGAGAGTCGGGGAAGAACCATGACGGACAACACTGTGGCGGGCCGTGACGAGCAGCCCGGGCGAGCGCTCGCCGAGTTGCTGAGGAACTGGTGGGAGTCGTCGGCCCGCGACGGCCGCGAGAAACCCACTCAGCAGTCCCTCGCCAAGCGGCTGGGTGTCGACCAGACCACCCTGTCGCGCTATCTGAATCCCGCCCACGCCTCCAACGCACCGCGCAGGATCGTCGAGCAGCTGCACTCGGCGCTGCGGGCTCCCGCCGACGACCTGGCCCGGGCGTGCGCCCTGGCCGACGCGGCGGCGGGGGCGGCCCCGTCCCGCAAGCGCCCGGCGGCCACGGCCGCGCCCGGACCGGCATCCGTGCCCGCCGGACCGGCCGACGGGCACGGGGCGACGGCCCGTTGGTGGGACCGCTCCCCCGTCACATACCCGACCCTTGCCGTCGCCTCGCTCCTCCTGCTCGTGCTCGGCGGCTTCGCGTGGTGGCTGGCGCCGGCCACCGGACAGAGCGATGCCAAGGCCACGGCGCACGTGTCGGACCGGCCGTCGGAAGGCACGGACTGGCCACTGGCCCGCAAGGGCAATGTGCTCTGGAAGGCACGTACCGTGCAGTCGCTGCTGCGGGCCAACGGCTTCGACGTGAAGGTCGACGCCGACTTCGGTCCGGCCACGGCGGAGGCCGTTAAGCAGTTCCAGGCGGCACATGGTCTGACCCCGGACGGCAAGGTCGGGAAGGACACCTGGCCGCTGCTGATCGTCACGGTCGACTCGCGCACCACGAAGCCCGACGCCATCACGGCGGTGCAGTACCTGCTGCACCACGCCGGAGTGCCGACCGACAGCACCGGTACGTACACCCTCTCGACCATGCGGTCGCTCAAGGAGTTCCAGGAGTCCAGGAATCTGCCGGCGACGGGGATCGGGGACGAGGGAACCTGGCGCGCGCTGCTCAACGCCCAGGGGCCGGATCAGCACAAGTAGCCGCGGACCGCCGGGCAGGCGGGGAGAGGGCGGCCGTGCGCTGCGGGCTCAGAGCGCCCAGGAAACCAGCGTGCAGATCATCGAGACGGCCCAGGCCACTCCCGCGATCATCCCGAGTGTCATCCCTATCGCGACCCGGCGCTGAGCGAGATAGACGGTGCCGGGTCGTGTGGACGTTCGATGTTCGTTCATGCGTACAAGCTTGCCGGTGATGATCGGCAAACGGAATCCGTACGCGTACTCACGCGCGCCGCGTACTCAGGCGGTCGCCTCCCGCAGCGTCTTCCGGCAGAGCGAGTCGGCCCTGCGGGTGGTCTCCGGCTGACGGAAGTCGCGGGCCAGCAGCAGGGTGTGGGCGCAGGCGTTGTCCAGGCCGGTGCGGTGACCGACCGACACGAAGACGGGCTTCACGCCGTCCTGGGTACGCAGCGCCCGGCCCACCTCCTCCTGGCCGTCGAGCAGCGGGGACCAGTCGCCGCGACGGGGGCCCGGTTGCTCGTACGAGAAGGTGAACGGGTTCTTGGCGACGCCGATCACCGGGAGGCCGGTGAGCACCCCGAGATGGCTGGCGAGTCCGAAGCGGCGCGGGTGTGCCCGGCCGTATCCGTCGCAGATCACCAGTCCGGGGTCGACCGGCAGGGATTCGAGCGCGGCCAGCACGGTCGGGATCTCCCGGAAGGCGAGGAGGCCGGGGATGTACGGGAAGGTGATCCGGCCGACGGCGGTGGTCTCGGCGACCACTTCGAACGTCGCCCCGTCCAGGACGACCGCCGCCGCGACGACGACATCGCGCTCGTCGTCGTAGGCAACGTCCACCCCCGTGACCCGCCCGGTCCCGGGCGGTGGGCCGGGTTCGTCGAGCACCACCCGGGAACGCAGGGTGTCCTGGACGGCTCGGGCTTCGGCCTCGTCGGCGGGCATCGGAAGGTTTGTCATGGTGCGGCCGAGTCTAAGTGCTGCCCACGGGCCGGGCCCGGGGGTCCGCCGGGCCCGGCCGTACCCGTAGCCTGGCGATCATGTTTGTACTCGAACTGACCTACACCGCCCCCGTCGAGCGCGTCGACGAACTGCTCCCGGACCATGTCGTCTGGCTGGACGCGCAGTACGCGGCGGGGGTGTTCATCGCGTCGGGCCGCAAGAACCCGCGCGACGGCGGGGTGATCCTGGCCGTCGGGGACGATCGTGCGCGGATCGAGAGGATCGTTTCGGAGGACCCCTTCTCGGTCCGGGGCGTGTGCGCGTACCGCATCACCGAGTTCATCGCGACGAAGACCTCGGACGAACTCGCCCCGCACCGCCAGCAGTTGCCCGGATAGCGGGCACTCGGAACAGGGTGGGCTTCCGTGCCGTGGAGTACGCACGCCGTCGATCTCCGGTCCGACCGCGTGATCAAGACGTTCCGGCGTGACAGTCACGGAGAGTGCGAGCGGGAGTGGCGCGCGCTGAGGCTTCTCGCCGCGTACGCACCGGACTTGGCCCCCGTCCCGCACAGCGTGGATCTCGCAGCGGAGGAACCGGTGGTGGTGATGTCCCGCGTGCCGGGCGAGCCGCTGCGCGGACAGCCGCTCGACGACCGGCGGCTGGCGGCTCTGGCAGCGGCCGCGGACGAGCTGTACGCGGCCGTGCCGCTCGACGTCCTGTCCGAGGTCCCCGTCCGGCCCGGCCGGCAACAGCGGCTCGTCGCCCGGATCCACGCCTGGGTACCGCGGACTCGCCCGCGAGTCGGCGGCGAGGTGGGCGAGGCCATGGACCGCGGCCTTGCCTGGCTGTCCCGCTCGGGCATGGACCGGGCCGGTCGGCCGGACGTCCCGGTGGTCTTCGGTCCGGGGGACGGCAACCTCGCCAACTATCTGTGGGACGGCGCTCGTGTGCGGGTCGTCGACTTCGAGGACTCCGGCCTCAGCGACCGGCCCTTCGAGCTGGCGGAGATCACGGAGCACGTGTCCGGCTGGATCGGCCCGCCCCTCGATGTGGCGGCGTTCCTCGATCGGTTCGACCTGACCGCCGCCGAACGCGCGCGGCTGCCGGAATGCCGCAGGCTGCTGGCGCTCGTCTGGTTGTTCCTGCTGTCCTTCGACGACCCTCGCCATCCCCGCAACCCGCCGGGAACGGCCGAGCGGCAAGCCGCCCGGCTGTGCCGGCTCCTTGCCTGAGGCCGGACCCCGGCCGAAGCTGTGGGCAGGCCGCCCCGCTGCCCGACGGTGCGGGCGGGCAGCGGGGAACCGTGCGGACTCGTGGTGGCCGGTTACCGGGCCGGACGCTGTCCCGCGTGTGCCACGCGGCCCTTCTCTCCCGCGGCCCAGCAGCCGCCGTCCGGGGTGCAGTCGACGGTGTCGTACGAGCCGGTGTCGACCGTGCGCCAGGTGCGGCCGCCGTCCGTCGTGAGGTCGGTGCCGGTCGGACCGACCGCCAGGGCGCCGGACCTGCTGTGCGGCAGCCAGGCGACGCCCGAGCGGTAGGCGCTGGGCGGGGTGGCGGCCTGTTGCCAGGTGCGGCCCGCGTTGCCCGTCGTGGCCGCGGCGTTCGGCGACGGCTCTCCGGCACGGTAGTCGCCGCCGACCGCGAGGCCGTGGTGGCGGTCTCGGAAGGCGAGTCCGAAGACGCCGCGGGCCGGATCGCCGGCGGGGATGGCCGATTCGGTCGCGGTCCAGGTCAGCCCGCGGTCGGCGGAGTGCAGCACCCGTGCGGTGGCGGCGCCTCCGGTGGCGAGCCAGACGTCCCGGGGGCCCGACGAGACCAGGCACTGGCCGCTTGCGGCGAATCCCGCCTCACCGGGCTGGGCCCGCGGCATGCCCGTGTCGGGCAGCACCCGCCAGTTCCGGCCGCCGTCCGAGGTGGACAGGATCCGGTACTTGCCGTCCACGGGATCGCTCATCGCCAGTCCGTGCCGGCTGTCGAAGAAGGTGAGGCAGTCGTAGAAGGCGCGCGCGTCGGTGTTGCGGAACGACTCCGTCCAGGTCGCTCCCCCGTCGTCCGTGCGGAACACCCGGGAGGCCTCGCCCTCCCCGATGGCCAGGGCCACCGCACGTCTGCCGTCGAACGCTTCGATGTCGCGGAACTCCAGCGCCTCCCGGGCCGCGCCGGGCGGTGACACATCGCGCCAGTGCCTGCCTCCGTCAGAGGTGCGCAGCACCGTCCCCCCGGTGCCCGCGACCCAGGCGGTGCGCCGGCTGACGGCGGCGAGGCCGCGGAAGCGGGCGTCCGTTCCGGTGTCGGTGAGCGTCCAGGCCGGTCGTTCGCCGGGCCGTTGGTGTTCCCACGGTGTCGCCGCGGCTGCCGGTGTGGCCAGTGCCGCGGTCAGCGCCGCCGCACAGAGCCCCCATGACATCAGTCGTCTCGTCTTCCCCTTGACCCTCATGGCGCTGGAAGCTAGCCCACGCGTTGCGCCCAGTCCAGGGCGCGCCGCCGTGAAGCGGCCGGGCGCCGGGCGCGGCGGCGGGCGGTGATACAGCTCACGCCACCTTCCGGTGCACGGATGAGGGACTTCCCTCGTCTGTATCAGTGCCGGGAACCGTTCATCTGGCCGAGAAAGGGAGCAGGTCTTGTCCACAGTTATCGAGCAGTCCGTGCAGGCCCGCATGGTCGCATCCGCACCGCGGATGGAGACTCTTCCCGCCACTCTGCACTACGACCCGAAGGATCCGTTCGCCGTACGCATGGCGTTTCCGGCCCCGGCGACCCTGGAGGGCACCGAGGTCGCCTGGGAGTTCTCGCGTGAGCTGCTGGCGGCGGGGATGGACGGGGCGGCCGGTGTCGGGGACGTACGCGTCAGGCCGTTCGGCTACGAGCGTACGGTCCTGGAGTTCCATGCCGCCGAGGGAATCGCGATGGTGCACGTCCGCACGGCGGAGTTGCGCCGTTTTCTGGAGCGGGCGCAGGAAATGGTGCCCGTCGGCGACGAACACCGGTTCCTGGATCTCGACCGCGCTCTGACCGATCTGCTCGGCGGTCCCTGCTGAGACCTCTCGTCCGGCGGGGCGGGCCGGCCTCTGGGCGGGCAGGCCGTACGGGCGGGGCGTCAGCTGTGGAGTAAGGCCCAGGCCTTGCAGCCGCCGGACGGTGTCAGCGCGGGCGCCAGCCCCCAGTCCCCGCCGTGCGCGTCGACCGCGGCGGCCAGCAGCCACATGCTGTCGCTGCGGCGCTCGCGGCATTCCTCGGACTTCATGGCCGAGCCGTGGGAGGGGTGCTGGTCGTAGAGGGTGATGCGGAGTGCGTCGAACTGCCAGTGCACCCGCAGCAGCATCTCCCGGTCCGGGGTGAACCGGTAGGCGGTGGCGACCAGTTCCGAGGCGGCGAGCACGGCCGTCTCCCGGAGGTCGGCGAGGCCGTGCCGGGAGAGCAGGTCACCCACGGCGCCGCGTGCGAGGCCGGCGCAGAAGGCGCCGCCGGGCAGTGCGAACGAATAACTCAGGTTGTCCGCCACCGGTGGGTGGGGTCCGGCAGGTGTGACGGACGGAAGACAACGCAGTGCGCCCTTCATCAAGATGCTCACATTTCGGTAATTGTGGTGACGATCACACATAGGCGCGGTCGCCCCGTGTGAGACTTGCGCTACCGACCGTAGCGCACCCTGGAGCACAGTGCTACTACTTGTGCGGTTCCGGTCATTTCACTCCCAGCCCCCGGAAGGGACCACACCTTGCCGCCCAGAAGCACCCCGACCGCCCGGCAGCAGCGACTCGGGTACGAACTACGCAAACTGCGCGAGCAGTCGGGCATGCCGGTGCAGCAGGCCGCCGCGCTGCTCGGCGTCGACCGCACCCGCATCCCGAACATCGAATCGGGGCGGTTCGGCATCAGCGCCGAACGGGTCCGCACCCTCGCCTTCAACTACGGCTGCCCGGACACCGGCCTGATCGACCTGCTCGCCGAGATGGCCCAGGAACGCGCCAGGGGCTGGTGGGAGGAACACCGCGGACTGCTGCTGCCGGGGCTGCTCGACATCGCCGAACTCGAATACCACGCAGTGGAGTTGACGACCTCCACCACCACGCACATCCCCGGCCTCCTGCAGACCGAGCAGCATGCGCGGGCGGTCTTCGACACGGCCGATCCGCCACTGCCCGGACCCGATCTGAAGGCCCGGCTGTCGCTTCGGCTGCGCCGCCAGGAGGTGCTGGAGCGGGACCGTCCGCCGATGTACGAGTCGGTGGTCCACGAGGCGGCACTGCGCATGCAGTTCGGCGGCCCGAAGGTGGCGCGCGCCCAACTGGACCACATCCTCGGGCAGTCCGAGCGGGACCGGATCACGGTCCGGGTGATCCCGTTCACGGCCGGCGGTTTCCCGGGCGCCGGACAGTCGTTCACCTATGTGGGCGCCGCGGTGCCGCAGCTCGACACCGTGCAGCTCGATTCCTCGCATGGTTCGATGCTGCTGGACTCCGACATGCAACTGCGCCGCTATCGCGGCCTGTTGGAGCGCCTGCGCACTCTCGCGCTGCCCGTCGAGGAATCGCGCGACTTCATCCGATCCATAGCCCAGGACCTCTGAGGAGCGACCATGACCGATATCTGCTGGGACGAAGCCTTCTGCAGCGAGGGCGCCAACTGCTTCCGCTTCGGACTCGACGACCAGGGCAGGGCCTACATCGGCTCCACCACGGACGCCACCGCCTATGTCAGCGATTCCGTGGAGGCGCTGCGGGCGCTGATCTCCGCGGTGAAGTCCGGCGCGGCGGACCACCTGCTCTGACCGCACTCCCCGACCGTGCCCGCGCCCCCGCGATGGTCCGCTCCGAGTACGCCGACAGCTCTGAGCGCTCCCCGGCCGGGGGCCGGCCGGTCGCCGGCCGACCGGAATCCACCGGCGCGCCTCCCCCGCAGCGCGCCGCACCGAATCCCTTTCACGGACCCACGTCCGCCCCGGGACCTGCGTACATAACGTTACGTAACCGGGCATCGCGAGGGCGGGCTTGGCGGTGGCCTTACCGCCGCTTTAACCTACGGTCTCGTAACCTACGTATCCGTAGGTAATTCTCCCGTCCCCAGGAGTTCCCCGTGACGATCACCGCTCCCCACCTCGGCAGCCCCAAGGCGTGGACCGACGCCCAGCTGCTGTACGCCCTGGAAGAGGTGGTGGAGAAGGAGCTCAACCGCCATCTCAAGGTCGCCAAGGACTGGATGCCCCACGAGTACGTGCCGTTCTCCGACGGACGGAACTTCCCCGGCGTCTTCGAGGACGGTGAGGCCTGGCAGGCCGACCAGTCCAAGGTCACCGACATCGGCAAGATCGCCCTGGTGGTGAACCTGTTGACCGAGGACAACCTCCCGAGCTACCACCACGAGATCGCCTCCCTCTTCGGCCGGGACGGTGCCTGGGGCACCTGGGTGCACCGCTGGACCGCCGAGGAGGGCCGGCACGGCATCGTGATGCGGGACTACCTGCTCACCTCGCGGGCCGTCGACCCGGACAAGCTGGAGCAGTTCCGGATGGCGCACATGGCGGAGGGCTTCGAGTCGGACAACCGTCACTCGATGCTGCACTCCGTGGCGTACGTCGCGTTCCAGGAGCTGGCCACCCGTGTCTCGCACCGCAACACCGGCCACCAGTCGGGCGACCCGGTCTGCGACCGCATGCTCGCGCGGATCGCGACCGACGAGAACCTGCACATGGTCTTCTACCGCAACCTCCTCGGAGCGGCCTTCGAGCTCGCCCCGGACCTGACGATGCAGGCGGTGCGCGATGTCGTCGTCAACTTCCGGATGCCCGGTCACGGCATGCCGGGCTTCGAGCGGGCCGCCGCGCAGATGGCGATCGGCGAGATCTACAACATGCGCATCCACCACGACGACGTGATCCAGCCCGTGTTGCGCTACCTGAAGGTCCTCTCCATCGACGGCCTGGGCCCCGAGGGCCTCAAGGCGCAGGAGGAGCTGGGCCTGTACATGGGCGGTCTGGACAGCGAGGCGGCGAAGTTCGACGAGAAGCTGGCCGCCCGCAAGGCGCGGATGGCCGCGCGCGCCGGCGCCTGACGGCCCCCGGGATCCGGCAGCCCCGGTCCCCCGGCGGGGGATTGGGGCTGCCGGATCTCCCATCGATTCGTGTCACACCGTTTCGTGCAGGTCCCGCGCGTAGTGCTCGATGGCCGCCCGGTACTGACGCACATACGGATCCGTGCTGCTGGTGGCGAGCAGTTCCAGCAGCAGCCGCATGGCCTCGTGGTGCTCCCCGGTGTTGAACAGCGCCATGGCGAGAAACGTCCGTAGCGCCCCGTCGTCCGGGAACCGCTCGACACCGCCGCGCAGCACCTCCACGGCCTTCTCGTACTGCCCGAGCACCCGGTACGTGCTCCCCAGGCCGAGGAGCGCGCCCCGGCGGTCCTCCTCCGACAGCCCGCTCCCGCCGAGCCCGCGTTCGTAGAACGGCACCGCCTCGGCCTCCAGCCCGAGCACATCGTGGGCCCAGGCGGTCTGGTAGGCGATCTCCGCGTCCGCGGGGAACTCGGCGGAGAGTGCCAGCAGTCGCTGCCGTGCCTCCTCCCGGTGGCCCTCGGCGCGCAGCCGTACGGCCGCCGCGAGTGAACTGTCCCGGTCGTGATCATTCATACCGGCATCGTCCCAGGCCGGTGAGGTGGCCCGGCCCCGGCCCCCGCGTCATGGCACGACCGGCCGCCGCGCGTCCTCCCGGATCAGTTCCGCCGCCTTCTCGGCGATCGCGACCGTCGGTGCGTGGGTGTGGCCACGGGTGATCCGCGGCATCACGGAGGCATCGACGACGCGGAGCCCCGCCACTCCGCGCACCCGCAGCCGCGGATCGGTCACGGCGGCCGGGTCCTCGCCCATGCGGCAGGTGCCGACCGGGTGGTACAGCGTCTCGGCACCGCTACGGATCGCCTCGGCGAGACGGGCATCGTCGACCGGGCCGGGGTACCCGCCCATCGGGCCGGAGGCGTGCGCGCCGAGCCGGGGGCTCGCCAGCAGCGACTCGGCACGGCGGACCCCGGCGATCAGACGGCCGAGATCGGCTTCGGAGGTCAGATGGCCAGGGTCGATCCGGAGCCCCGGGTCGGCCGCGGGTCCGGAGCCGGAATCCGCGTCCTTCGGGTCCGGCTCCTTCGCGTTCAGCGTGATCCGGCCCGCGCTCTCGGGCTGGAGGAGCACCACCCCGATGGTGACCCCGTGCTGGGTCGGGGCGGTCAGACCGTGGTTGATGAACGGCGCCGGGGCAAAGATCAGTTCGAGGTCCGGGGCGGCCAGTTCCGGTGTGCTGCGGACGAAGGCGACCGCCTCGGCAGGGTTCGAGGTGAGCGGCCCGCGACGGGCCAGCAGGAAGCGGCCCACGTCGGCCGGGCTGTCGGCCCCGGTCAGCCTGACCGGCCGGGGGCAGAGCATCGTCACGGCGAACGAGAGATGGTCCTGGAGGTGGCGGCCGACGTCCGGGGACTCGACGCGCACCTCGATGCCCGCCTCGCGCAGCCGGCCGGGGTCGCCGATGCCGGAGCGGAGCAGCAGATACGGCGAGCCGATGGCCCCCGCGCTCAGGACGACCTCGCGGCGGGCGGTGATCACCGGCGCGCCCAAGGCGTTCCCGGTGATCACACCGACGGCCCGGGCGCCTTCGAGGGCGAGGGCGCGGACCCGGACGCCGGTCAGCACGTCCAGGTTGGGGCGGCGGCCGGCCGGTTTCAGATAGCCGTCGGCCGCGCTCCAGCGGCGTCCGCCCCGCCGGCTGAGCGGGGCGATCGCACAGCCGCTGTGGTCGGGGCCGTTCAGCTCGGCCAGCAGTGGCAGGTCATCGTCCTGGCAGGCGTCCAGGAAGGCGTCGGTGAGCGGGTTCGGGTCACGGGGCGGCGAGATGAACAGCGGGCCCTCGGTGCCGTACACCGTGCCGTCCGCGGTGTCGCCGGTCCACCGTTCCGCGCGCCTGAAGTAGCGGGCGAGCGCGTCGTACGACCAGTCGTCGCCGGCCGTCCCGGCCCAGGCTTCGTAGTCGTCGCGGTGGCCGCGCACCCACATCATCGCGTCGATCGATGAGCATCCGCCGAGTGTGTGGCCACGCGGCCGGTACAGTTCGCGGCCGCCCGGGGCCGACTGCGCCACCGTACTGAAGTCCCGGTCGTACGCCGCCCCGAACGGCTTCGGAAAGGCGGCCGGGATACGGATCCCCGGTTTGCGGTCACGCCCGCCCGACTCCAGGAGCGCGACCCTGACCGTCGGGTCCTCGGAGAGTCTCGCGGCCAGCACACAGCCGGCCGATCCCGCTCCGACGACGATGTAGTCGTACTCGCTCAACCCGGATCCCCTCGTGGCTCGCACGAACGCCGCAACGGGTGTGCGGAGGTCCGAATCGTCCCACGGGCAGAGCGTGTTCGGACCTGGGATCGCCGTGTCCCGATCCGAACGGATGACCCTCAGTCGCGACCGGTTCTGCGCAGCAGGTCCCGCTCCTTCTCGGACAGCCCGCCCCATACGCCGAAGCGCTCGTCGTTGGCGAGGGCGTACTCCAGGCACGCCTCGCGCCCCTCGCAGGCGTTGCAGAGCTGCTTGGCCTCACGGGTGGAGCTGCCGGGGGCGGGAAAGAAGAACTCGGGCCCCGCCTGGGCGCACAGCGCAGTCTCCTGCCAGGCGAGTGCGGGGTCGGCCGCGGTGTTGATCAGCATGCGGTCCACAGTGCCCGGTGGCGATAAACGACCGATCAACGCTTCATCAATGCGGCGCGCCGATGACTTCCGGTCAGCTCTGCGGCGGCGCGCTCTTGATCAGAGAGAATTCGGCCCCGTCCGGATCGGCGACATCGGCGAACCTTCCCACACCTTCCATCTCCGTGGGTTCCAGGGTCAGCCTGCCGCCCAGCCGCTCCACGTCCGCGACCGCCTCGTCGCAGTCCTCCACCTCGAAGCGGGGCAGCCAGTGCGGCCCGGCCACCGCCCTCGTCGGCACCGTGTTCAGCGGTACGAAGCCGCCGAAACCCGCCTCCTCGCCCCCACCGCCGGTCCGGATCACCGTGTAGGAACCGCCGCCCCCGGGGTACGGCACCCGGACGCTCTCCCATCCGAGGACCGCGTTGTAGAACGCGGCGGCCGCGGGCACGTCCGGGGTGTACAGCTCGGCCCAGCACAGGCTTCCGGGGACGCCCACGGCGCCCAGGCCCGGATTCTCCCTGGGCTGCCAGATACCGAAAAAGGCCCCTGCCCGGTCCTTGAATCCGGCCATCCTGCCGAAGTCCAGGACATCCATCGGGGCGAACGGTACGCTGCCGCCGGCCCGCTCGACCGCGGACGCCGTGGCGTCGGCGTCCGACGACCGGAAGTACACCGACCAGGACGGCCCGGCCTGCTCCTCGGTGACCGTCATCGCGCCGCCGACCGTCTTCCCGTCGAGCGTGAACACGCCGTAGCCGCCGGTCTCCGGGCCGCCGGCCACGTACTCCCAGCCGAAGAGGCCGGTGTAGAACTCGACGGCCCCGTCGAGATCGGGTGTGCCCAGATCGGTCCAGTTGGGCGCTCCGTCGACGTAACGGGTGGTGAGCATGGCCGGCTCCTTCGACGGTGCTTGTGCCGTGCGGCACGGGAGTCCTTCCCGACGTTCCGAGTCTCGCACCGGGCACCGGGCACCGCAGCCCGCGCCCGGCGCGGTGGCGGCGTCGCGGTGGGCCGTACGGAGGCGGCCCGCGGACGGCCGGTCCTCGCCCCGCGCCGTGTGCGGGGGATTGCCCGCAGGCACCGTTCCCGTGGATGATCTCCCCCATGACCACCAGAAAGGCCCATGCCGCGTAGGCGCCCCCCGATCCGGCACTCGGCGAACGCGCCGCCGGTCCTGCGCATGCCCGCAGCCGACCGTTCGCGCACAAGCCGAGGAGCACCATGGAATCCGTCCGCCTGACCGAGTACGCCCGCCTGCCGCGCGCATACGGCCGGCTGCACCTTCTGCACAGCACCGTCGACGCGTACGGCCGCACGCACTGGCTGCTGACCGAAGCCGCCCCCGGGCCGGGACCGGCCGATCCGTACGAGGCCCTGGTCGTCACCGCGGACCGGGGCGATGTGTACGAGACCCACCTCGGCGCGGTCCGGCTGTACCGGCCCCGGCTCGATGCCCTGCCCGACGGCGGTTTCGTGCTCGCGGAGGCCCGCAGCAAGCCCCGCGTCCACCACGTGCAGGTCTTCGACGCGCTCGGGCGTTCGTCGTGGACGTTCCGGGTGGGCGATGCGATCGGGCATCTGCTGACCGACACCTCGGGTGCCCTGTGGGTCGGCCACTCCGACGAGGGGGTGTACGGCGACGATCCGCTGAGCCACCCCGGTCTGCGGCGCTGGAGCAGCACGGGCGAACCGCTGTGGTCGTTCAGCCCGGGGCCCGGACCGCTGGACATGTCGGACTGTCTCGCCCTCAACGTCCACGGCACGACGGCGTGGGCGTGCCCGTACATGCACCATCCCCTGATCGAGGTCGGGGCCGACGGCTCCGTGCGGCTGCGCACCACCCGGGTGCGCCGCGTCAGCGGCCTCGCGCTGGAGGGCGGGCGGGTGGCCTTCCTGGATCTCGACGACGTGCTGACATACGGCAGGATCACGGAGCACACGGTCGAACCGGAGCCGGGGGCGGCACGGCTGGTCCGGCCCGACGGCCGGGCCCTGGCGGGCCGGAGCCTGGTCTGCCGGGGGCCGCGCATCCATGTCCGTGAGCGCGGCGGAACGGACTGGTCGGTGTTCGACATCGGTCGCGGTGATCGGTGAGACGGATGAGGACGGCTGCGCTGTCTTCGCCGTCGGCCCCGGCACACACCGCGTCTCCGAGTCCATGCCGTCCACCCGTACTCCAGGGGAGCGTCGGCCCCGGCACACACCGCGTCTCCCGCTGAGCGGGGCCCGGCCGCCGGGGAGCGGGGGCACGCCCGCGCTCCCGCTCCCCGGCCGCCGGTTCCGTCGCCGGACCCGGTCAGCGGGTGATGCCCAGTGCCGGAAGCACCGTTTCCGCCACCCGGTAGGCCTCCTCCAGCAGCGGGTTGCCGGAGAGGATGAACGTGTCGACGCCCAGTTCCTCGAACTCCTTCAGGCGCTCGACGACCTGGGCCGTCGAGCCGACGACCGCGGTGCCCGGCCCCGGTCGGAACAGGCTCATCCCCGGCCACATGCTGGGGTGCGTCTCCAGCTCCCGGGCGTGCGCCGGGACCTTGCCGCCGTGCTGGCGGAACTGGCGCTGCCAGCCCACGCCGTCCTCCCCCGCCCGGTCGCCGAGCTGCCGGGCGTATGTCGCCTCGCTCGTCACATCGAGGAGCCGGTCGGCCGCCGCCCAGGCCTCGTCCTCGGTGTCCCGGACGATGAGGTGGAGCCGGAGCCCGATCCTGAGCGTGCGGCCGTACGCGGCGGCCCGCGCCCGGACCCTGTCCAGCTTCTCCCTGAGCAGGTGCGGGGGTTCGCCCCAGGTCAAAAAGACGTCGACGTGCTCGGCAGCCATCTCGATCCCGGGAGCGGACGAGCCGCCGAACCAGAGCGGGATGTGCGAATCCTGGACCGGCCGCAGCTCCCTGAAGGACGCGCCCGCGTTCTTCAGGTCGTAGAAGCGGCCCTTGTGGTCGAAGACCTCACCGGCGGTGAGCCGCTTCACGATCGACCAGTATTCGGCGCTCAGTTCGTACCGCTCGTCGTGCTCCACGTGGAGTCCATACTCCTGGAGCGACTTGGTGGAGCCGTTGACGACGTTGAAGCGGAGCCGGCCGCCGAAGAGGTTGTCGAAGCTGAGGGCCATCTTGGCCAGCAGGGTGGGCGAGATCAGTCCGGGGTGGACGGCGAGCAGCGGCTTGAACGCGGTGCTGGTGGAGGCGGCCAGCGCACTGCCGAGCGGCCAGACGTCGTACAGGTCGGTGGCGAGCAGCGCACCGCTGTAGCCGAGGCGTTCGACCGTGCCGGCGAGCTGGGCGAGGTAGCCGAGGTCGACCGGCCGCCGCCCCTCGGGCTCCCAGGGGTAGGCACCTTCGCGCGGGATGACGTACCAGAGGACTTCGGTCGCCATGTCGTCATACCGCCTTGTCCGCACCGGAGCCGGCACCTTCGCCGCCGGCGAGGGCGTGGGCGACGGTGACCGGACGGTCGATGAAGCCGGTGCGGTGGAAGATGTCGGCTGCTTCCTGCTGCTCCGCGATGAAGGCGTCGGTGACCGGCTCGATCTTCCACGGCAGGGTGCGCAGCGCGGTCTCCCAGTCGTCGGCGGTTCCGCCGAGGTCGGCGGCGGCGATCTCGGCGGCCCGACGGGGGTGGGCCGCCGCCCAGTCGTCGGCACGCCGGAGGGCGCGGGTGAGCGCCTCGATGACCTCGGGGCGGCTCTCGGCCAGGTCGCGGCGGGCGAAGAAGACGGAGCGGTCGGTGATGACGTCGCCGGTGCGGATCAGGGTGCGCAGCCCGCCGGTGCGGCGGGCCGCGGCCAGTTGGGCGCCCTGGGCCACCCAGGCGGCGATGGCGCCGGTGCGCAGCAGTTCCTCGCTGTCGTCGCCGCCGCGTACGGCGGTGATGTCGTCGGCGTAGGAGAGCCCGGCGTCGTCGAGCGCCTTGGCGACGAGGTGGGTCTGCCAGGAGCCGATCGCGAGGTGGACGGTGGCGCCCTTGAGATCGGCTACCGTCCGTACGGGGCTGTCCTCGGGGACCAGGAGCGCGCCGTGTCCGGGGCGCGGGGCGGAGACGGCGGTGTAGACGATGTCGTGTCCGGCGGCCTGGGCGGTGACCGGCGGGGTGGAGCCGGTGCCGCCGAAGTCGATGACGCCGCGGCTGAGGAGTTCGCCGGTGCGGACGCCGTTGGTGTACGGGTGGAAGACGACGCTCTCGCCGAGCGGGGCCAGCTCCTCCTGGGCGAGGCCGAGCCGGGTGAGGTGGTACAGGTGGTAGAGGGACGGGTTGCTGCTGTGCACACCGATGGTGATGGTCATTCAGATCACTCCGACTTCGGTACGTTCGGGGGTGGTTGAGGGGCGGTGCGGGGCCGTCTCGACGCCGAGGTCGTCGAGGAGGCGTCGGCGCAGTGCTCCGAAGGCGGGGTCGCCCGGGTCGCGCGGCCGGTCGACGGTGACCGGTTCGTCGGTGACGAGCCGGCCGTCGCGCAGTACGGCGACCCGGTCGGCGAGCCGTACCGCCTCGTCCACGTCGTGGGTGACGAGGAGGACGGCGGGCCGGTGCTTGCGGCACAGCTCGCCCACCAGGTCCTGCATCCTGAGCCGGGTCAGGGCGTCGAGTGCGGCGAACGGCTCGTCGAGCAGCAGCAGTTCGGGTTCGCGGACCAGGGCGCGGGCGAGGGCGACGCGCTGCGCCTCGCCGCCGGAGAGGGTGGCCGGCCAGGCGTCGGCGTGCCGTTCGAGGCCGACCTCGGCCAGGGCCCGCAGCCCGTGTCCGGCGCGGCCGCGCGGCAGGGCCACCGTCACATTGGCGAGGACCTTCTTCGACGGCACGAGGCGGGGCTCCTGGAAGACAACGGTGCGGGCCTCCGGGACGAGGACCTCTCCGCCGTCGGCTCCGTCGAGCGCGCCCAGGATGCGCAGCAGGGTCGTCTTGCCGCTGCCGCTCGCGCCGAGCAGGGCGACGAACTCGCCCCGTGCGATGTCGAGCCGGAGGCCGTCGAGCACGGCACGGTCGCCGAAGACTCGTCGCAGTTCCCTCACACGTACGGCCGGTCGAGGGGTGGGGTCGGTCATCGGGTGGCTCCCTGTGGGGTGCGCCAGGGCATCAGTACGCTCTCCAGCAGCCGTACGACCATGTCGGCGGTGAGCCCGAGCAGCCCGTAGACGAGGATGCAGACGGCGAGGATGTCGGTGCGGGCGTAGCTCTGTGCCTGGGACATCAGATAGCCGATGCCGGCCGTGGCGTTGATCTCCTCGGCGGCGATCAGGGCGATGACGCTGAGTGTCATGGAGAGCCGCAGTCCGGCGAGCAGGGACGGCAGGGCCCCGGGGAGGACGACTTCGCGTACGAGGGCGAAGCGGCCCATGCCGAAGCTGCGCATGGCCTCGACGAGTTTGGGGTCGGTGTTGCGTACCCCGCTCGATGTCGACACGTACATCGGGAAGGTGGTGGCGACGGCGATGAGGAGGATCTTCGCGGTCTCGTTGATCCCGAACCAGACCATGAACAGGGGCACCAGGGAGAGGAACGGGATGGTGCGCAGGGTCTGGATGGAGGAGTCGAGGAGTTCGTCGCCGAGGCGGGTGAATCCGGTGGTGATGCCGAGGACGAGTCCGGCGGCAAGCCCGATGAGGAGGCCGAGGCCGGAGCGGGTGAGGGAGGTGGTGAGTGCGTCGGGCAGCTGCCCGTTGCCCCACAACTCCCCCACCGCGCGGAGCACTTCGGCGGGTGAGGCGAGTACGTCGGAGGTGAGGACGCCGGTGGCGGAAGCCCCCCACCACAGGACGAGGAGGGCGAGCGGGCCGAGTGCCCGGACGGTCGCGGAGCGGGTCCGGCTGCGGGCCCTGCGCCGTTGGGGGCGGGGCCGGACGAGGCCCGGGTGCAGGGTGGTCCCGCTCATTTCAGCTTCTCGATGTCGAGGAGGCTGGCGGCGACGTCGACCTTGTCCGGGGTGACCTTCTGCTCGGCGTAGAAGCCGGCGACGTCCTCGAAGCGTTCGATGTCCTCGGGCCCGATGGGGTCGACCGTGCCGCCCTTGCGGGTGAATGCGGTCTGGACCTCCTTCGCCTTCCCGGTGACGGCGGTCGGCCCGACGTCGGTGAAGACGTTCAGGTACGCGGCCGGGTCCTGCTTCTCCTTGGCGCTGGCGTCGTGGAGGTACCGGTAGAGCGCCTTGACGACCCCGGGGTGCTGCTCGGCGAAGCCGGTGCGTACGGCGTTGAGGCTGTAGTTGTCGGAGCCGATCGCGGCGCCGTCGGCGACGAAGTGGGCCTTGCCGCTGCCGATCTCGGCCACGGCGTATGTCGCCCAGACCGCCCAGGCGTCGACCTTGCCCGCGTTGAACACGGCGGCCGTCTGGTCGGGCCGCAGATATACCCGCTTGACCTTGTCGGCGGGGATGCCGGCCTTGGCGAGTGCCTTCAGGAGCAGGTATTCGCCGGTGCCGCCCTGGTTGACGGCGACCTTCCTGCCGACCAGGTCGGCGACCGACCCGATGCCGGAGCCGTTCTTGACGAGGATGCCCTCGCCGGCCGCGTCCGGGTCTACGGCGGTGAAGAACTTGAAGCCGGGGCGCTGGGCGAGCGAGGTGATGCCGGAGGTGATGGAGCCGGTGGCGATGTCGAGCTGGTCGGCGTTCATCGCCTGGGCGGCCGGGGCGAAGGGTCCGGCGCTGCCGGTCCAGCGCACCTTGGCACCGGCTTTCGCGAGCGCCTTGTCGAGGCTGCCGTCCTTCTTGCCGAGGGCGAGCACTCCGGAGTTGCCGGGGTCGGGGATGCGGATCTCGACCGTGCCCCCGGCGCCGGAGCCGCTGTCGGCCTCGGACGAGCCGCAGGCGGTGAGGGCGAGGAGTGCGGTGGCCGTGAGGAGCGCGGGGGCGGCGGCCGTGCGCAGTGGTCGGGGAAGGTGCATGGTGTCGTGGGTCCTCACAACTCAGGGGCGAAGGCGCGGTGGGCGGGGCGGGAGGCGGCCAGTTCGGTGGCGCGGCGCAGCGGCTCGGGGTCGGCCCAGGCCGTGATGTCGACGGGTTGGGGCAGGAAGCCGTGGGCGCGCAGCCCGGCCTCCTGCTCGGCGAGCAGGGTCAGGCGGTCCGGGGAGAGATCGGGGTGGAGGGTGAGATGGGTGCCCGGCCGGTAGGCCCCGGCGACGCCCTCGGCGCCGGCGCCGGTCTCGGCGCCGAGGATCCGGGCGACCTCGGCGGGCTGTTCGGCGGCCCAGTCGGCGGCCCTGAGCAGGACGGCGAGGAAGCGGTCGACGAGGCCGGGGTGGTCGTCGAGGAGCTGCTGGTGGACGGTGATGGGACGCGGGGTGCCGTTGTTGACGCGGAACCGGCGGTCGGCCAGCTCGTCGAGTTCGACGGCGACCTCCGCACCGGCCTGCCGGGCGGCCTCGACGGCCAGGGCGCCCTTGACGTAGACGGCGTCGACGTCGCCGCGCCGCAGCGCCGCCAGCTCGGCGCCCCACTGGCCCCGGTGTCCGGCGGCGGGTACGTCGACGAACGTGGCGTCGTCCCATACGAGTCCGGCGGCGGCGAGCGCGCCCTCGAAGCCGCGCAGGGCCATGGCCCGCCAGAAGTCGATGGCGATGTCGTGCACGGGTACGGCGAGCCGCAGTCCGCGCAGCGCCTCGACGCCCCGGATTCCGGAGCCGGGACGGACCAGTACGGTCTGCCGCTCCTCGATCCAGGTGAGGCCGATCAGCCGGGTCCGCTCTCCGCGTGAACGGGCCCACAGCGCGGGTACGTTGCCGCCTTCGCGGAACAGGCCCGGCAGGGCGTGGGTGTAGTGGGCGGCCCGGTCGGCACCGGGGGCGGCGTCCTGGAGGGAGCGCACCTCGATGCCGTCGGGGGCGAACTCTTCGGTGAGCCACCGGCGGTCGGCGGCGATGCCGGTCGCGGTGGGTACGGGACAGCGGGTGAACCAGAGCGTCCGGGGCAGGACGGCATACGTCATGGAGTCTTCCCGAGGGGTCGGCGAAGCAGGGGGCGCGCGGCGAGACGGTGTGGCGGGCGCGCGGCAGGTACGTCGGGGATGTGGGACCGCGTACGGCGAAGCGCCCCGGACCGTGTCGGAACGCGGCGGAGTCGAGGGCTCTGCGGAGGGGGAAGCGGTCAGCGACAGGCGGCGCTGGCGACCCGCGCCAGGTCGATGTGACGGCGCAGCGTCAGGGCGAGCGGGACCGGGGCGGCGTGGGCGGGGGTCGCTGTCCGGTGGCCGGCCATGGCACTGCTCCCTTCCGCTCGTCGGTGGTGACGTGGTGCAGACTGTCACGGACCCGGACCGGCCCACAACTCGCTTCCCATCATGTGGGATTGAATGTGAACAGAGTGTTTCCCGGCCAGGAATCCGCACCTCTCAACTCCCGTAATGTGGCAATCACATGCCCCTGATCCCCTCACGAGCGGAGAGTGAACCGATATGACCGAGGCCGCGGCAGTGCGTGCTCCCGGTGGCGCGCAGGCCGTCCAGCGCGCCTTGGACGTGCTGCACTGCTTCCACGACAACGGCCCCGACCTCAGCGCCTCCGACCTCGCCCGCCGCCTCGGGCTCGCCGCCTCCACGGCGCACCGTCTGGCCCGCACCCTGCTCGGCGCGGGCTTCCTGGAGCAGGACGCCCGTACCTCCCGCTACCGGCTGGGCCCCGCGGTGACGGAGCTGGGCAGGCTCTCGTACCACCAGCGGGGCCTTCATCTGGCCGCCCCCGAGCTGACCGATCTCGCCGAACGCACCGGCGCCACGGCCGACCTGGCGCTGCGCAGCGGCCCGCATGCGGTGATCGTGGCGGGCGGTTCGGTGACGCCGAAGGTGGGGCTGCGCAGACCGCTGCACTCCACCGCGCTCGGCAAGGTCCTGCTGGCCTGGGCCCGGCCGGGCGAGGGCGGGCCGTCCTCGCTGCCCCCGCTGCCCGCGTTCACCGACCGGACGATCGTCGAACCGGCGGCCCTGGAGGCGGAGTTGGCGAAGGTGCGGTCCGACGCCTACGCGCTCAACGACGGCGAGTCGGCGCACGGGGTGCGGACCCTTGCGGTCCCGGTCCTGGACGGCGCCGGTCATGCCCGCTTCGCCCTGGCGGTCCGGGCCACCCCGTCCGTGATCACGGACGCGCGCACCGACTGGTTCCTGGCGCAGGCCCGCTCCTGTGCACGCGCCCTGGAGGTCCTGCTGCTCTCCCCGGCCGAGCGCCGTCCGCACACGCGCTGAACGGACCGGTCTGTCGGTGCCGCGTGGCACGATAGGAATCGTCCGGGGCAGGTGCCGGGCAGGACGGCAGCCGGGCTGCGCGGACAGAGGGACGTACATGACACAGGCCGGAGCGACGGAGGACGTGGCACCCACGGGAAGGGCCGCCCGTGAGCTGCTGACCCGGGCCGAGGGGTTGCTGGAGACGGCGCGCGCCGTGCTGGCCGATCACACCCGCGCCGTCGATGCCGTGCACACCGCGCTGAAGCCGCTGCTCGACTCCCTCGTCCGCCGGGAGCTGGCCGCCATCCCGGCCTCCAGGCTCAAGGACGTCACCGAGGGCCGGCTGCGGCTCGGCGCGGTCGAGCAGGCCGGTTTCACCACCGTCGGCCAGGTCCACGAGGCCAGTCGCTACGAGCTGCGCCAGATCCCCGGGGTCGGTGCGCAGACCGCCGACCAGGTGATGGCCGCGGCCGGGCAGATCGCCCACGCGGTGCGGGACACGGTCGCGGTCCGGATAGACGTGGACGCCCCGGACGACGCCACGACCGCGCTGGTCGTCGCGCTGCACCGGCTGGTCGAGGCCGGTCCCGACGTGCGGCGGGCGGTGGCCGCGGCGGGCCGGCTCGTCGGGCGCCTCGAACCCCTGCTGGCCTCCGCGGGACCGGCGCGGGGGCGGCTGCGCATGGTGTTCACCCGGCGCCAGGCCCGCTCCCGGGCGCTGGAGGCGGTCGCCGAGGTGCGGGCCGTCGTAGGCGAGGCGGACGAGCGCGAGCTGCCGCTGCTGTTCGGGCAGGTCTCGGTCGATCTGCTGCGGGGCGCGGAGTCGGACGTCGCGGCCTGGGTGGATTTCGAGCTGCGCTCCGCCGAGTTCTACAGCCTGATCGCCGAGATGTCCGGCTCCGGCCCGGACCGGGACGCGGCCGAGGGGTTCCTGCCGTCCGGGATGGCGGACCGGGTGCGCGGCCTGCGGCTGGACGACGCGCATCTGCGGGTCTCGCTGCGCGGCTACCAGTCGTTCGGCGCGCGGTTCGCGCTCGCGCAGAAGCGGGTGATCCTCGGTGACGAGATGGGGCTCGGCAAGACCGTGCAGGCCATCGCCGCGCTCGCGCACCTCTCGGCACGGGGCGAGACGCACTTCCTGGTGGTCTGTCCGGCGAGCGTGCTGATCAACTGGGCGCGCGAGATCCGCGCCCGCTCCACGCTGCGCACGCTGCCGGTGCACGGCCCCGAGCGGCAGTCCGCCTTCGACGAATGGCGTCGCGGCGGCGGGGTCGCCCTCACCACGTTCGACGCCCTGCACACCCTGCCGGCCGCCGCGGACTGCGGCACCCGGCCCGGCATGCTGGTGGTCGACGAGGCCCACTACATCAAGAACCCCGCCACCCGCCGTTCCCGGGCCGTGTCCGGCTGGACGAAGCACACCGAACGGGTGCTGTTCCTGACGGGCACGCCCATGGAGAACCGCGTCGAGGAGTTCCGCAGCCTGGTCCGTCACCTCCAGCCGGAGCTGGCCCCCTCGATACACACCACTCATGGGGCGGCCGGTTCGCTCGCCTTCCGCAGGGCGGTCGCCCCGGCCTATCTGCGGCGCAACCAGGTGGACGTGCTGACCGAACTCCCGGCGCTGGTGCAGGTCGACGAGTGGGAGGAGTTCAGCCCGGAGGATCTCGACGCCTACCGCGAGGCGGTGGGTGCCGGGCATTTCATGCGGATGCGCCGGGCGGCGTACGCCCGTCCCGCGACGTCCGCGAAGCTGAACCGGCTGCGCGAGCTGGTGGCCGAGGCCGCGGCCACCGGCCTGAAGGTCGTGGTGTTCTCCTACTTCCGCGAAGTGCTCCACACCGTCGGACAGGCCCTGGATTCACCGGTGTTCGGCCCGCTGTCGGGCAGCCTGCCGGCCGCCCGCCGCCAGCGGCTGATCGACGATTTCGCTGCCGTGGACGGTCATGCCGTTCTGCTGAGCCAGATCCAGGCGGGCGGAGTCGGACTGAACATGCAGTCGGCCTCGGTGGTCATCATCTGCGAGCCGCAGATCAAGCCGACGATGGAGCATCAGGCGGTGGCCCGCGCCCATCGGATGGGGCAGATACGGACCGTCCAGGTGCACCGGCTCCTCGCGGCCGACAGCGTCGACGAACGGATGCTGGACATCCTGGCCCGCAAGGAGCGGCTGTTCGATCTGTACGCACGGCGCAGCGACGTCGCCGAGACGACGCCGGACGCGGTGGATGTGTCGGACGGGGCTCTGGCCCGGCGCATCGTCGAGGAGGAACAGCTGCGGCTGGCCACCGGCGCGGCCGGGGCGGTCGACGCGGACGAAACGGACGGCGCAGCCGGGGTGGACGGGACGGCTGTGGAGGTGGCGGAGGGCTGACGCCGTCGGGAAGTGTGCGTGCCCCGACGGCGTCCGGCCCTGCGGACCCGCCGTGTCAGGAGCCGTGCGCCGCCGGATCGTGCGCGGTGGTGTCCTTCGCCGATTCCTTCGCAGTGTTTTTCGCCGTGTCCTCGGCTGCTGTGCCATGGGCCGCCATGTGGTGCGGTTCATACCCCGGCACGGTGCCGTCCGGCTTGGCGACCAGCAGCAGTCCGGCCATGCCCATGTCCGAGTGGCTCTGCACATGGCAGTGGTACATCCAGGCGCCCGCGCCCACGTGTTCGCCCGCGATGACCTGGAAGCCGAAGGAGTCCGCCGGCCCGACGATCTTCGTGTCGATGACCCGGCTCGGATCATCGGGGCCGGTGAGCAGCCCGGTCCGGTTGTCCGCCCAGCGATGACCGTGGATGTGGAACGTGTGGTAATACTCGCCGTGCGTGATCATGACGACTTCGAGCCGGTCCCCCACCGTGGCCTCGAAGTCGGGGCTCTCGTGGGCCGGCTTGTTGTTGATCGTCATGTCGTTGAAGACGATCGTGATCGTCTTGTCCGGCAGGATGTCGCCCTTGCGCCGGACGATCAGCGGACCGTAGAGGCCCTTGCGGATGCCGCCGGTGCCGTGATCGGTGCCGACGACGTGGTCGTGGTAGTGCCAGTAGCCCGCGCTGCCGGGCTGCCAGGTGCCGTCCTTGCGCCGGCCGGGGGCATGGGTACGCCAGGTGTAGGTACGGGTGGCGCCCGGTTCGACGATGCTCTTGTTCATCCGGGTGCCGTCGCTCGCGATGTCGTAGTCGACGCCGTGCGCGTGGAGACTGGCCGCCACATCCGTCGTGTTCTCGAACTCGATGTGCAGGGTGTCGCCCTCGTTGATCTCGATGAGCGGCCCCGGTACCGACGCCTTCCCCTTCTCCAGGCCGTACCCGAGCTGACCGTCAGCCAGTTTCTCGGCGTACAGCTTGAGATGGCGCACCACGCCGCCCGCCGGGGCGGTATCCAGCGTGGGCTCCGCCGAGTTGGCGTCGATCGAGCCGAGGGACAACGATGTCAGGCCGGTCGCGGCCGCCACTCCGCCACCGACCAGCAGCCGCCGGTTGAAGCTCCTTCTGTCCATGCCGAACTCCCCACCGATCCAAGGAATTTGGAGCGCCGACCCGCCCCGGACGGGCCACACCGTAGCCGGAGGACTCCCGTTTATCCACAGCCAGGACAAAGTTCGTGCAATTGCCGCCATAGCTATTGGCGGACCACGAAAAGAGGTCTAGCTTCATGCGCTGTTGCAGTGACCAAAGAGGGGTGGGTGACCACATGCAGCGCGCACCACATCACAGGTCCAGATCGCGACGCGGACTCGCGGCGGGCCTCGCGGCCGGCGCACTGACCGCTTCCCTGCTCGGCGCCAACACCGCCGAGGCCAGGCCTTATCCGGAGCCGCCGGGCTCCCTGGCGACAACGTTGTCCCTGCCGTCGCCGCCGGGCGGCTCCGACGTCAAGGTGCTGGTGTTCCACGCCTCGGCCACCGAGGAGTCCCCGACGGTCGACGCCGGGATCGCGGCGATCGAGAAGATCGGCCTCACCGGTCCGGAATCCGGCCGGTTCAAGACCGTCGCCACCGACGACCCGGCGGTCTTCACCAACGGCAAGCAGCTCGGCAAGTACAACGCCGTGGTCTTCCTGACCGGCGGCGGCGACGTCCTGGACCCGGAGCAGGAGGCCGGCCTGGAGGCGTACATGGAGGCGGGCGGCGGCTTCCTCGGCATCCATGACGCCGCACGCACCGAGCCGTACTCGGACTGGTTCACCGGCCTGGTCGGCGCCCGCCCGGCCGCCGACAGCCCGACCGCCGTACAGCGTGCGACGGTCGAGATCGGCGACCGGCAGCATCCGGCGACCAAGAACCTCCCGCTGGAGTGGAAGCGCCCCGACAAGTGGCTGAACTGGACGAAGAACCCGTCCGGCGATGTGCACACCGTGGCGCGCGTCCGCGAGATCACCTACAAGCCCGGCGCGAGTGCCAACGGCTGGGACCACCCGGTCTCCTGGTGCCGCGACTACGACGGCGGCCGGTCCTTCTACACGGCGATGGGCGGTACCGCCGACAGCTTCGCGGAGACCGACTTCCGCGACCATCTGCGCGGCGCGCTGGACTGGACGACCCGGATCTCGCAGGCCGACTGCAAGGCGACGATCGACGCCAACTACAAGGCCGAGCGGGTCACCCAGCCCAATCAGCCGGGGCAGAACGACCAGATCGGCGAGCCGCACGGCCTGGTCACCGCCCCCGACGGACGGGTGCTGTACATCGGGCGCGGCGGCGCCGACAGCAGCAGGCCGGTCGTCACCGACTGGAACGACCCGGACATCGGCAAGGGTCTGGGGCAGATCCACGTCTACGACCCGAAGACCAAGAAGGTCACCCTCGCCGGTGAGTTGACGATCTTCGGCAACAAGGGCGGCGGCGACGAACTGATCAAGGTCGAGGAGGGGCTGCTCGGCATCGAGCTGGACCCGGACTTCGAGAAGAACGGCTGGGTGTATCTGCACTACACCCCGCACTCGAAGCTGGACCGCGACAAGCAGCTGGCGGTGCGCCAGGTCTCCCGCTTCACCATGGACCTGTCCAGCAACAAGCTGGATCTGTCCTCGGAGAAGGTGCTGTTGCACTGGCCCGTACAGGTCCACAGCTGCTGCCACGCGGGCGGCGGGATGGCCTGGGACTCCAAGGGCAATCTGTACATCGCGACCGGTGACAACAACTCCTCCGGCTTCAGCGACGGTTACTCCGGGAACAACCCGCAGCCGAATTACAAGGGCGTCTCGTTCGCCGATGCCCGCCGAACCGCGGGCAACACGAACAACCTCAACGGGAAGATCCTGCGGATCCACCCCGAGGACGACGGCACCTACACACTGCCCGCGGGCAACCTCTTCACCGGCGAGGAACCCGACGAGGGCGGCGGCAGGACCCGCGGCGAGATCTATGTGATGGGCGTGCGCAACCCGGCCCGGATCTCCGTCGACAAGTCGACGGACACGCTGTACGCGGGCTGGGTCGGTCCCGACGCCGGCGCGCCCTCCACCACCTGGGGCCCGGCCAAGTACGACACGTTCGCCGCGATCACGAAGGCGGGCAACCATGGCTGGCCGTACTGCATGGGCAACAAGCAGCCCTACCGGGACCGCAATCTGCCCGACCCGGCCAAGCCGCTGGGCTGGTACGACTGCGACCACCCGAAGAACGAGTCGCCGAACAACGACGGCCTGGTGAACCTGCCGCCGGTCACCGCCAACACCATCTGGTACTCGCCGCAGGGCGGTGGCGTGGACTACCCGCGCGACGCGAACGGCATCCCGAGCTACAAGGTCGAGGACCAGAAGCAGTTGCTGCCCTGGCTCAAGGGCGGCGGCCAGGCCACGATGAACGGCCCGGTCTACCGGTACGACGCGGCGAGCACCAGCGCCGACAAGTGGCCCTCCTACTGGGACGGCAAGTGGTTCGTCGGTGACTTCTACGACGACACCCAGCCCCGGCACGCCGTGCTCACCGACCCGAAGACGGTCGGCAAGGGCGGCCTGCCGACCCACGCCGAGTCGCTGCGGAAGATCATCCCGGTCGGTGCGGACGGCATCCGGAACCTGATGGACTGGAAGTTCGCCCCGGACGGTTCGCTGTACGTCCTGGACTACGGGCGCGGCTTCTTCACCTCCGACTCCAAGTCCGCGCTGTGGCGTGTGACGTACAAGGGCGGCGGTCCGACCCCGGCCGCCGAGGATCTGGCCAGGAAGGCGGCAGTGCAGTGAGACATCGTCCGGTCCTCTCCCGAAGGCGGTACCGCCCCGCCAGACTGTGGCTCGCGCTGCTGGGTTCGTTCCTGATGGTGCTGGGGCTGACCTCGACGGCGGCGTACGGCCGTGCGGCGGCTCCCGCGGACGCGGACGCGGCGGCCGACCAGGTTCTCACCTGGACCGCGGGCGACCCCATCGACCACTATCTGTCCGCCCCGAAGACCGCGGTGGCCGGCAAGGCGACCATCGTCTTCGAGAACAGCACGGCGACCGGCAACACCACCGGGATGCCGCACACCCTCACGTTCAGCGTCTCGGACCCGGAGTTCAACAACGACGTCACACTGAACATCCTGGCCAACCCGGGCGACGACCAGGGCGGCAAGCACACCGCCGAGGTCACGCTCACCCCCGGCCGGTACTTCTACCACTGCACCATGCCGGGGCACGAGGCGATGCAGGGCATTCTCACCGTGACCGACGGCGGTGGCGGCGAGGACACCACGGCGCCCGACACGTCGGCGAAGGTGGACGGTGACAAGAACGCCGACGGCGCGTACATCGGTCAGGCTACGGTCACCGTCTCGGCGACCGACGACGGCTCCGGCGTCGACACCGTCGAGTACGCGGTCGGGGCGGACGGCGCCTGGCAGCCGTACACCGCGCCGGTCGTGGTCGACGAGGTCGGTACGCACACGGTCCGCTACCGGGCCACCGACAAGGCGGGCAACGCCGCGGCGGAGAAGTCCGTCGACTTCGCGGTCGCCGCACCGCCGACGGACGACAAGACCCCGCCGGAGACCTCGGCGACCGTGTCCGGCGAGAAGGACGACCAGGGTCGGTACCTGGGCATGGCGACGGTCACCGTGACCGCCTCCGACACCGGGTCCGGCGTCAACACCATCGAGTACGCGGTCGGGGCGGACGGCGCCTGGCAGCCGTACACCGCGCCCGTGATGGTGCACGAGACCGGTACGCACACGGTCCGCTACCGGGCCACCGACAAGGCGGGCAACGCCGCGGCGGAGAAATCGGCCGAGTTCACCGTGGTCGCGCCGCCGACGCAGGACAAGACCCCGCCGGAGACCTCCGCGAAGGTCGAGGGCACCAAGAACTCCGACAACGCCTACATCACCAGCGCCAAGGTGACCCTCACCGCGACCGACGCGGAATCGGGCGTGGACAAGGTCGAGTACTCGCTCGACGGCGGCCCGTACCTCGCGTACACCACCACCGTCATCGTCGACCGGGTCGGCTATCACACCGTCGCCCACCGGGCGACGGACAAGGCCGGCAACACCTCCGTGGCGAAGCAGGTGTCGTTCACCGTCGCGGAGAGCGGGGGCGTCCCGGCTCCGAACTGCCCGGAGTTCGACGAGCGGCTCACCGTCATCGTCGGCACGGTCGACACCGGTGTCCCCAACCGCATCACGGGCAACCGCTGCACCATCAATGAACTGATCGAGGACGAGAAGGACTGGTCGTCGCACGCGCTGTTCCTCAAGCACGTGGACGGTGTCCTCGACAAGCTCCTCACCGCGGGTGTGATCGACGCCCGCGAGCACAAGAAGATCTACCGGGCGGCCAAGGAGTCGGGCATCGGCAGGCCGGGCCAGGACGAGGGGTACAAGAAGCTCTTCGACGGCACGGCGGAGTCGCTGGCCAAGTGGCAGCAGGTCGGTGGCGGGAAGTTCGGGCTCAACGCGGACGGCTCGATCACCAGCTCCACGACCGTGGACGGCATGGGGATGCTCTGGTTCCCGGGCCGGCAGTACGGCGACTTCTCGCTCAAGCTCCAGTGGCGCGACGACGCGCCCGGTGCGGGCAACGCCAACGGCGGTGTCTTCGTCCGCTTCCCGAACGTCCACGACAACCCGGAGGAGTCCCGCCCGGAGTGGGTCGCCATCAAGTACGGCCATGAGGTGCAGATCCTCGACAGGCCGGACGGCGACATGTACAAGACCGGATCGGTCTACGGCTTCGACCGGATCGGTCTGGCCGGCGCCGGGGTCACCCCCAAGGGCACCTGGAACGACTACGAGATCCGGGTGGTGGACCAGCACTACTCGGTCTACCGCAACGGTGTCCTGCTGAACGAGTTCGACAACAACCGCGGCCAGGTCTTCGAGCCGCCGCGGGGCGACGACCCGGGCACCGACGGCAGGCGGTACTCGTCCGGCTACATCGGACTCCAGGTCCACAGCACCTCGGACGTCATCTCGTACCGCGACATCCGTATCAAGGAGCTGTAGTCCGGGACCGGTTCAGGTGGCCGTGGCCGCGTGCTGAGGCATGTGGTCACGGCCGCCGGGGTGCCGGTGTCGCCACACCCAGAACACCGTGCACGAGACCAGCGCCCAGCCGGCGAGGACCAGGTAAGGGAAGACCCGCTGGTGTCCCTGGTAGTAGACGGCGGCGTGCTGGGCGTTGACCGAGGCGCCCGGGGGGAGCCAGCGGCCGATGAAGCCGAGCACCGACGGCAGCAGCGGCCAGGACACCGCACCACCGGAGGACGGGTTTCCGAGCATCACCATCAGTCCCCAGGTGGGGATCATCGCCCAGCGCCCCATCAGGGCGTTGAACATGGTGAAGACCATGCCCGTGGTGAACATGGTGAAGGCGAGGATCAACCACGACTGGACGAACGGCAGGTCGACGGAGCCGAGCAGCCAGTCCACCACGGCGGCGATGGAGAACCCGCCGAGCAGGGCGTAGGCGACGGTGAACCCGACCCGCTCCAGGGGCTCCAGCGCCTTGGCGTGCACACTCAGCTGGATCGCGCCGATGAACCCGACGATCACCGCGGCGAGCGAGATGTAGAAGAGAGCGAGGCCGCGCGGGTCGCCCCGCTGCAGGGGCTTCACGTCCGTGACCTTCACCGGCACATGAGCCGCTTCCCCCACCTTCAGCGTGGACTCGGCGAGCAACTGGGCGACCGAGGCTCCGGAAGCGCTCGCGACGTCCAGACCGACCCCGCCATCCTCGGACCGCAGGACGGCGAAGACCTTCTGCTCCTCCAGCGCGAGGCGGGCTTCGGCTTCGGTGGCGTACTCGTGCAGCACCAGCGACGTGTCGAGTGCGCCCTCCAGCCGGTCGAGGAAGACCTTGTCGCGCGGGGTGTCGAGCTCGCCGACCACAGCGGCCGGAATATTGCGCGGGGTCGGGTTGGCCATCGCGTACGTGTAGGAGCCCGCGAAGAGACCGGCCGCGGCCGCGATGATGAACAGAAGCACGACGGCGGGCAGATACGGGGACGCCTTGAACTCCGACCATCGGTCACCGCGGGCCGGGGGCCGGGCATGTTCCCCGTGCGGTACGGCGGGCTCCAGGTCGGGCGCGCTCACCCCTCGGCGTCCTCGTCGTGCCGGGCCCGGCTCGGCTGGACACGTTTCGGCTCGCCCGGCATCTTGGGGTACTCCGGCGGGTACGGCATGTCGCCGAGCCCGCGCTCCCGCTCGTCGCGGTCCGCCAGCTCCAGCAGCCCGTCGAGCCGGAAGGCGTGGTCGTCCATGTCCGCGTGCACATCACCCACTTCGGCGTAGCGCTTCGGCATGGTCCTGATGTCGAAGTCGCGCGGTTCGGCGTCGTCGATCTCCTCCCAGCGCAGCGGTGCGGAGACCGGGGCGTAGGGGCGCGGGCGTACGGAGTAGGCGGAGGCGATCGTGCGGTCGCGGGCCGTCTGGTTGAAGTCGACGAAGATCCGCTCGCCGCGCTCCTCCTTCCACCAGGCCGTGGTCACCCGGTCCGGCATGCGGCGTTCCAGTTCCCGCCCGGCGGCGATCGTGGCCCGTCTGACCTCGGTGAACGTCCACTGTGGTGTGATCGGGACGAAGACGTGGATGCCCCGGCCGCCGGAGGTCTTGGGCCAGCCGCTCAGCCCGTGGTCGTCGAGCACGGACCGCAGCTCGTGGGCGGCCCGCACCGCGTCGGCGTAGTCCGTTCCCGGCTGCGGGTCGAGGTCGATGCGCAGCTCGTCCGGGTGGTCGGTGTCGGAGCTGCGGACCGGCCAGGGGTGGAAGGTGAGCGTGCCGAGGTTGGCCGCCCAGATGACGGCGGCGAGCTCGGTGGGGCAGATCTCGTCGGCGGGCCGGCCGCTCGGAAAGGCGATCCGGGCCGTGGGGATCCAGTCGGGAAGGTTCTTCGGGGCCCGCTTCTGGTAGAAGAACTCGCCCTCGACGCCGTCCACGAAGCGCTGGAGGGTGGTGGGCCGGTCGCGCAGGGCACGGGTGATGCCGGGCCCCACGGCCAGGAAGTACCCGGCCACGTCCCTCTTGGTGTAGCCCTTCTCCGGGAAGTAGACCTTGTCCGGATTGGAGAGCCGTACGGCCCGTCCGCCGGCTTCGAGTTCCACTGCTTTCGCCGCTGCACCCATGACGGTCACGGTAGGCCGAGGGCACATATGGCGCATATCGGGAGACTTGTGTCAGGTGATGCGTGAGAATCGGGCCATGGATCTGCCGGTGATGCCTCCCGTGAAGCCGATGCTCGCCAAGTCCGTGTCCAGGATCCCGCCGGGCATGCAGTACGAGGCCAAGTGGGACGGATTCCGCGCGATCGTGCACCGGGACGGCGAGGAGGTGGTGATCGGCAGCCGCACCGGCAAACCGCTCACCCGCTACTTCCCCGAGCTGGTCACCGCCGTCCGGGACAATCTGCCGCCGCGCTGTGTGATCGACGGCGAGATCGTGATCGTGTACGACGGACGGCTCGACTTCGACCGGCTCAGCGAGCGCATCCACCCCGCCGATTCCCGGGTGCGGCTGCTGGCCGAGCAGACCCCGGCCAGTCTGATCGCCTTCGACATACTGGCGGTGGGCGACGATTCGCTGCTCTCCACCCGTCAGTCCGACCGCCGCGCCGTACTGGAGGCGGCCCTGTCCGGCGCCTCGGCCCCCGTCCACCTCGCCCCGGCGACCACGGACCCGGCGCTCGCCCAGGAGTGGTTCGAGCGGTACGAGGGCGCCGGGCTCGACGGTGTGGTGGCCAAGCCGCTCGATCTGCCGTACCGCCCCGACACCCGGGTGATGTACAAGATCAAGCACGAGCGGACCGCGGACTGCGTGGTGGCGGGGTACCGCTTCCACCGGAGCGGCCCGGTCGTCGGCTCGCTGTTGCTCGGCCTGTACGACCCGGCGGGCGTGCTCCAGCACGTCGGCGTCTGCGCGGCCTTCTCGATGAAGCGCCGGGAGGAACTGGTCGCGGAGCTGGAGCCGCTGCGCGTCGACTTCTCCGGTCACCCGTGGGCGGCCTGGGCCGATGCCGAGGCCCACGAGCGGGCCCGGCTGCCCGGGACGCAGAGCCGCTGGTCCGGGAAGAAGGACCAGTCATGGGTGGCGCTGCGCCCGGAGCGGGTCTGCGAGGTGGCCTACGACCACATGGAGGGCGACCGTTTCCGGCACACCGCCCAGTTCCGCCGCTGGCGGCCGGACCGCGCCCCCTCCGGTTGCACGTACGCGCAACTGGAGGAGGTGGTGCGGTACGACCTGGCCCAGGTGCTGTCAGCCGGCGGACGCTGAGCCCGACGGTGTGGCGCACGGGTCCTCGGTGGTGCTCGGGTCGGGGTCCGGGGACTCGGTGGTTCCGGCCGTCTCGCTCGGGTCCGGTGACGGTGATCCGGTGGGGCAGCCGGGGCCCGGCTCGGTTGTGCCGGGGTCGGGGCTGGTGCCGGGGTCCGGGGTGGCCGGTCCGCTGTCGGTGGGATCGGGTGAGCCGGTGCCCGGGTCGGTGGGGTCCGGGGAGAGGGTGGGGTCCGGGGAGCCGGTCGGTGATCCGGAGGGCTTCGGGGTGGTGGACGGCGAGGGCTGGTGCGAGCCGCCGGGCTGCGGGCCCACGATGATGCCGCCGTCCGGGGCGCCGGGGCCGCCGACCGGGTGCTTCGGCTTGTTCGGTCCGCCCGCGCCGGGGCTCCTGGGCACGGTGCCCTTGCCGTCGGCCACCGGGTGGATGCCCTTGCGGTAGAACTCCAGCCAGGACAGCACGGTGCGCAGATAGGTGTCCGAGTGGTTGTAGCTGAGGATCGCCCGGTCCAGATCGGCCTTCACCGACAGATCGCGCGGTCCGGCGCAGAGGTAGTGTCCGGCGGCGAGTGCTGCGTCGTAGATGTTGCCGGGGTCACGGCGGCCGTCACCGTTCCCGTCCTGCCCCCAGTGGGCCCAGGTCGACGGGATGAACTGCATCGGGCCGACCGCCCGGTCGTAGCGCCGGTCGCCGTCGTAGGCGCCGCCGTCGGTGTCCGGGATGTTGGCGAATCCCGCGCCGTTGAGTACCGGCCCGAGGATCGGTGTGAGCGTCGTGCCGTGGGCGTCGACCCGGCCCCCGCCCGCCTGGCCGGACTCGACCTTGCCGATCGCCGCGAGTAACTGCCACGGCAGCCGGCAGCCGGGGTCGGTCCGCCCGAGTGCGCGCTCCGCCTTGCGGTAGGCGGCGAGCACCGTGGCCGGGATGCCCGCCTCGGACCACGAGCGGGCGGCGGCCGGGCTCTGCTTCCCGCCTGCCTTCGGTGGCTCCGGCGACTGCAGCGGCGGCAGTTCGGTGTGGTATGAGTCGTCGTTGGGTACGTGCGACCACTTGACCTCTTCGGTCTCCGGGCGCTCCTTCGGCGGCGCTTCGTGAGCGGCGGTCCCCGGTGCCTGGGACGCGGTGAGCGCGGCCATCGCGGCGACCGCGGCCGCCGTGCCGCCGAGTCCGCGGCGCATCGTGCCGTTGAACCTCATGCGTGCTCCCCTCTCCCCCCGGGTCACCGGGTGAACGTATCGATGGCGGAGATCCGCCAGGTGTCGCCGCGGCGAACGGCGTCCACGGCGAACATGGCCGCCGCGTAGGTCGTCTCGTCCGACTTGCCGGTACGGGTGTTGCTCTGGTCGGCGAAGATCAGCAGCCGGGCCCGGTCGCCGTCGAGAAGCTCCACGCCGCTGTCGGTGACGGTGGTGGTCAGCACGAGTTTCTGCTTCTGCCCCTGGGCCCTGACCTGGGCGAGCATGTCCTTGTGCTGCTGCACCGCCTTGCCGACCAGATGCGTACCGGCCGCCTGTTCGGACTTCTCGGGCGAGGCGTAGTCGTACGAGAAGACCGCGCCGACGGCGTCGGAGATCTGGCCCTTCACCTCGCTGGTGCGGCTGATGTCGGTGAGGGCGGTGTTCTGCCGGGACGGGTCCTCGCGCAGGCTGCCGGCCGAGGCGAACGCCCAGGCGGCGAAGGCACCGAGCAGCACGGTGAGGGCGCAGAGCACGGCGGGCAGCCGGATCCGGAGACGGGACGGCCGCTCGCCCTTCGGTTCCTTCTCCTCCGGGGCCGCCGCCGGAGCGGCGTCGTCACCGCCCTCGTCCTGCGTGGCCTCGACATCGGTGCCGGTGTCCTTCGTGGACAGCTCCGGCGCCGCTCCGTCGAGTGCGGTGTCAGGGGTCGCGGTTCCGCGCGCCGGCGCGGCGGCGCGCTCCGCGGCGACGGTGGCCAGGCGGCGCTGACGGTTGACGAGGTGACGGGTCGTCGACATGTCCGGTGGTCCTCTCGGTGGCGGGGTGGGAGTCGGAGGCGGTCGGGTGACCGGCTCTCAGCCGGCCGTGTTGCCGACGGGTGCCTGGCCGAGGGCGCTGAGCTTCCACCCCTCGGAGGTACGGCTGAGCCGGCCGAGCATCCGGCTCTCCTTCACCGCGGGCTTGCCCTTCGGCGCGGTCACGGTGACCCGCAGCGCCACCATCACTCCGGCCTTTCCGGCCCGGTCGTCCAGTTCGGTCACCGCCCCGGACAGGATCTGCGCCGTGCTGACCGTCTTCGCCTCCTGGATCTGTTTCACGAACGCGTCCCGCCCGTCGACGAGTTGCTGGTGCAGATCACCGGTGGTGGAGTCCTCCCAGCTGTCGAGGCCCTTCGCCAGCTTCCGGTGGTCCAGCGTGTTCATGTTCTGCACGGCCTGCTCGCCCGCGGCCAGTGCGTCGTCGCGCGCCTGCGCGTACGCCGCCGACTCGTCGTGCGCGGCCTCGTAGCGGGAGACTCCGCCCCAGGCCGCCGCCCCGGCCGCCACGACGGTCAGCACGACCGCCGCCGCCATCAGCGGGTTCCTCGTGATCCGTACCCGTGCCATTGCTGTCTCTCCCCTGCCGGCCGATCCGTACCGAGCTGCGCGTGTGTGGGTACTGCTATCTGGAGGCGATCTCGACCACGGTCCAGTGGCCGTCCCGCAGTTCGGCGGTGACGGAGAGCTGGGCGGCCGCCGTGGTGGCCGGCTTGCCCTCGCGCTCGTAGACCTGGTCGAGGAAGACCAGCAAGTGGGCGCTGTTCTCCGTCAGCCGGGTCACCCCGGCGCGCACGACATGGGTGGTGAGGGTCAGCTTCTGGTCGGCGGCCTGCTTCTCGACCTGGCCGAACAGGGCGGCGTACTGCTGGAGTGCCTTGCCGGCCAGCAACTGCTTCGCCGACTCCTTGGTGACGGCGGTGGCCTGCGGGCTGTAGGAGAAGACCTTGCCGAGTGCGTTGCTGACATCGCCCGCGACCCGGGTGGTCGCCTCGCTGTCGGTCAGTGCGCGGTTGGCGGTGGCGGGGGTGTCGCGCAGTGCTCTGCCCTGGGCGAAGAGCACACCGCCGGCCACCAGCAGTGCGACGGCCAGGACCGCCGCCATGACGCGCGGCCACCGCCGGGCGGGGGCGGGCGGCAGGTCCGCCCGCCCCTCGTCGGTGGCGGCGCCGGGCTGTGCCTCGGCCTCTTCGCGCTCCTCGACGTCCCGCGCGTCCACGTCCGTGCTCACGACCGCCGTCCCTCCCCGCTGTTTCATGCGCCGCTCCCCACCGGGATCGCGCTGAGCGCCTTGACCTTCCAGCCGTCCTGGGTCCGGGACAGCGTGGCCTCGAAGCGCTTGCGTTCGGAGCCGCTCTTTCCGGTGCGCGGGGTGACCTCGACATCGACGGTCGCGATCAGCTCCGCCGTACCGGTCCGCTCGTCGAGCGCGGTGAGCGCCGCGTCGGTGACCTTGCCGCGTGCGGTGGCTCCGGACCGGGTCAGCTCTTTCGCGTCCTTGCTCCGGGTGCGTCCGAGCTGGTCGTGGAGCGGCCCGGTCGAGGAGTCGAGCCAGGCGCCGAGACCCGCGTCCACGGTCCGGGCGTCCTTGGCATCGAGGCTGTTCAGCCGGGCGAGGTGGTGCTTGCCGTCGGCCAGCGCGGCATCGCGGCTCTTCGCGTACGCCAGGTTGTCGTCGCCGCGCGCCTGGGCGTACGACCAGCCGCCGAGGGCGCAGATCAGCGCCCCGGCGAGCAGCGCCGCCCAGCAGGTCAGGGTTCTGCTCCGGGGCGTCATCGGCCGCCTCCCTGTCCGAGTCCCAGCAGTCCGGCCATGCCGTCGTCGGCGGCCGGGGCCCGGCCGGTGACACCGAGCGCCCCCGGGAGCCGCTTCTCGGATCCGTTCCCCAGCAGCATCGAGCCGGGCCTGGCGGGCTCGGGCACGGCGCCGCCCTTCGGCGCGTTGGCACTGCCCCGGACATTGATGCCGGTGCCGGGCGAGGAGGTGCAGCGGGCCTTGGTGTTGACGGGCGGGCCGGCCGAGGTGTCCAGACCGCTGCGGTAGACGGTGCCGCCGTATCCGGCGGTGCAGGGCAGGGGTTCGAAGAAGGTGACCGACATGCCGAACCGGGCGCCCTTCTCGTCGATCGCACTGGCTCCGGCGGCGGCCACCGCGGGCAGTTTCACCAGCAGTTCCTCGATGCCGCGCTGCCGGGTGACGGCGACCTCGGAGGTGGTGAGGAGGTTGGCGACGACGACACCGAAGCTCGGGTCGAGATCCCGCAGCAGTCCGCTGATCTGTCCGGTCGCGTCAGGGGCGACCGCGATCAGCTTGCGCAGATCGGTGTCGGATCCCTTGAGCTGTGCGGCCAGTTCCGCGGCGCCGGAGGCGAAGCCCTTGAGCGCTTCGCCCTGTTCGGCCTGGGTGCGCAGCACGGTCCGGCCGTCGGCCATCAGCCGGGTGTTGACGGGCAGTGCGTCGTCCGCCGCCCGGACGAATTCGCTCCCGGTGTCCAGCAGTACCTGGAGGTCGTCGCCGCGCCCCTCGAACGCGGTGCCGAACTCGTCGACGACCGTGCGCAGGGATTCCAGGTCGACCGAGCCGGCCAGGTCGTTGACGCTGGTGAGGACGTTGGTGACGGGGGCGGGGACGGTGGTGTCGGCCTGGTCGATGACGGAGCCGTTCGCCAGGTACGGGCCCTCGGTGCGGGTGGGCCGCAGGTCGACGTACTGCTCGCCGACCGCGGAGAGGCTGGCGACGACGGCCTTGAGCCCGTCCGGGATCTTCGGGGCGTCCTTCTCGATGCGCAGTTCGGCCTCGACCCCGTCGTCGGTGAGCTCGATCGGCCCGACCCGGCCCACCGAGACTCCGCGGTAGGTGACGTTGGAGTGGGTGTACAGCCCTCCGGTGCGCGGGAGTTGGACCTTGACGGTGTAGTAGCTGCGCAGGCCGATGTAGTGGCCGAGGTCGGCGTACCGTACTCCGAGGTAGCCGAGTACGAGCACCGCGATGATCAGGAAGGCGATGTTCTTGAGCCGGATGGCGAGGGTGATCATCGGCTGCTCCCGTTGGTGCCCGCCGTCGGTACCGCGGGGAGGGGCAGCGGCAGTGCCCGGCTGGTTCCACCGGTACCGGTCCCGGTCCGCGGCGGGACCGCCGGGACGATCGGCGGGACGATCTGTGTGCCGGGCATGGCCGTCACATCCAGGTAGACGTTGAGGTAGTCGCCCTTCACCCCGCGCAGCACCTCGTCCGTGAAGGGGTAGGTGAGCAGCACCTGGAGGGAGTCGGGCAGGTCGCGGCCGGAGTCGGCGAGCGCCTTGAGGCTGGGGGCGAGGGCCTTGAGGTCGGCGATCATGTCGGCCTTGCTCTTGTTGACCGTGTCGACGGCCACGGTGGAGAGGGTGTCGAGCGAGCGCAGCATGGTGAGGAGCGAGCCTCGCTGCTTCTCCAGGACCTTCAGGCCGGGGCTCAGCCCGGTGAGGACGGTGCCGACGTCCTGTTTGCGGGTGGCGAGGGTGGCTGAGAGCCGGTTCACCCCGTCGAGGGCGTCGGTGATGTCCTTCTTGTGGTCGTCCAGGTCGGTGACGAGGGTGTTGACCCGGCCGAGCATGGAACGGATCTGAGGTTCGCGGCCGGCGAGTGCCTTGTTCAGCTCGGTGGTGATGGTCTTGAGCTGGTTGACGCCCCCGCCGTTGAGGAGCATCGACAGGGCGCCGAAGACCTCTTCGACCTCGGGGTTCCGGTTGGTCCGGGTCAGCGGGATGCGGTCTCCGTCGGCGAGTCTGCCCTGCGCGGTGCCGCGCGCCGGGGCGGCGAGCTGGATGTACTTCTCGCCGAGGAGGCTGGACTGCTCCAGGTGGGCGTAGGCGTTGGCGGGCAGTTCGACCTTGCCGTTGACGCGCATGGTGACTTTGGCGTTCCAGCTGCCGGAGCCCAGGGAGACCTTGGTGACCCGGCCGACGGCGACATCGTTGACCTTGACCGATGCCTGCGGGGCGAGGCTGAGCACGTCGGCGAATTCCGCAGTGATCTCGTACGGGTGGTCGCCGAGGTCGGCGCCGCCGGGCAGCGGCACCTGGTCGATCCCGGTGAACGACGGCAGGCCGGAGGCGGTGACGACGAGGGCCAGGCCGACACCCACGGCCAGCACCGCGGCGACGCCGGTCGTGCGGGCTCCGGGTCTGCGCAGCGCACGGCTCATCGGTTCGCCCCCTTCTTTTCCGTGGCGGTCTTCGCCGGGGTGCCGTAGACGGTGCCGACGGCGGGGAGCGGCAGGGTGGGCAGCGCCTTGCGGCGTGCGCCGTCCACCGGGGTGAGGCCGGCGAGTGCGTTCGCCCCGGTGAGCGGTCCCATGGAGAGCTCGTTGAGGTTGGTGCGGCCGTTGAGGGTGCGGTTGACCGGGTCGTAGGCGTTGACGACGTTGCCCGCGGCGAGCGGCAGTGTGTCCATCGACTCGGCGAGCGAGGCCCGCTGGTCGACCAGGGTCTGGGTGAGCGGCACCAGGGCGTCCACGTTCGCCTTCAGGGCGCCGCGGTTCTTCTGGATGAAGCCCTTGACCTGGCCGAGTGCGGTGCCGAGTTCCTTCAGTGCGGCGCCGAGGTTCTCCTTGTCGTCGGCGAGGAACCCGGTGACCGAGTTGAGCTGCTGTTCGGCGGCACGCACATTGCCGTCGTTGTCCTTCAGCATGGTGGTGAAGGTCTGGAGGTAGGACAGCGTGTCGAAGAGGTTCCCGCTGCTCTTGTCGAGGGTCTTGGTGGCCTTGCCGAACTGCTCGATGGAGTCCCCGAGGGCCTTTCCGTTGCCGTCGAGGTTCTTGGCCCCGGTGTCCAGGAGTCCGGAGAGCGCGCCGTCGGCGTTGGCTCCTTCCGGGCCCAGTGCCTTGGAGAGCTCCGTGATGGAGTCGTACAGCTGGTCCACCTCGACGGGGGTGGCGTTGTTCGCGGCCGGCAGTACGGCGCCCGCCGCGAGCTCCGGTCCGCCGTCGTAGGCGGGGGCGAGCTGGACGTAGCGGTCGGCGACCAGGCTGGGGGCGACGACCACGGCGTGCGCGGCCTTGGGGACCTTGACGCCCTTGTCGACGCGGAGGACCACCCTGACCTCCTTGCCCCGGGGCGTGACCGATTCGACCCGGCCGACCCTGACGCCGAGGATCCTCAGATCGGATCCGGCGTAGACGCCGGTGGCCTGGTCGAAGTAGGCGGTGACGGTGGTCGTTCCCTCGTCGTCCATGGCCATCACGCCGGTGGTGGCCGCGACGGCCACCACGGCGAGTCCGGCGCCGATGCCGACGATGCGCTTCATTCTCATGTCAGCGGCCGCCTTGCTGCTTGGGTGGCTTGCACTCGGCCCCGGCGGGGGTGCCCGCGGGCACGTACTCCTTCGGGACGACTCCGCAGACGTAGTTGTCGAACCAGCGGCCGCTGCCGAGGGTGTTGCCGACGAGCCGGCTGTACGAGCCGGCCAGCGAGAGCACCTTGTCGAGGCTCTTGCGGTTCTTCACCAGTACGGCGGTGACCCGGCCGAGCGAGTCCAGGGTGGGCTTCAGCTGCTTGTTGTTGTCCTTGACGAGGCCGGTGAGCTGGGTGCCCAGGTTCCGGGTGCCGGTGAGCAGCAGGTGGATGGAGTCGCGGCGGGCCTGGATCTCGCCGAGGAGCAGATTCCCGTCCTTCAGCAGGATCTCGAAGCTGCTCTTCTTGTCGGCGAGCGTCTTGGTGAGCTGCTTGCTGCCCTTGAGGAGGGTGGCGAGTTCGGCGTCCCGTTCGGAGACGGTCTTCGAGAGTGCGGAGAGTCCTTCGGCCGCGCTCTTCACGTCGGGCGGGGAGTCCTTGAAGGTGGCGGAGATCGTCTCGAAGCTCTTGGCGAGCTGCGCGGTGTCGATCTCGCCGATGGTCTCGCCGAGTCCGTTGAACGCCTGGGTGACGTCGTACGGGGAGGTGGTGCGGCTCGCCCGGATGCGCTCGTCCGGGTCCTGCGGGGCGTTGCCCAGCGGGTCGACGGCGAGGTACTTCTCGCCGAGCAGGGTCTTGATGGCGATGCCCACGGTGGAGGAGTTGCCGATCCAGACATCCTTGACCCTGAAGCTGACCTTCACCTTGGGGCCGTCGAGCGAGACTCCGGTGACCTCGCCGACCTTCACTCCGGCGACGCGTACCTCGTCGCCCTCGCTCAGTCCGGCGGACTCGGTGAAGTCGGCGCTGTAGGTGGTGCCGCCGCCGATGAAGGGCAGCGAGTCCACGCGGTAGGCGCCCAGGCCGATGAGGGCGAGGACGAGCAGTCCGACGACGGCCACGGCGACGGGGTTGCGTTCGCGTACGGGTTTGATCCTCATGACTGGCACCTCGGCTTCCTGACCTCGATGCCGGTGGGCGGGGCGCTGCCGTCCTCGGTCGTCACTCCGGCGACCTTGGCCTCGCAGAGGTAGAGGTTGAGCCATGAGCCGTACGAGGTGAGCCTGCTGATCGCCGCCATCTTGGCCGGGGTCTTCTGCAGGAAGTTCTCGATCTGCGGGGTGCCCTTGCCCAATTGGTCGGAGAGGCGCCCGAGTTGCTTGATGTCGCTCTTGAGGGGCGCCCGCCCGTCGTCGAGCAGGTCCGCGGTGACGGTGGTGAGCGCGCCCATGGCGGTGACCGCCTGGCCGAGCGGTTTGCGGTCGCCGGCGAATCCGGTGACGAGCTTCTGCAGGGTGACGACGAGCTCGTCGAATCCGGCCTCGCGGTCGTTGACGGTCTTGAGAACCGTGTTGAGGTTCTTGATCACCTCGCCGATCACCTTGTCCTTGGCGGCGACCGTGCCGGTCAGCGAGCCGACGTGCGAGAGGATGCTGTCCACGGTGCCGCCCTCGCCCTGGAGCACCTGGACGATGGATCCGGCCAGTTGGTTGACGTCGGGCGGGGAGAGCCCCTCGAAGAGCGGCTGGAAGCCGTTGAAGAGCTGGGTGAGGTCGAGCGCCGGGGTGGTACGGGAGACCGGGATGGTCGCTCCGGCGGCGAAGCTCCGGCCGACCGGTCCGGCCCCCTGGTCGAGGTCGATGTAGCGCTGACCGACCATGTTGAGGTACTTGATCGAGGCGGTCACCGACGCGGGGAGCTTGCGCCCCTTGCGGACGGCGAAGCCGACCTCGGCGAGCCTCTTGTCGGCCACCCGGATGGACTCGACCTGTCCGACCTTCACCCCGGCGATCCGGACGCTGTCTCCGACGACCAGTCCGGTGGCGTCGGTGAACCTGGCCCGGTACGTGGTGGTGTCGCCGACACTCGTGTTGGCGATGGAGAGTGCCAGCACGGTGGTGGCCAGCACGGTCACCAGGATGAAGACGATGGACTTCGTGAGCGGAGCGGCGAGAGAGCGGCGCTTCACTTGAGCTTCACCTCCGCACCGCGGAAGGCCGGACCGATGAGCACGCTGCTCCAGTCGGGCAGGGTCTGCGGCTGGACTTTCAGTGAGGGAGCGACCAGCTCGTTGACGAGCCGGCTCTCCTGCGGGGAGTTGGGCATGCCGAGACCGGACTGCGGACCCGACGGCGCGGGGCCGGTCCGCTGTCCGGCGGGGGTGGTGCCGGGTGCGGAGACCGGCGTCGCCGCGCGGGTGTCCGCGGTCGGCACGGCCTTGCCCACGTACGGCACGGAGTAGCAGTGCGGTCCGCCGGTGGCGTCGTACACCGGGGCGTCCTTGCCGGGCAGGTACTTGCCCCGGGACTTCACGGGCTTGATGGTGACGTGGAGTCCGGGCCGGTCGGTGCCCTTGCCGAGCGCCTTGTCCATGGCCGGTACGAAGCCGGCCATGGTCCGCAGGGTGCACGGGAATTCGGCGGAGTGCTTCGCCAGCAGTTCCAGCGTCGGCCTGCTCTCGGCGGAGAGCCGGATCAGGTTGTCCTTGTTCTCCCGCAGGAACGAGGTGAGGTCCTGGGCGGAGGCGGTGGTGGAGCCGTACAGCCCGGCGAGCTGTGCCTGCTGTTCGGCGATGGTGCCGCTGGTGGTGGTGAAGTCGGTGAGCGCGTCGAGGACATCGGGGGCGGCGTCCCCGTACACCTTGCTCACCTTGACGAGTTCCTTGATGTCGGCGTTGAGCGTGGGGAGTTGGGGGTTGAACTTCGCCAGGTGGGCGTCGAGCGTGGAGAGGGTGTCGCCGAGCTTCTCGCCGCGTCCTTCGAGGGCCTGGGAGACCGCGCCCAGGGTGGCGGCGAGCTTCTCCGGCTTGACGGCGGTGAGCAGCGGCAGGACGTTGTCGAGGACCTCCTCCAGCTCGATGGCGTTGCTGGAACGGTCCTGCGGGATGACGGAGCCGGCCCGCAGCGGCTGTGTGGACGGCAGCTCGGGCGGTACGAGGGCGACGAAGCGTTCCCCGAAGAGCGTGGTGGGCAGCATCTGGGCGGTCACATCGGCCGGGATCCGGTCGAGCTTGTCGGGGTCGATGGCCAGGGTGAGCCGGGCTCCGTCCCCGTCGGCCGCGATGTTGCGGACCTGGCCGACAACGACGCCGCGCAGCTTCACATCGGCGTTGTCGTGCATCTCGTTGCCGACGCTCGCGGTGCGTACGGTCACGGTGGCGTCATCGGTGAAGTCCTTCCGGTACACCGAGACCGAGACCCAGACGAGCACGGCGGGCACAAGGAGGAAGGTGACTCCGGCGAGTCTGCGGCGGACGGTCTGCGTCCGGTGGGAGTTCATCAGCCGGCCACCTTCACCGTCGTGGTCGCGCCCCAGATGGCGAGGGAGAGGAAGAAGTCGGTGACGCTGATCAGCACGATGGCGTTGCGCACCGACCGCCCGACCGCGACCCCCACCCCGGCGGGCCCGCCGGTGGCGTGAAAGCCGTAGTAGCAGTGGGCGAGGATCACCATCACGCTGAAGATCAGCACCTTGAGCACCGACAGCAGCACGTCGTCCGGGGAGAGGAAGAGATTGAAGTAGTGGTCGTAGGTGCCCGCGGACTGCCCGTTGAACAGGACGGTGATGTAGCGGGAGGCGAGGTACGAGGAGAGCAGCCCGATCGCGTACAGCGGGATGATCGCGACGACCCCGGCGATGATCCGGGTGGAGACGAGGTACGGCATGGACCGGATCCCCATCGCCTCCAGGGCGTCGACCTCCTCGTTGATGCGCATCGCGCCGAGCTGGGCGGTGAAGCCGGCGCCGACGGTGGCGGAGAGCGCGAGTCCGGCGACCAGCGGGGCGATCTCGCGGGTGTTGAAGTAGGCGGAGATGAAGCCGGTGAAGGCGGAGGTGCCGATCTGGTTGAGGGCGGCGTATCCCTGGAGGCCGACGACGGTGCCGGTGAACAGGGTCATCGCGACCATCACACCGATGGTGCCGCCGATGACGCCGAGACCGCCGCTGCCGAAGGCCACTTCGGCCAGCAGCCGCTGGACCTCGCGCAGATAGCGCCGCAGGGTCCGGGGAACCCAGATCAACGCACGTACGTAGAAGGTGAGTTGTTCGCCGGATCGGTCGAGCCAGCTGAGCATCGACATCGGTCAGCTCCCCTTCGCGGGGACGATCTGGAGGTAGATCGCCGTGAGGACCGTGTTCACGAAGAACAGCAGCATGAAGGTGATGACGACGGACTGGTTGACCGCGTCGCCGACGCCCTTGGGGCCACCGCGCGGGTTGAGTCCGCGGTAGGCGGCGACGATGCCCGCGATGAAACCGAAGATGAGTGCCTTGACCTCGCTGATGTACAGGTCGGGGAGCTGGGCGAGGGCGGAGAAGCTGGCCAGGTAGGCGCCGGGGGTGCCGTGCTGGAGGATCACGTTGAAGAAGTAGCCGCCGAGCGTGCCCACGACGGAGACCAGGCCGTTGAGCAGTACGGCGACCAGCATGGTGGCGAGTACGCGCGGGACGACGAGGCGCTGGATGGGCGAGACGCCCATGACCTCCATCGCGTCGAGTTCCTCGCGGATCTTCCGGGAGCCGAGGTCCGCGCAGATGGCCGAGCCCGCGGCGCCGGAGATCAGCAGGGCCACGATGATCGGGCTGGCCTGCTGGATGACGGCGAGGACGCTGGCGCCGCCGGTGAACGACTGGGCGCCGAGCTGCTGGGTCAGCGAGCCGACCTGGAGGGCGATGACCGCGCCGAACGGGATCGAGACGAGCGCCGCGGGCAGGATGGTGACACTGGCGACGAACCAGAACTGCTCGATGAACTCCCGTACCTGGAAGGGCCGTCGGAAGACCTCCCGGCTCACGGTCGCGGCGAGCGAGAACAGCTTCCCGGTCTCGCGCAGCGGGGAGAGCAGCCGGTTCGGGGGCTTCTCCGCCGGCTGCTTCGGCGCCGCCTCGGCGGGCGGCGGCTCGGGGGGCAGTACGGGCAGGGGGGCCGTCACGGGCGTTCACCGCCCGCGGCCGGGGTGTAGCTCTTCATGATGGCGGTGCGGGCCGCCTCGGGCAGCTGGCCCATCATCGACAGGACCCGCTCCCGGCGGCGCACGGCGGCCTGCCGTACGGGCATGCCGGGCGACGGCTCCAGCTGGGGCACGACGGTGCGCGGCCCGTTGGCGGAGCTGATGCCGACTCCGTAGCCGTTCATCTCCTCGGCGGCGAGGGTGGCGGCGTCCTTCTCCTCGGCCATCCCGATGGGTCCTTCGCGGCGCCCCGCGAGGAACTGGGCGACCACGGGCACATCGCTGGTGAGCAGCACCTCGCGCGGCCCGAAGGTGACGAGGTTGCGGCGGAAGAGCATGCCCATGTTGTCCGGGACGGTGGCCGCGATGTCGAGGTTGTGGGTGACGATCAGCATCGTGGCGTCGATCTGCGCGTTGAGATCGATGAGCAGCTGGGAGATGTACGCGGTGCGGACCGGGTCGAGTCCGGAGTCCGGTTCGTCGCAGAGGATGATCTGCGGGTCCAGGACGAGGGCGCGGGCCAGGCCGGCCCGCTTGCGCATGCCGCCGGAGATCTCGCCCGGCAGCTTGTCCTCGGCGCCGAGCAGACCGACGATGTCGATCCGCTCCATGACGATCCGCCGGATCTCCGACTCCTTCTTGCGGGTGTGTTCACGCAAGGGGAAGGCGATGTTGTCGAAGAGCGACATCGATCCGAAGAGCGCGCCGTCCTGGAACATGAGCCCGAAGAGTTTGCGCGTCTCCATGATCTCGCGTTCCGGGCTGTTCACCATGTCGACGCCGTTGATGAGGACGCGTCCCTGCTCCGGCTTCAGCAGACCGATGATGGATTTCAGGAAGACGGTCTTTCCGGTGCCGGAAGGCCCGAGCATCACGCTCACCTCGCCGGCGGGCAGCGTAAGGGTGACGTCCTGCCAGATGTTCTGCTTGCCGAAGGACTTCGTGAGGCCCTCGACGACTACTTCGATTCCCATCGGCCCTCCTTCGAAGTTGTTGTGAACGAAGTCATCTGTCAGCGCTCCGGCTCTCAGAAATGCGTTGGCGGCTCGTCACACATGCACCAGGAGGCGCACGCTATGTCCGCCGAAACCGCCAGGACAAGCCGTTGAACAGCGGAAATCGACGAACTGGGCTCTCGGTGTGGATCATTTGTCACCGAGTGACAAAGCCGGATGCGGGCTTTGTCGAAATCTGCGCAAGGTTTCCGGCCCGCGAACCGGGGCCCCGCGTCCGGCGAACCGGAGCCACTGGGGCTCCAGAGGTACCGAACAGGCAGCAGCGGATACGTTTTCCCGCTGCTCAACGGGACGCTACGGCCCGGTAACCAGCCACCGCAATACCGGTTCGAAAACTTTTTGCACGCCATTCGACGGCCTTTTTGTTTTTGTGAGCGAGTGAGTATTGCGCATCGCCCACTTGTCGATAAGTGAGCCCTTCGGTACACCGGTATGCAAACGCCCGCCGCGCCCGGAAGAATGCGCCGGGCGGGGCGGGCGGCATCGCTGATCTCCGTACTCCGCGAAATGAGGTACCGGAGAGGTACCTACCGCGCCACTCCCGCGTGCCAGCTCTCCGAAAGCAGCCGGCCGGCGTTGGGAGCCGCCGCACCGGGCAATGCCAGGCCCCCGGTGTACGTGGCTGCGTTGTTGAGCACCAGGTTGTTGTTTCCGGCCGCCGACGGCAGCGCCGTCTTCAGGTTGACCGCCCAGTTCAGCTCACCGAGGGTCAGGGGTCCGCAGCCGCTCACCCCGGGGACGGCGAAGCCCGCGTCGCCCTGTGCGTTTCCGGTCAGCTCGATGCGGTTGAGCAGACCGCCGGTGTTCGCCGTGCCGTCGGCGTCGAATCGCTTGCTGCCCACGGCCGGCTGGGTGAGGTTCTGCGGGCGCAGCACGATCGGGTCGGAGGTGGTCCCGATGAAGCACTTCGAACCCAGGAAGGGGTTCTCCAGATGGATGCGGACCGGGATGTCGACGATCGTCTTCCCGCTCTGCATCCCCGCGGCCACGTCGAAGTTCCTGGGCGTGCCGGCCGACTGCACCGTGGCGACGACCCGGTTGAGGCTGTTGTCCGTCAACTGCTTGCAGATGTCGGTGACCACCGGAATCCCACTCGGGCACATGAGACCGAGCAGACCGCCGGGAATCTCCGTCGGCGCTCCCACGATCGCCCCGCCCGCGGGCGGCACGACCTTGGACTCGCCCGTCGCCGTGTTCCGTATGACGCCGAACTGGAGGTCGTTGGCACCGGTCGTCGCCAGGGTGTTGCCGAGCTTGATGGAGCCGCTCTCGGAGTGCGAGGCCACACAGATCGCGATGTCCGTCTGGCCGTCCGCGGCCAGCATGGCCGGGTCGTCGACCGGACACCGGGTGAAGGGCGCCCAGTTGCCGTTCATCTCCTGCGCGGAGGCGGCGCTCACCGGCGAGGTGCTCAGCGGAATGCCGACGGCGACCGCCATCAGCGCGCCGAGGAGGGCGGGTCTGACACTTTTCGGGGCAGCTCGCATGATTGGTCCAGCCTTTCTGGGGATCCGGGAGTCAGCGCTTGCGGAACAGCTCTCAGCGTTCGGGCTCGGGCTTCGGCGGCTCGGGACAGTTCGCCGGAACGCCTTCGACACACAGCGGGGACTGCATCATTTTCGTGTAGTTGCCCTTCCCGGAGACCGAGGCGGTGAAGAGGTTGTCGAGATCCTCCGTGACACCGCATCCGGTGAACGGCGGCACATCCGCGTAGCCGGTCAGCGGCCCTCCGGTCTTCACCGTGTAGCCCTCGGGGCCGCCGGCGCCGGACGCCCCCTTGCCGACCAGTTCCAGCGTCATCGGGCTCGCACTGCGGCAGTTGGGGCCGACGTCCAGCGGCTCCCCGTTGACCTCCACGTCGTAGAGGCGCGCGCGCATGGGAGCGATGGCGGTCGTCGTCTCCTTGTACTTCTTGGTCTCCGGGTCGGGAGCCGAGTCGCCCAGCGTTCCGATGTCGATCCTGCCTTCGAGGATCAGTTCCACCTTCGCCGTCGTCGGCATGAAGCCGAAGGTGAGGAAGGTGGCCTCGGCCGGCGGCATCTGGGCCTTGCCCTTGTGGTCGAGCGTGCCGTCGGTGGTCAGCCAGCTCTTCACGCCCGTCGGGCATCTCAGGAAGGAGACGGACGTGTTCAGGTTGAGGCGAAGATGTCCGGGGTCGTTGAACTTGATCGCCCCGGCCAGTTTGTTGACGTTGGAGTATCCCGCCATGTAGCCGTGTGCCGGCTTGGGCACCTGCGGGAGCGGACCGGTCATGAGCGTGCAGTCGGTGGGTGGCTGCACGCCCCCCGACGGCAGATCCGCCGCCCGTCCGGCTTTCGCACCGCCGGACCGGTCGGGGGTGGTGCCCCCGGACGGCTCGGGGGCGGCCCCGGAAGGCGGCGTGGTTCCGCTCTCCGGGGGAACGGTGACCGTGGCCAGTTCCGCGCTCTGGTCCGGATCGGCCTTGCACGAGAAGGCCAGCGGGGGCGGCGCGTCCCCGGCGCCCTCCGCGGCGCGCGGGGCGAGGCCCACGTCCAGCTGCCCCAGGGCGAAGAGCACGTCGCCGCTGGATCTCGGCGTGATCGTCGGAACCTCGCCCGTCGCCCGGAGCGAGAGGTCGCCCGTGGCGGGGAGGGGGGACTCCGGGATCTCCAGCCCTTGCCAGGGCACATCCGTCGACTCGCCCCGCTGCGAGACCTCGGTCAGCATCCGCGCGGATCCCGAGACGGCCACCGGTTCGGCCCCCGGCGACGCGGAGAGCGCCGAACGCGGGAGCTCGAAGGAGAGGGCCACGTCCCGGAGCCGGATCGCCGTCCCGATGCTCGTGGTCACCGGCAGCTCCGCCGTGATGTGCACCGCGACCGGCTGCGCGCCGGAGGGAAGGTCACAGGTGTAGGCGACGTCCGCCTCGGCGGTCCGGGTGTCGGTCGCGGCTCCCGTTCCCGGCATGAATCCCGCCACGAGCGTCACCGCACCGACTGCGGCGATGCGCGCGGCGCGCCGCGGGTCCGTGGTCCTTGTTCTCATCTCGGCCTACCTGCCGTCGTCTCGGTGCTCGGCACTCGTGCGTGTTGCGGAGGGACCTGCCGACGGCGGGCCGCGGAGAGGAGGTGAACCTCCGCTCCGCGGCCCTTCCTTGCCACCGGCTCCGGTCCGGTTACGGCGAGGTGATGGTGAGCGGCGCAGCGACCTTGTACGTCGCGTCGAACGTCGCCGAGTCACCCGCGTTGAGCAGCCCCGAGCAGTTGGCGGCGCTGTCGACCTTCAGGCCGGTGCCGGTGTTGATGTCGAGTTCACCAGTGGCGTTGTTGTACGTCACGTTGCTCACGGACCCGGAGATCACGGCCTTGCAGGTGCCGAGGATGGTGTCACCGGTCAGGTCGACCTTGACCCCGGACAGGCTTCCCGAGGTGATGCCACCGCTGTAGCTGCTCGCGTCGATGCTGATGACAGCACCCGATGCGAGTGAGGCCGTGAAGTTCGAGCCGAGCGGTCCCGGGCACGGGCTGGCCGTGGTTCCCCAGGCGGCGGCGGTGATCTTCGCGATGCCGACGCCGGTGGAGTACGTGCCGCTCGGAGCGGTACCACTGGCAGTACCCACCGAGCAGTCCACCTGCTGGCTGGTGTTGGTGTCGACCAGGGTCGCCACCGTGCCGGCCTTGAGCTGGGCCGTGAAGGTGCCGTTCGCGTTGGGGTTGACCACGGTCCACTGCGCGAGGGCGGTGGCCGAGGCCGACGTGGCGGCGAAGCCGAACGCGGCTGCGGCGACGGTCGTGGCGAACAATGCTCGTCTGAGGGTGTTTCTCACGGAACTTACCTCCGGGAAGTGGAGTTGGACGTACCCGATTACCTCGCACCACGCCCTGGGAATGGGCCCGGCACGAGGGCGGCTCACATCGTGGAACGCAGAAGTCGATGGACTCGACTGCGTGATCGAACTCCGTGCGGATCGAACGTTACGAGCCAGTAGCCCAACGCGGCAATACCCGGCGCAGAAAATCCCCGCGCCCCTCAGCAAAAGCATTCCGCCTTAGCGACAACTCAGCAGATCGCCGCGATTTTCTATACGAAAGTGAGTAGTTACGGCCGTGTCATGCGCCCCGACCCCCGCCGGACACTCATCCAGGCGCAGTCACCGGCGGCGGGCCGGCCCGCCGACCGGCCACGTACCCGCCGGTAAGATCGTCGGGACCTCGGCCGAATGACGCCCTGGCGCCCCGCGTCCACCGCACGGCCGAACCCCCGTTGGGCGTCGCGGAACACCGCCCCGGACCGCGGAACACACCGCCACCGGCGAACCGTCGGCGAATTATCCATTCCGGCCGACCGGTTTTGACATTCGCCCGCCGCCCCCAGATGATTCCCCTTCCCCGAATAGCGTGTTCCCCTTGTAATTCCGCGACCCAAGAGGCGGAAAATGGCCGCGTCCCGCCACGGCCGCAACACTCCGGGAAGACGCACACCAGCGGCACGAATCCGCATCAATCACCCGGGCCGGAATCCGTTACCCACGGTTACTTTCTTGTTGCCGGGAGAGCAGATGTCCGAAAAACATTGTCCTGAAGTGAGCACTGGCGTCCCACCTGCACCGAAGCACCACAACGGGGCCGAGATATGTGCCCCTTGCACTTCGATCTTGTCCAAGTAGTGGGCACAACCGCTCACTTGGTCTATCTTCATCGCGAACTTGGTACGCACCTGTCGGTTCGTGGGAGCGCTTTCCCCACCGCCTGTCCCCCCACCGGGCGCCGGAGAGCAGGGGGGACTGTCATGCCTGAACTCATTCAGCCGTTGGACACGGGGGATCCACTGGGGCCGCTCCCCCAGGAATTCGCCGCCATCATGCGGCCCGAACTGCCGAGCCTGATCAAGGAGATCGGCGTCGAGGTCACCCGGGCCTACCCGGAGTACGCCAGACTGCTCGACGGCCCCAACGGGCAGGCCATCAGGGTCGGCGTGGAGCAGAGCCTCTCCTCCTTCGTGGACCTGGTCGCCGAGCCGTCCACGTCGACCTCGCTGCGCGACGACATGTGCCGCCGCTTCGGGCGTTTCGAGGCGTACGAAGGCCGCACGATGGAGACGCTCCAGGGCGCCTACCGCCTCGGGGCCCGGGTAGCGCTGCGCCGGGCCAAGAAGGTCGGCCGGAGTCACAACTTCTCACCGGCCCTCATGCTCAGTTTCGCCGACGCGCTCTTCACCTACATCGACGAGCTCGAATCCCTCTCCCGGGAGGGCTTCCTGGAGGTGCAGTCACAGACCGGCGAGCAGACCGAGGCCATGCGCCGGCGTCTGCTGCACCTGATCCTCGCCGGACGCCCCTCGCCCCGTACCGCCATCGCCGAACTGTGCGAACAGACCGGATGGGCGCTGCCCGACGAGGTCACCCTGGTCGCCGTCCGCTCCCCCGCCGCCCTGGACCGGGCCGTGGCCGACCGTGATCTGCTGGCCGATCTCAGCGCACCGCAACCACACTTATTGATTCCCGGAGCTTTCGACGACACCCGAAGACGCATGCTGGACGAGGCGCTCCTCGGCACCCACGCCGCGATCGGCCTGACCGTGCCCATCGCCCTGGCCTCGGACTCGATCCGCTGGGCCCGGCGCGTGCTCGAACTCGTCGACACGAACATCATCGACGACGCGCCCGTCATCCTCTGCGAGAACCACCTCATCACCCTGTGGCTGCTCTCCGACCCGGTACTGGTCGACCAGCTCGCCCAACGCGAACTGGCCCCCATCTCCGGAATCAGCGCCACCCGCCGGGAACGGCTGGTCGAGACCCTGCGGATCTGGCTGGACACCCGTGGCACCGCGGCCCACATGGGCGAGTTGCTGGATGTCCATCCGCAGACGGTCCGCTACCGGATGCGCAATCTGGAGTCCATCTTCGGCGAGCAACTGACCGATCCCGAGAGCCGGTTCTCCACCGAGGCCGTGCTGCGGGCGCTCCAACTGCGGGCCCGTGGCGACGAAACACCGCTCTGAGCCGGCTTTCGGCCGGATCACGGTCCTCACCACGAGTCAACTTACTTACGGGTAAGGCGAAATAGACGGTCACTCTCAAACGGTTGCCACACGGAGACGTTCTCAACGAGAAACCCGGAACCGCGTCCCGTACATATGGAGAAGTCGGCCGCCGCACCCGGCGGCCGAACCGAGAACCACCTCCTGGCCGACCATTCCGAGAGGGATCCCCCCATGACCGCCTCGCACCTCCTCGTCCCCGTGCCGATCCCGGACCGGGTCGCCGCGCTGATCGGATCCTGCATCCCGCCGCACATCCTCCAGGCGGAATTCGACGCCGACTGCGCCGCACGCGAGGTGCGCAGGTTCCGCGGTCCGCGGCTCTGCGACGAGGACCGGGCCGACCGCGAGCAGGCGCTGTCCGAACTGGCCCGCGCCAACAAGATCCTTTCCGCCCACCACCCCCGGCTCGCGGTGCGCCCCGGCAGCCCCTGGTGACACCCTCCGCACGGCACCCGTCTTGCGGAGGGGTGACCCGGCACCTACCTTACTCAAAAGTAAGTTTACTTCGGAGTAAGGAACTGGTGTGGCCGACAACAGCAGCGGGAACCTCACCGCCGAACTGGCCGGGCTCGACTTCGCGGCCGTCTCCCCCGAGGAGTTCGCCCGGATCGTCAGGGGCCTGTCCGCCAAGCAGCTCGGCGAGATGATGCACGGCGAGCTGCGCTCCCGGGTGCTCGGTGAGGTCTTCGGCCGGATGAAGCAGCAGTTCCGCCCGGAGGCGGCGGGAGCGCTGACGGCGCTGATCCGCTGGAAGATCACCGGCGACAGCGAGGTGGTCTACGAGACCTCCATCGACAAGGGCACCTGCACGGTCGGCGAGGGCCGCTCCGAGGCCGAGCCGCGCACGACGCTGGTGATGGGGGACGCCGAGTTCCTCAAGCTGGTCTCCGGCAACGGCAATCCGGTGACCATGTTCATGATGCGCAAGCTGAAGGTCGCCGGCGATGTCGGGCTCGCGGCGGGACTGACCCGCTACTTCGACATCCCGAAGGCCTGATCCCATGAGCTTCTTCTCCCTCGCCCTCACCGAGGAGCAGCAGGATCTGCGGGACTGGGTGCACGGCTTCGCCGCCCGGGTCGTCCGGCCCGCGGCCGCCGAGTGGGACGCCCGGGAAGAGACCCCGTGGCCCGTCATCCAGGAAGCCGCCCGGGTCGGACTGTACGGTTTCGAATCCCTCGCGGACATGTACGGCGACCCCACCGGGCTCTCCCTCCAGATAGCCAACGAGGAGCTGTTCTGGGGCGATGCCGGGATCGGCATGGCGCTGTTCGGCACCTCGCTCGCCGTCGCCGGGATCTTCGCCTCCGGCACTCCGGACCAGCTCGCCGAGTGGGTGCCGCAGTGCTACGGCGACGAGGACGCCCCGAAGGTCGCCGCCTTCTGCGTCTCCGAGCCCCAGGCCGGCTCCGACGTCTCCGCGATGACCACCAGGGCCCGTTACGACGAGGCCCGTGACGAGTGGGTGCTCACCGGCCAGAAGGCATGGATCACCAACGGCGGGATCGCCGGGATCCATGTGGTCGTCGCCTCGGTCGACCCGGCGCTGGGGGCCCGCGGCCAGGCCGCGTTCATCGTGCCGCCCGCCACGAAGGGCCTCGCGGCGAGCCGCACCATCAAGAAACTGGGCCTGCGCGCCTCGCACACGGCGGACGTGTTCCTGGACGACGTACGCGTACCCGGGCACTGCCTGCTCGGCGGGAAGGAGAAGCTGGACACCCGGCTGGCCCGGGCCCGCGAGGGCACCAACGCCAAGGGGCAGGCGGCGATGGCGACCTTCGAGGTCAGCCGCCCGACCGTCGGCGCACAGGCGCTGGGCATCGCACGCGCCGCGTACGAGTACGCGCTGGAGTACGCCGGTGAGCGGGAGGCCTTCGGCAGGCCCGTCATCGAGAACCAGTCGATCGCGTTCGCGCTGGCCGACATCCGTACCGAGATCGAGGCCGTCCGGCTGCTGATCTGGCAGGCCGCCTGGATGGCCCGCAACGACCGGACCTTCGACGCCGGGCAGGGCTCCATGTCCAAGCTGCGCGCGGGCGAACTCGCCGTGGCCGCGACCGAGAAGGCCGTCCAGATCCTGGGCGGCGCCGGGTACAGCCGGGAGCATCCCGTGGAGCGGATGTACCGCGACGCCAAGATCTACACGATCTTCGAGGGTACGAGCGAGATCCAGCGGCTGGTCATCGCGCGGGCGATCTCCGGTCGCCACATCCGCTGACCGCCGCGTTCCGCCGGCTCTTCCCGCGCGGGTGCCCCGGTCTCAGCCGGCGACCGGGGTGAACCGGACCGGCAGCGACCGCGGGCCCCGGGTGAAGACACCCTGCTCGCCGGGGGTGAAGCCGTCCGCGAGCCGTAGATCGGGCATCGCGTCGAGCAATTGGTTCACCCCCGTCTCCACCTCCGCCCTGGCCAGCAGCGCACCGACGCAGAAGTGCCTGCCGAGCGCGAACGCCAGATGGTCGGCGGCCGCCGAGAAGGCGGTGGCGCAGGTCAGATCGGTACGGAAGATGTCGAACCGGTCGGGCTCGCGGTAGCGCGCCCCGTCGCGGTTGGCGGAGCCGATCAGACAGGTGACGGTGGCCCCCGCCGGGACCGTACCGCCGCTGAGCTCCACCTCCTTCGCGGCCTGACGCATGATCATGTGGACCGGCGGGGTGTGGCGCAGGGTCTCGGCGAAGGCCCGGTCGATGAGGCTCCGGTCCTCCCGCACCGCGGCGAGCTGCTCGGGGTGGGTGAGCAGATTGGCGAAGACGGAGGCGATGGCCTTGTCGGTGGTCTCGCCGCCCGCCGCCAGCAGCAGGCTGCAGAACGCCTTGATGTCCTCGTCGCTCATCCGCACCCCGTCGACCTCGGCGGCGCAGAGCGCGGAGAGCAGGTCGTCGCCCGGCTCGCTCCGGCGCCGCCGGATGACCGGGATCATGTACTCGGCGAACTCCCGGCGGGTCCGCTCACCGGCCGCGGCGACCTCCGGGTCGCCCGCCAGATTGCCGAGGAAGGCGATGACGGTGGTGTACCAGCCGTGGAAACGGTCGTGGTCCGCCCGGTCCAGGCCGAGCATGTCGGCGATGACGAGGACCGGGAAGCGGGTCGCGAAGTCGCCGACGAGATCGGCTTCTCCGGTGTGCCGGAAGGCGTCGACCAGCTCGCGCGCGTTGCGCTCGATGACCGGCAGGAACTTCTCCCGGAGGTCCGTGCCCCGGAAGGCGGGGGCGACCAGGGCCCGGCGGACGGCGTGCTCGCGGCCGCTGAGCTGGAGAATCGTCCTGCCGTGGACGGGTTCGATCTGCCAGTCGTAGTTGTCGGTGGTGAACTCCCCCGCCCTGTCCTTGAACACCCGCTCCACGTCCTCGTACCGGGAGATGAGGTAACTGTTCGTGGCCTCGTGCCGGATCAGCGGCGCGCTCTCCCGCATGATCCGGTACGCCCCGTAGGGATCGGCCGCGAAGGCGGGCGAGAGAATGTCGGGCAGGGACGGCGATCGCGATGCGACCGGCTCGTGCGCGGCAGGGGTCATGACGCTCCAGGATCGTGAACGGGCAACGCCGTCAAGGCTATTGATCAGCAGTCCACCGACACACCCCCTGGGGGGAACGCCATGCCCGCCGGTTCACGACCGTCCGTCCTGTTCGTCACCGACCTCGCCTACGAGGCGCGGGGCCGTCGCTACTGCGACGAGGACATCCAGCTGACCTCGCGGCTGCGGGAGGAGTTCGATGTCGCGCTCTGTCACCCCCGGGACGCCGCCGCGCTGCTGGACGGTTTCGACGCGGTCGTCATACGCAACAGCGGTCCGGTGCTCCACTACCAGGAGGCGTACGACGCGTTCCGCGCACGGGCGCGGGAGCTGGGCACCAGGGTCTACAACCCCTTGCACGGCCGCGGGGACATGGCGGGCAAGCAGTATCTGGTCGATCTGAGCCGGGCCGGCCATCCGGTGATCCCCACCGTGGACCGGGCGGCCGATCTGGGGACGCTGCCCGAAGCCCCCGAGTACGTGGTCAAGCCGAAGCTGGGGGCGGACTCGGCCGGGCTGCGGTTCGTGCGGGAAGCCGCGCTCCCAAAGGGCGAGGACGGCACGCTGCTGGTCCAGCCCCGGATCGACTTCCGCTACGAGGTGTCCTTCTACTTCATCGACCACGACTTCCAGTACGCGCTGTACGCCCCGGACCCGGAGCGGCGGTGGGTGCTGGAGCCGTACGCGCCGGACGCGGCCGATCTGGCGTTCGCCCGCGGCTTCGTGGAGTGGAACAGCCTCGACCACGGCATCCAGCGGGTCGACGCCTGCCGTACCGCGCGGGGCGAGCTGCTGCTCGTCGAGTTGGAGGACCTGAATCCGTATCTCTCGCTGGACCGGGTGGCGGAGCCCGTACGGGAGGCCTTCGTGACGCGGCTGAAGGCCTCCGTACGGGATCTGCTGGCCTGACGCCCCGTCCGGCCGTCCCCCACATGCGGGAGGGACGGGGCGGTGTGAAGGTGCAAGCGTGACCACTGCCAGCGAGACCGCCACCGTCGCGCAGAGTGCCGCCGCGCCGCCCGTACTCGATCCGCGCCGCCGGAACATCGTCTTCGCGACGATCGTGCTGGGAATCCTGCTGGCCGCCCTGGACCAGACGATCGTCGGCACCGCGCTGCCGACGATCGTCTCGGATCTGGGCGGCGCCGCCCATATGTCCTGGGTGGTGACCGCGTATCTGCTCGCCGAGACCGTGGCGACGGTCCTGGTGGGCAAGTTCGGCGACCTGTTCGGCCGGAAGATCATCTTCCAGCTTTCGGCGATCATCTTCATCACCGGCTCGTTCCTCTGCGGTCTCGCGACCAACATGACGCTGCTGATCGTCTGGCGCGGGTTGCAGGGCATCGGGGCCGGCGGGCTGATGGTCACCTCGATGGCGCTGATCGCCGATGTGATCCCGTTGCGCGAACGGGGCAAGTACCAGGGCGCGATCGGCGCGGTCTTCGGGGTGTCGACGGTGATCGGGCCGCTGCTCGGCGGGCTCTTCACCGACCATCTGAGCTGGCGCTGGGCGTTCTACGTCAATGTGCCGATCGCCATCGTGGTGGTCATCGCCGCGGCCCGGACCATCCCCTCGGTGAAGACCGCGGGCAAGCCCGTCATCGACTATCTGGGCATCGCGATGGTCACGGTCGGCGCGAGCGCGCTGATCCTGGCGACGAGCTGGGGCGGTAACGAGTACGCGTGGGGCTCGCCCGTCATCCTCGGTCTCTTCGCGGGCGGTCTCGTCGCGCTGGCGCTCTTCTGCCTCGTGGAGTTCCGGGCCCAGGAACCGATGCTGCCGATGCGGCTCTTCCGGAATCCGGTGTTCACCGTCTGCTCGGTCCTCAGCTTCATCGTGGGCTTCGCGATGCTCGGCGCGATGATCTTCCTGCCGACCTATCTGCAGTACGTGGACGGGGACTCGGCGACCCTGTCCGGCGTACGGACGCTGCCGATGGTCCTCGGGCTGCTCGTCGCATCGATCTTCAGCGGCAACGTGGTCTCCAAGACGGGCCAGTACCGGATCTTCCCGATCGTGGGCTCGCTGATCATGACGCTGGGGCTGTATCTGCTCTCCCGGATGGGCCCCGGCACCGGGGTGTGGCTGGAGTCGCTGTACATGCTGGTGCTCGGGGTCGGCATCGGTCTGGCCATGCAGGTCCTGACGATCGCCGTGCAGAACACGGTGGACTACGCGGACCTGGGTACGGCGACGTCGGGCGTGACCTTCTTCCGTACGCTCGGCAGTTCTTTCGGCACGGCGGTCTTCGGCACCATCTACGCCAACGCGCTGAAGCCCAATCTGACCGACGGCGTCGCCGCCGCGGCGCGGGCCGGCGGTGATCCCGCGACGCTGGCGAAGGCGGCACAGAGCCCTGCGGGGCTGCACGGTCTTCCCGCCGCGCAGTCCGCGCCGCTGGCCCAGGCGTACGCGGACACGCTGCACACCGTCTTCCTGTGGACGGTGCCGGTCGCGGTGCTGGGGTTCTTCGTCGCGCTCTTCCTGAAGCAGGTGAAGCTGCGGGACACGGTCCGGGTCGGCTCCACGGACATGGGCGAGGGCTTCGCACAGCCGAGCTCCGGCGACTCGGCCAAACTCCTCGAATTCGCCGTGGCCAAGATCCTGCACGGGGCGGGCCCGGACACGGCCAGGCGCATCATCGCGGACTCGGACACCCGGCTGGACATGGCGGGTGCCTGGGCGGTGATGCAGGTCGAGCTGTTCACCCGCATGGTCGGGCACGCGGGTCTGCGGCTGATCGCGACCCGGCACCGGCTGCCGCCCGAGGTGCTGGTGCCGGTCTTCGACCGGATGATCGAGGAGGGCTACCTCACCGGCGACGGTCATGTGTTCACGCACACCGCCGCCGGGAGCCGGGAGGCGGCGGCGATCACCGACGCCTGGGCGCGGTGGCTGGGCGAGCGGCTGGACGAGCACGGAACGCGGGCGGACGACCGGCAGCTGCGGGCCGCGGTGGACGTGATCGCCAAACGGCTGCTGGCGGAGGACCTGGCACAGCAGCTGTCACCGGAGAAGCCCCTGGCGGAAACGGCGGCCTGACCCGTTCCGGCCGCCGCACCCGCGGGTGTCAGTCGACGAAGACCGCGGTCGCGTAGACCCAGGCGCCGTCGTGCCGGACGAATCGGCTCTTCTCGTGGAGCGAGTCCGGCCGCCCGTCGTCCGTGAAGTGCGCGCGGAAGGTGACCGTGCCCGTGGTGTGGAACGGGCTGCCGTCGGTCGTCTCCAGCACCTCCAGGCGCACCCATCGCATCCCGGGGTCGAAGTCGACGGAAGGCGGCCGGGTGTCGGGATGCCAGGTGCGCAGCAGATACGCCTCGTCCCGGACGACGAAGGCGGCGTACCGGGAGCGCATCAGCGACTCGCAGGTCGGCGCGGCGGCGGTCCCGGCGAGCAGCCGGCCGCAGCAGTCCGCGTAGGTCGCGGGCAGGCCGCACGGGCACGGCGATTGCGCGGTGACCGCGGGGGTGCGTGCTGCGGCGGGGGCGGGCCGTCCCGGTCGTTTCGTGCGTCGTGACATGCGTCCATTGTGACCTGCGGCGGGAGCGGCTCAGGGGGCCGGGGTGAACCGGCGGCGGTACTCGCCGGGGGTCAGTCCGGTACTGCGGCGGAAGTGGGCCCGCAGGTTGGCCGTCGTGCCGAGTCCGCTGGCCCGGGCGACCACGTCCAGGCGCTCCTCACCGCGTTCCAGCAGCCGCCGGGCGAGTGTGATCCGGCGTTCGGTCAGCCAGCCGAGCGGGGTCGTGCCGAGCTGGGCGCGGAAGCGGCGGTGCAGGGTGGCCGGGCTGACGGCGGCGCGGGCGGCGAGGCCGGTCACCGTGAGGTCCGAGCCGAGGCGTTCCTCGGCCCAGGCCAGGAGCGGGCCCAGCGAGGTGTCGGGGACGTCGGGCAGCGGGTGCTCGACGAACTGGCGCTGGCCGCCCTCGCGGTGGACGCCGAAGACCAGCCGGCGGCTCACGGCCGCCGCGATCTCGGCGCCGTGGTCCGCGCGGATGATGTGGAGCCCGGTATCGAGGGCGGCGGCGCTCCCGGCCGCGGTGATCACCCGGCCCTCGTCGACGAAGAGCACGTCGGGGTCGAGCCGGACCAGCGGGTGGCGGGCGGCGAAGTCCTCGGCCCAGCGCCAGTGGGTGGTGGCGCGTCTGCCGTCCAGCACCCCGGCGGCGGCGAGCGTGAAGGCCCCGGTGCAGAAGCTGACCAGTCTGGCGCCCCGGGCGTCCGCCCGCCTGATCGCGTCGAGGACGGCCGGGTCGGGTGCGCTGCCGGGGTCCGGGCGGTTGGGCACGATGACGGTGTCGGCGCGGTCGACGGCGTCGAGTCCCGCGACGCCGGACAGCTGGAAGAAGCCGTGGTGCATGCGCACGGTCGGGGTCTCGGCGCAGAGCTCGAACCCGTACCAGGGCACGGGCAGCTCGGGACGGCGCAGCCCGAAGAGTTCGGTGGCGACACCCATCTCGAAGGGGTTGGAACCGGCCGACACGATCATTGCGACCCGATGCGAGGATTCTTGCGTCATGTGCGATTCCTAGCACTCGACGGGTGCGGACGGCACGCCGAGGATGGGGATCATGAGCGATGACACGACGAGGAACACCCCCGGCCCGGTGCTGCTGAGCGATGCGCTCGGCACGTTCGGGACGCTGTGGAGTCCGCGGATCGTGACCCGCGTCAACGACTACGACGTACGGGTCGCCAAGGTCCGCGGCGAGCATGTGTGGCACGTCCACGAGGACACCGACGAGTTCTTCCAGGTGCTCGACGGCGCCCTGGACATCCACCTGCGCGAGGCGGACGGTGAGCGGACCGTCACCCTCGACCGGGGCGCGGTGTTCGTCGTCCCGCGCGGTACCTGGCACAAGCCGCACTCCGCCGAGGGGGCCTCGCTGCTGCTGTTCGAGCCGTCGGGTACGTCGACGGTGGGCGACCGGCACGACGAGGTGCCCGGCCATGTGGACGCGACGACCGGCCATGAGCTGGGGAGCTGAAAGGGGCGGGCGCCCGCCCGGTTCGGCACTGTGCCGGAGCCGGTGGCGGCCGAAGCCTCCCGGTCCCGAACGGGCCGGACCAGGAAGGTGCGGTCAGGGCTTGCGGGCGACGCCCGCGTAGCCGGGGATCGGCTCGTCGCCGGGGACCTCGACGGCCTCGCCGAGCTCCGGGTGCCAGTCCGCGGAGAGCGAGACACCGGGCTCGACCAGTTCGAGCCCGTCGAAGAACGTGGTGAACTCGGCGTGGGAGCGCAGGCGCAGCGTCATCCCCCGGGCCCGGTACATGGCGGACGCCTCCGCCGCGCGCTCGGGGGCGAAGTCCCCGGTGGTGTGCGAGAGCACCAGGTAGCTGCCGGGGGCGAGCCGCTCGACGAGGCGGTCGACGAGTTCGGCCGCGCCGTCCTCGTCGTCCAGGAAGTGCAGCAGGGCGAGCAGCGACAGGGCGATCGGCTTGCCGAAGTCGAGCACCCGGCCGGCCTCTTCGAGGATGGCTTCCGGCTTGCGGGCGTCGGCCTGGATGTACTCGGTGGCGCCCTGCGGGGTGGAGCGCAGCAGGGCCGCCGCGTGGGCGAGGACGATCGGGTCGTTGTCGCAGTAGACGATGCGCGCGTCCGGGGCGGTCCGCTGGGCGATCTGGTGGAGGTTCGGCTCGGTCGGTATGCCGGTGCCGATGTCGAGGAACTGGCGGATGCCGTTCTCGGCGAGCCATCGGGTGGCCCGGTGCATGAAGGCGCGGTTCACCCGGGCCATGTCCCGCCCGCGGGCGTCGAGGGCGAGCAGCTGCCGGGCCATCTCTTCGTCGACCGGGTAGTTGTCCTTGCCGCCGAGGAACCAGTCGTACATCCGGGCGGGATGCGGCTTGGTGGTGTCGATCTCGATGGCTCGGGGGTCGTGCCCGGTCATAGCGCGCTCCATGGGTCCAGAGGTCGGCGAACAACAAGAGTCTGGGGCCGGGACGGCCCCGGCGCGGCGGATTCGGGCAAGAGAGCCGGTCCGGGCGCGGGGCCGGCCCGGTCGGGAGGCCGCGGAATCAGGTGAGCAGGAAGTCGGCCTGACCGGACTTGGCGCCCTGGATGAAGGCGGCGATCTCGCGTGGGGAGTAGATCAGGGCCGGGCCGTCGGGATCGGCGGACTGGCGTACGGCGATTCTGCCGTCGGACAGCTTCATCGCTTCGACGCAATTGCCTCCGTTCCCACCGCTCCACGGCTTGTGCCAGCCCTCGGAGCCGAGTTCGGCGGCCGGCATGCCGTTGTATATGGGATCCATCACAGCTCCTTGCGGAAGTCCCGGAGGATTTCCTTCGTGCGTTGTGCAGTTGCGGCCTGAGCCGCCATGCGGTCCATGACTTCGAGGTAGGAGGCCACCTCGGGGCGCGCGTCGAAGTAGACGGCACCGGTCAGGTACTCGCTGTAGACCATGTCGGGGAGTTCGGGGACGCCGAAGCGGAAGAGGACGAACGGGCCGTAGGTGCCCGGGTGGTGTCCCGTCGAGAATTCGGCGATCTGCAGGGTGACATGCGGCAGCTCGGTCGCTTCGAGCAGCCGGTCGATCTGTTCCCGCATGGCCTCGACGCTGCCTACGGGGCGGCGCAGCACCGTCTCGTCCATCACCACCCACAGCCTCGGGGCGTCCGGCCGTGTCAGCAGGGACTGGCGCTGCATCCGCAGCGCCACGTGGCGCTCTATGTCCTCGGGTCTGGTCTGGCCCACGGCCCCGGTGCGCATCACCGAACGCGCGTAGTCCTCGGTCTGCAGCAGTCCGGGGACGAAGTGCGGTTCGTACATGCGCAGGAGGCTCGCGGCGCCCTCCAGGCTGACGTACATGCTGAACCAGTCGGGCAGCACGTCGTGGAACCGCTGCCACCAGCCGGGCTTGTTGGCCTCCTCGGCGAGCTCCACGAAGGCGTCGGCCTCGTCGTCGGAGACCCCGTAGGCCCTCAGCAGCATCTGCACATAGGGGATCTTGAGAGCGACCTCGGCGGTCTCCATCCTGCGTATCGTCGCAGGTGCGACGCGCAGCACCTTGGCAGCCTGGTCACGGCTCAGGCCGACGCGCTCCCGCAGATCCTGCAGGCGCTTGCCGAGAACGACCTGACCCACGGTCGGGGCGGACCGCGGTTCGCTCACTTCAGACCTCCCCATGCGCTGTTTTTGAGCAGTGTGCCATGTGCGGGCCGACCAGAACACAGCCACTCTGAAAATTTCAGAGTGCCCCTTGCCAAGTGTTCACGACAGGGGGAGAGTTGGTGAGTGAACCAGTTCACGATGTCGCGACCGCCCTCATTCACATGGGTGCGCGGAGCGTGACGCAGCCCCCACTGTGAGGAATCGGTTGTGGCACCTGGCAGTGCGCTCATCCCCCGGCTCATGGATCTCAGTCCCGGGACGGAGGCGCTCCGGTACTGCTTCGCCCTGCCCGCGCACCCCGAATCGGTAGCGGGTGCGCGGCGGCTGACCAGAGCCCGGCTCGACCAGTGGCAGCTCGACGCGGACGCCCACGACTCGGCGATCCTGATCGTTTCGGAACTGGTCACCAACGCGGTCGTGCACACCGTGAGCGCTCGCGTCCTGTGCGAGCTGCGCTGCCTCGACAGACGGCTGCGGATAGCCGTGCAGGACCAGGGGCACCAGCCCGGCGGGCCGCAGCTGCGGCGTACCTCCGACGACGAGCACGGACGCGGCCTGCTGCTCGTCGACGCGATGTGCAGTTCCTGGGGTTCCCGCGACGCGGGCAACGGCTCGGGGCGCATCGTCTGGGCGGAACTGCCGCACGGCTCGGAGCGGTCATGCTGAAGAACGCGATGTCCCATCTGCTGGGCACCCGGCGCCCCCGTGAGCTGCGGCCGGCCGCCGGCCCGGTCGGCACGGTGCAGCTGCCGCTGCCGCCCGCGCTGTCGGCGAGCCTGGGCTGCGACGCGGTGGGGGTGCCCGCCCGGTACGGTTTCCGGCTGATGTCCCACCTGCCGCGCACCGGCTGCGTCTTCGCGGATGCCGAGCGCTGGTGGTGGATCGTGCCCGCGGGCTCCGACCTCGACCTGGACTGGCCCGCGCAGGCCTGCTACGCGAAGGGCGCGTTCGTCCCCGCGGTCCGGCCCCGGCTGATCCACCAGCCCGACAGCCGCACGCCCTACACCCCGCCCATCCCGCTCTTCCTGATGGTGTGCCAGGTCACCGGTGTGGCGCCGTCCTGGGCACCGTCCGGTGGCGAGCGTGCCGTATCCGCTCCGTGACGATGCCGGGCGCGGTCACGGGGCTCCGGTGCGGCACGGGTCGATGGCGTGTGAGCGGACGGGGCAGTGCCGCGTGCCCGGACGGCTGTGTGCCGCACCGGTGTCCCGTGGACCGTCATCGTGCGTAGCCGTGCGGTGCCTGCAAGCACCTCGCCTGGCGGTTGACCTGCGGTTTCACCCGTAGAACACCCCGGTCACGCTGCGTTGTCAGTGCTCCGTTCTACTGTGGCACCACTGATCGAAAAGCCCGCGGCGGAGCGGGCTGCGGGCGGGAAGGGGGCGGAACTGTGCGCCGCTGGGAATATGTCGAAGGCACCGCGTCGAAGTTCTGGGAGACCGAGGCCGAGGGCGCCGTGGTGACGGTGCGCTACGGACGGTGCGGGAGCGACGGTCGTAGGCAGACCAAGGAGTACGCGTCGGCCGAGGCCGCTGCCGCCCAGGTCGTCAAGACGATCGCGGAGAAGGAGAAGAAGGGGTACCGCGAGGTCGAGGCGTCCGCTTCGACGCCCACCGCCCCGGACACCGCGGCCGTCACCGGCACTGCTCCGGCAGCGGCCGCCCCTGCCACGGTTGTGGACGAGAACGCGACCGTTCTCCCCGACGAGGACGCCTTCACTCTGCCCGACACCTGGAAGCGGGTGCTGCACCCCCGGCGCGGCGGAGTGCGCCGCGGGCCGGCCAAGGCGAAGCGGGAGACGATCGAGGCGATCGAGACCAGGCTCACGGAAGAGGCCGCCTGGATCGCGGAGTTCGCGGACTCGCCGCGTTCGGACACCGCGGCGGCCGAGGCACTGCGCGCACACCTCGACGGCGCCCCCTGTCCGGCCGGTGCGGCGGCGCTGACCGCGATCGCCAACGCCTCTGGATGGGCGGACTTCTGGTCCGAGCGCTACGACCTCCCGTTCGCCGCACGGGCCGCGACCGAAGTGTTCTCGGTCGACGCCGACTGGCAGCAGAGCGGCCTCACACGGAGCGCGCCCCGGCTGCGGGCGCTCCCGGGCCCCCGCCACCAGTACTGGGCCTGGCACCACCGCTCGCCGGTCGACCGGGTCCGCGCGCTGCTCGCGGCAGCCGACGAAGCCACATACCGGGCGGCGGTCGAGGCACTGGCCGAGTGCCGCACCGACACCCTGCGCAGGATCATCGTCTCCTATCTGGTCCCGAGCGAGACCGACTGGGTCGACGAGCTCTGCGCGGATCCGGCGGTGCACGCCGAGCAGGACCGCACGCTGCGGGCCATGGTGTTCAGCTCGCTGTACTCGGCCGACCAGATGGCGCTGCTGCCCTACCGCCCGGACTACACCCTCGGGGTGGCGACCATCGCCACGGTCGCCGAGGGCGTCGGCCCGGCCATCGCCCCGGCGCTGGCCGACACCCTCGACGGCACCCACTACTACTCGGACAGCGTGAAGCTCGCCGCCGGCGCCCTGGTGGAGCTGCCGACGGACGATGCCTTCCTCGGCCTGCTGGCGCACGCGGACTCCAAGCACGTCCGCCCCTCGCTCCTCGAAGCCATGCGCCGGTATCCGGTGCGGGCGGTGCGGCTGCTGGCCGCCGAGGCGGGTGGCAGTCCGGCAGCGGCGTCCCGGTCCTTGCAGTTGCTCCGAAGCCATGTCGGTGCCCACCGCGAGGTGGTGTCACTGGCGCTCGGCGATCTCGGCCCCGAGGTCGTGGAGATCGTCGAACCGCTACTCAATCCGGTGGATCTGGTCCCCGACGCACCGGTGGACGCCCTGCCGGCCGTGCTGACGGCTCCGCCGTGGTCCCGGCCCCGCACCACGGTCAGGGCCAAGCCCGTGACCGGGCTGACCGCCGTCTGCGAGCCCACGCTGGAATGGCTGCCCGAGGAGCAGGCGGCCTGGGCGGCCAGCTCCTCCTGGTACACGAGGAATCGCAGCGACAGCGACGTGAACGAGTACATCGCCGTGCTGCGCCAGGAGCCGCTCCCCGATGATCTGCGACCGGCGTGGGTGTTCGTCCACGGCGACAAGGACGCGGTCGCCCCGCTGCTCGCCGCCTGGGATCCGACCGATCTGTGGGACGGCGAGGACACGCTCAAGCCGATCGCCGCACGCTTCGGCCTGGCCGCGCTCCCGGTGCTGTTGCGCGCCGTGCCCAGGCATCCGAGCACGCTCGCCCCGCTGTTCCTCCCGTTCGTCGATGCGGATGTCGCCCGGCACATGGCGGACTGGGCGGTCCGGCTCAAGTCCACCGCGTCGACCGCCCGCGCCTGGTTCGCCCGGCACGGCGTGGCAGCCGCCCCGTTGCTGGTCCCGGCCGCCGTGGGCAAGGCGGGCGCCGCACGGAACGCCGCCGAGCAGGCTCTGACGTCGATCGCCAGGACGCACGGCGACGACGTGGTGCGCGAGGCCGCCCGGGCGTACGGCCCGGAAGCCGCGGCAGCGGTGGACGAGCTGCTGGCCGCCGATCCGCTGGAGCGTGCGCTGCCCGCCAAGATGCCGGCGCTGCCGGGCTGGGCGGAGCCTTCGGTGCTGCCGCAGGTCATGGTCCGGTCCGGCGGTGCGCTGCCGGTCGCGGCGGTGCGCAACGCCCTGACGATGCTGGCGCTGTCGAAGCCCGGTGAGGTGTACCCGGGTATCGCCGCGCTGACCGGGACGGCCGAGTCCGCCTCGCTCGCGGAGTTCGCCTGGGCCCTGTTCGAGCAGTGGCGGATGGCGAACATGCCCGCCAAGGAGTCGTGGGCGCTGCACGCGCTGGGGCTGCTGGGCGACGACGAAACGGTCCGCCGGCTCACCCCGGTGATCCGGTCCTGGCCCGGTGAGTCGGCGCACCACCGGGCCGTCGAGGGCCTCAATGTGCTGGCCGCCATCGGCAGCGATGTGGCGCTGCTGCATCTGCACGGCATCTCGCAGCGGGTGAAGTTCAAGGGCCTCAAGGTGCGGGCCGGGGAGAAGATCGCCGAGGTGGCCGCGGGGCTGGGGCTGACGGGTGAGCAGCTCTCCGACCGCCTCGTGCCCGACCTCGGGCTGGACGCGGACGGTTCGACGGTCATCGACTACGGTCCCCGTTCGTTCACGGTCGGTTTCGACGAGCAGTTGCGGCCGTACGTGCTGGACGGTGACGGCAAGCGCCGCAAGGACCTGCCGAAGCCGGGTGCCCGCGACGACGCGGAGCTCGCCCCGGCGGAGCGCAAGCGGTTCATGGCGCTCAAGAAGGACGTCCGGACGATCGCCTCCGACCAGGTGCGGCGTCTGGAGGCCGCGATGGTGACCGGACGTTCCTGGACGGCCCGGGAGTTCCAGGAACTGTTCGTCGGTCATCCGCTGCTGTGGCATCTGGTGCGCCGGCTGGTGTGGCTGAGCGACCTGGAGGACGGGACGCGCACCGCGTTCCGGGTGGCGGAGGACCGTACGTTCGCCGACGCGGAGGACGATGTCTTCGTCCTGGCCGGTGACGCGACGGTGCGGCTGGCGCATCCGCTGCACCTCGGTGACGAACTGACCGTCTGGTCGGAGCTGTTCGCCGATTACGAGATCCTGCAGCCGTTCCCGCAGCTCGGGCGGGGTGTGCTCGCGCTCTCCGAGAAGGAGACCGACGGGTACCGGCTCACCCGGTTCGAGGGGCTCAAGGTTCCGATCGGGAAGGTTCTGGGGCTGCAGCGACGCGGCTGGGAGCGCGGGGTGCCGCAGGACGCCGGGGTGGAGCGCTGGATCTCCAAGCGGCTGAGCGACGACTGCTATCTCGTGATCGCGTTGGACCCGGGCATCGCGGTCGGCGTGGTCGACATGTTCCCCGACCAGACCCTGGAGACGGTCTGGCTCGACAGCCGGCCCGACGACCACTGGAGCCGTGGCGAATATCAGCTCCGCTTCACCGGCCTGGACGCGGTGGCCGTGTCCGAGTTCCTGAGCGACCTGGCCGAACTCACCGAGGGCGTGGCGTCATGACCGCGCGGGAGGAGGCGCATGCCGGGGCGCCGGGCGGTGGAACAGAACCGGTGCAGCGGCCCCCGGCCGAGGTTCGGTATGCCGAGGAGCTGGCGGCGCTGCGCGCCGACGACCGTGATCCGCGTCCGCCTGGCTGGGAGCTGAGCCTGCGGGCGGCGCGCCGGTTCATCATCGGTGACGCGGACACCGGCATCGGCCGGAAGTTCGTCGGCAACCCCTCGCTGGTGGACCGGGCCCTGGTGACGCTGGCGACGAACCGTGGGCTGATGCTGGTCGGTGAGCCGGGCACCGCCAAGTCGCTGCTCTCCGAGCTGATCGCGGCCGCGGTCAGCGGCGATTCGACGCTGACGGTGCAGGGCGGCGCGGCCACCACCGAGGACCAGATCAAGTACGGCTGGAATTACGCGTTGCTGGTCGCCGAGGGGCCCTCCACCCGGTCGCTCGTACCGGCCCCGATGCTGCGCGGCATGGCGGAGGGCAGGCTCGTCCGGTTCGAGGAGATCACCCGCTGTCCGCTGGAGGTGCAGGACTCGCTGTTGTCGCTGCTCTCCGAGCGGGTGGTGGCCATCCCCGAGCTGACCGGGCCGCAGGGCATGGTCTTCGCCCGGCAGGGCTTCAATGTGATCGCCACCGCCAACACCCGGGACCGGGGCGTCAACGAGATGAGCGCCGCGCTCAAGCGGCGGTTCAACTTCGAGACGGTCTTCCCGATCCCGGACCTGGACACCGAACTTGCCCTGGTCGAGGCCGAGGTGACGACCCTGCTGCGACGCTCCGGGGTGGAGCCGCCGCCGGACCGGGATGTGCTGGAGGTCCTGGTCGGGACGTTCCGGGAGCTGCGTGCCGGGGCCGGTGAGAAGGGCGGTGCCGGTTCGGACCGCCCGTCGGCGGTGATGAGTACGGCGGAGGCCGTGTCCGTCGCCCACGCCGTGGGGGTGCGAGGCTGGTTCCTGCGCGGCGAGCCGGGCAGCGCCGCCGATGTGGTGGCGTGTCTGGCGGGTACCGCTGCGAAGGACAGCCCGGAGGACCTGGCCCGGCTGCGCCGCTATCTGGAGCAGCAGGTGCCTCGCCGCCGCGGACCGCAGTGGAAGGCCCTGCACGACGCACGCCATCTGCTGGCCGACTGATGTCCGCGGTGTTCCTGGGGGTACGTCACCACTCCCCCGCCTGTGCACGGCTCGTCGAACGGACCGTCGCGGAGCTCCGGCCCGCCCAGGTGCTGATCGAGGGTCCGGCCGAGATGAACGGCCGGCTGGGCGAGCTGCTGCTCGGGCACGAGCTGCCGGTCGCGGTGTTCAGCCACTACCGCGACGGACAGCGGGCCGCGACGTCCTGGGCCCCGCTGTGCGACTACTCGCCGGAGTGGGTCGCGCTGCGGGCGGGGCGGTCGGCCGGGGCGGAGGTCCGCTTCATCGATCTGCCGGCCTGGCATCCGGCGTTCGCCGAGCGCACCAACCGCTACGCCGACGCGGAGGCCCGCTACGCGGAGGCGACGGAGCGGCTGTGCCGGCAGTTCGCGGTGGACTCCTCCGACGCCCTGTGGGACCGCCTGTTCGAGGTCGAGCCGGACGTCGGTCTCGCCGAGCGGCTCGACGCGTACTTCGCGCTGGTGCGCGGTGACGCGGAGGCCGACGCGGGGGACCGGGCCCGGGAGTCGTACATGGCCGCGTGGGTGCGGGCTGCGGTGGAAGCGGCCGGTGACCGGCCGGTCCTGGTGGTCACCGGTGGCTTCCACCAGCCGGCGCTCCAAGCGCTCACCGCGCCCGGTGCACGGGACGCGGCGGGCGGGCAGGACGGCGAGGGCTGGGAGCTCGGCACGGACGGGTGGCCGGTGGTGCCCGCCCCGCCGGACGGCGCCATGGCCGGGAGCTTCCTGGTGCCGTACTCCTTCCGGAAGCTGGACGCGTTCGCCGGGTACCAGTCGGGGATGCCGTCGCCCGGCTACTACCAGCAGGTGTGGGAGGCCGGCCCCGAGGCTGCGGCGGACGGCCTGCTGCGGGTGGTCGTCGAGCGGCTGCGGGCCCGGAAGTACCCGGTGTCCACCTCCGATCTGATCGCCGCCCGCAGCCTGGCCGAAGGGCTGACGGCGCTGCGCGGCCATCCGAGCCCCGCCCGGATCGATGTGCTGGACGGCCTGGCGGGTGCCCTGATCACGGACGATCTGGACCGGCCGCTGCCGTGGACCGGCCGCGGCACGCTGACGGCGGGAGCCCATCCCGCGGTCGTCGAGATGGTCGCCGCCTGCGGCGGCGACCGCACGGGGCGGCTCCATCCCGAAACTCCGGCACCGCCCCTGGTGCATGACGTGGCGGCGCAGCTCGCCGGGCTGGCGCTGGACGGCGGCCCGGAGGCGACGTACCACCTCGATCTCACGGACGCCACCGATCTGGAACGCAGCCGGGTGCTCCACCGACTGCGGGTGCTGGGTATTCCCGGCCAGGTGCGGACCGCCGGGCCCACGCACGGCGTCGACCCGGTATTCACCGAACGCTGGGAGGCGCAGTCCGTCCTGGGGCGCGAGGCCGCGCTGGTGGAAGCGGGGGCGTACGGGGCCACGCTGGCCGAGGCGGCCGCCGTCGCCCTCAGCGAGCGCACGCGGAGCGGTACGGCGGAGGCCGACGGTCCGGCGGGGGCGCTGTTCGACGCGGTGCTGTGCGGTATGGGCGGCTTCTCGGAGCAGCTGCTCGGCGAACTCTCCTCCTGTGTACGTGAGTTGCAGGCCACCGGCCCGCTCGGGGAGATCCTCGCCACGGCTCTCGGGCTGTGGCGGCACGACCGGGTGTTCGGCATGGCGCGCGGTCCGCTGCTCGCCACCGTGATCGACGGGGCGACGGAGCAGCTGCTGTGGCTCCTGGAGGGGGCGCGCGGCTCGTCGGGGGTGGACTTCCCCCGTCTGCGGGCCGTGGTCGCGGTGCGCGACGCGGTGCTGCACGCACCGGAGTTGCTCTCCGTCACCCGTGAGGTCGCGGCCGGGATCGCCCGGCGGATCGCCGAGGATCCTCAGGCGCCGATCGATGTGCGCGGGGCCGCGTTCGGGCTGGCCCGGTCCCTCGGGCAGATCCCGGGCTCCCGGGGTACGTCGGGGGATCCGGCCCGGGTGGTGCGTACGGTGGCGAGAGCCGGTGCCGATGCGCTCGGCGACTGGCTGGCCGGGCTGTTCGCGCTGGCCCGCGACGAGGTGACGGGCGCGGTGGGCAACGACACCGCCGACGGAACGGACGGCGCGGCCGAGTCGCTGATCGATGTGCTGGACGGCCTGGTCAGCGCGTTGTCCGACGAGGAGTTCCTGATGGGGCTGCCCGCGCTGCGGCAGGCCTTCGCCTTCTTCCCGCCGCGAGAACGGGACCGGATCGCCGCCCGTCTGCTGGAACGGCGCGGGGTGCGCGGCTCCTCGCGTTCCCTGCTTCGGACCACCGCGGACCCCCTGCTGATCGCCCGGGCCCGCGCCCTGGAGGAGTCCGTGTCCCGACTGCTGGCCCGCTACGAACTGGATGCCACCCCATGACCACCCCCGAACAGGCACCCGGCCGGGCGCTCGGGCCCGAGGAGGGTTCCGGCACGGTCCCCGACGCGGGGCTGGAGCGCTGGCGGCTGGTCCTCGGCGCCGCCGCCGAACGGCACACCGGGCGGCCGGGTCCGGCCGACGCCGGCCGGGACGCCGCGCTCGACTGGCTCTACGGCCGCGACCCCGAGCTCAGCCGGCGCGGGGTGCGCCGTTCCGGCTCGGCTCCCCGGACGGGCGGCGACGGGCCGTCCGCGGTGACCGCGGTCGACTGGCTCGACGACATCCACCGGCTCTTCCCGAAGGAGACCATCGAGCGCCTGGAACGGGACGCCGTCGAGAAGTACGGCATCCAGGAGATCGTCACCGACCCCGCGGTGCTGGAGCGGGTCGAGCCCAGCCAGACGCTGCTGCGTGCCGTGCTGCGCACCAAGCATCTGATGAACCCCCAGGTGCTGCGGCTGGCCCGGCGCATCGTCGAGTCGGTGGTGAAACAGCTCATGGCCAGGCTGCAGCCGGAGATCCGCCGGGCGTTCCACGGCACCCGCTCCCGCAAGCCGAGCCGGGTTCCGCTGGCGAGGGACTTCGACTTCCGGCAGACCGTGAAGGCCAACCTCGCCCACTACCAGCCGGCCGAACGGCGCCTGCTCATCGAGCGCGCCCACTTCCACTCCCGCACCCGACGCCATGTGACGCAGTGGCAGCTGATCCTGCTGGTCGACCAGTCGGGCTCGATGGCCGGGTCGGTCATCCACTCCGCGGTGACCGCCGCGTGCCTGTGGGGCCTGCCCGGCCTGAAGACGCACCTGGTCGCCTTCGACACCCAGGTGGTGGACCTGACCTCGGACGTGACCGATCCGGTGGAGCTGCTGATGCGGGTCCAGCTGGGCGGCGGCACCGATATCGCACGGGCCGTGGAGTACGGCGCGGGTCTGGTGGAGAACCCGCGCCGCACCGTCGTCGCGCTGATCACCGACTTCTACGAGGGCGGCGACCCGTACCGGCTGGTGCGGGCGGTGCGGGGGCTGGTGGAGCAGGGCTCGACCGTACTGGGGCTGGCCGCGCTCGACGAGGACGCCGACCCCGACTACGACCGGGTGACGGCCGGGAAGCTCGCGGCGGCCGGGGCGCACATCGGAGCGATGACGCCTGGCCGGCTCGCCGAGTTCGTCGCCGGGAGGCTGGGCCGATGACCGTGCCGACGACCGCTGAAGGGACCGGCGCCGCCGTGCGCCCCGATCTGCTCGCCCTCACCCCGGAAACGCTCGCGGCGCTCGCCAACCGGGGCCTGGTCAAGCGCGCCACGAAGGAGCTGGACGCGGGAACGGTTCCGGTGCTCACGACCGATCCGGACACCACGGTGCGGGCCAGGTTCGACGACGGCACCACCACGGCGCTGCCGCCCGGCACCGGTCTGGACGAGGGCGACTGCAGCTGCGCCGCACCGGGCGTGTGCCGCCATCTCATCGCCCTGGTGCTGGCCCATCAGCGCAGCGTCGAGGCCGATCCGGACGGCGCCCCCGCCGCGTTCACCGACTGGTCCCCGGGCAGCACCGCCGACGCCGCGCTCACCGACGCGGTGGGCATCCGCCCGGTCGTCTCGGCGCGGCGCACCCTCGACCGGGGTTATGCCGCCGTGGTGCACCGCCCGTCCCCCCATCGTCCCGAACCCTGGGTCGAGCTACCCACCTGTACGGTGCGTTTCCCGGTCCCCGGCGAGATCGCCCACGCGTTGACCGACGCGGCAGCCGCGCTGCGGGGCGAGGTGGTGGCCCTGGCGGTCTGGGCGTTCCGGGCCGCCGACGACGCGGACACCGACGAGCGCTCCGTACCCGTCCAGGTCGGCGGTCGCGCCGCCGCGCCGGTCACCGCGCTGTCCGCGCTCGACGCGGCCCTCGGGCCGGCGGACGAACTGCTGGCAGAGGGTGTGGCCCATGTCGGCCCGGTGCACGGCGGAGCCCTCGCACGCGCCGGTGCCGCGCTGACCGCCCGGTCGATGCACTGGCCCGCGGGCGCGATCGCCGAGCTGGCCGACCAGCTCACGGCGTACGCCGACCGCACCGCCCAGTACCGCCCGGAGTCGGTCGCCACTCTGCTCACCGAGTTGCACGCCCGGCGGCGGGCCGCCGCGCATCCCGGCGTGCTCGGCACCCGCGAGGCCGGGGACACCCCGCTGCGCCGGGTCCGGCTGGTCTCGCTCGGCTGCCGCGTCCACGGCACCGGACAGTCCCTGATCTCCGAGGTGTACTTCGCCCACCCCGGCGCGGGCACCGTCCTGGTGCTGCGCAAGGCATGGACGGCCGCGGAGGGCAAGGAGCTGTCCGCCCACCAGCTGGCCACCCGTCGTGTCCTGGCCACCACGCTGGCCTCGCTGGCCACCGGAAGCCTGGTCAGCGAGAGCGTCCGGCGCACCCCGAGCCATGCGCTGACGGTCGCCCGGGGCAGGCTCGGCGCGACGACCATCACCCCGGTCGGCGCCGCCTGGACGGAATTGCCCGAACCCTTGCTGGTACGGGATCTGACCGCCCTGACCGCGGGCTGGAACAGCAGGCCGCCGCGGCTGATCCGGCCCCGCGTCGAGGCGGAGGCGGTCCATGTCGTCGAACTGTCCGAGGTGGAGAGCGTCGGTTACGACCCCGCCGAGCAGCGCCTGGAAGCCGTGGTGCGGGATGCGGCGGGGGGCCGGGCGCTGGTGGCGTCGGAGTACCGGCCGGAGTGCCCCGGTGCGCTGGACGCCCTGGCCGATGCGCTGGAGGGCGGCGCCACGCACATCAGCGGTGCGCTGCACCGGTCCGGCGGCGGGGTGCGGATCGATCCGCTCGGGGTGCTCACCCCGGCGGGGACGGTCGTGCCGGATCTCGCCGCCGGTGACGGCTCCACGGCCCTGGCCGCGGTGGTGCGGCGGTCGTCCGATCCGCTGACGGCCGCGCTGGACGAGGCGATATCCGCGATGTCGGCGGTGCCGCACAGCGGGCTGCGTCATCTCGGCGTCCCCGCCCGCGCCCGGATCGACGAAGCCGCGACCGCGCTGTCCCGCACCGGCCTGACCCGTGCCGCGACGCTGTTGCGCGCCTTCGTCGAGGCGCTGGACGACGGGGCGCTGCCGGCCGGGGAAGCTCTCGCGGCCCGTTCCGGGGCGTGGCTGGACGCCCAGCTCCACCTCCTGGTCAGCAGCGAACTCCGCTCCAGCGGAACGGAGTCCGAGCCGGCCGAACGACCAAGGGCCGTGTCCGGGTAGTACCTACGGGCGGTTCAGATAGGCGAGTTGGGGATGGACCTTGATGTAGCCGTCGACGAGACGTCCGGCCACGGTCACCGAGTCGACCAGCGGGTGCAGTGCGAAGGCCTTCACGGCGGTGGCGCGGGAGCCGCTCGCCGCCGCGTCCAGCACCGCGCGCTCGACCGCCTTGACCGCGGTGACCAGCCCGACGGCGTGGTAAGGAAGCGGGTCGACGGCGACGGGATGGGCACCGTTGGCGTCGACCAGGCAGGGCACCTCGATGACGGCGTCCGCGTCGAGCACCGGGAGCGTGGTGCGGTTGCGGACGTTGAGGATGAGCGAGGTCCGTTGGTTGCGGGCGACGGCCCGCATCAGGGCGAGCGCCACCTGCTCGTAGCCGCCGGACTCCAGATCGCTCTCGTCCCGCTCGCCGACCCCGGCGACCTCCCTGTTCTCCGACATGTAGGTGGCCTCGCGCTCGGCGCGGGTGCGGTCCCAGGTGGCCAGGGCGGGGGTGGCGGGGTCCTTCATCCGGGCGTAGAAGCCCTCCTGCTGCTCCCGCAGGAAGGCGCCGCGGGTCTGCTCGGCGTCCTGGTAGGCGCGGACCGCTTCCCGGTTGAAGTAGTAGTAGTGCAGGTATTCGTTGGGGACGGCGCCCAGCGACCGCAGCCAGTCGGTGCCGAAGAGCCTGCCCTCCTCGAAGGAGCCGAGGAGTTCCGGGTCGGCGAGCAGTCTCGGAAGTTCGTCCCGGCCGTCGACGTACAGTCCGCGGACCCATCCCAGATGGTTGAGCCCCACGTAGTCGATCCGGGCCCGGTCGGGGTCGGCGCCGAGCACCCGGGCGATCCGGCGGCCGAGGCCCACCGGGGAGTCGCAGATGCCGATGACCCGGTCGCCCAGGTAGCGGGACATGGCCTCGGTGACCAGGCCGGCCGGGTTGGTGAAGTTGATGACCCAGGCATCGGGAGCGAGCCGCGCGATGCGCTGCGCGAGGTCGACGGCGACGGGCACGGTGCGCAGCCCGTACGCGATCCCGCCCGCGCCGACCGTCTCCTGGCCGAGCACGCCTTCGTCGAGGGCGACCCGTTCGTCGGCCGCCCGGCCTTCGAGGCCGCCGACGCGGATCGCCGAGAAGACGAAGTCGGCGCCGCGCAGTGCTTCGTCGAGGTCGGTGGTGGCGGTGACGGTGGGCGCGTCCGGGACGTCGGCGGCCTGTTCGCCGAGCACCCGGGCCACGGCGGTGAGCCGGTCGGCGTCGGTGTCGTAGAGGGTGACCGCGTCGACGCGGCCTTCGGCGTGATCGGCGAGCAGCGCCCCGTACACGAGTGGTACCCGGAATCCGCCGCCGCCCAGAATTGTCAGCTTCACGCTTGTGCATGGTACGGGGGCGGTCCCGGTCCGGGGCCCCGGCGGCGTCCCGCCCGGTGGCCGTGGACCCGAAAGTCCTCGGTCACCGGGCCGGACGCCGCTGCCGCACTCACTCCCGAGGGGCGTGTCGGGTCAGTTGCCGCTCCACCACCGGGAGACGGCCCGCCACAGCCTCGCCGGGGCGGATTCGCCGCGCTGCTGCGGGATCCCGCCGACGGCGGAAGGGGCGGGGGCGGGGCTCCCGGATTCGTCGACGGCGGTGGCCGTGGACGCCGTACTCATCGGGGGGGTGGCCGTGGCGCGGCCGGGTGTGGGCGCGGTGTGCCGGACGGTCGACTGCACCTCCCAGTCCTGGCGCGGCGGATTGGGCCTGCCCATGGACGGCGGTTCCTTGTCGTCCTGCGGCGCGCGGGAGGCGAAGTCGGCCGGCAGTTCCACCAGGTGCCGGCCCATGATGTTCCCGACCCAGCTCAGCTCGGTCTCCTCGACGGCGAGTTCGAGGTCGGGCAGTCGCATCAGCAGGGCGTCGACACCGACGTCCGCGATGGCTCGCCCGATGTCCTGCCCGGGGCATTCGTGGGGGCCGCCGCTGAACGCGAGGTGGGCGCGGTTGCCCGCCATGTCGGCGCTGAGATCGGGCCGGACCACCGGGTCGGTGTTGGCCGGCGCGATGCCGACGATCAACGCGTCGCCGGCCTTGATCTGCTTGCCGCCCAGCTCGGTGTCGCCGACCGCCCAGCGGCCGAAGACCGCGGTGAACGGCGGCTCGTCCCACAGCGTCTGCTCGACCGCTTCGGGGACCGTCATGTGACCACCGCTGAGCCTGGCCCGGAATCGCGGGTCGGTGAGCACCATCCGCAGGACGTTGGCGATCAGGTTGGCGGTCGCCTCGTAGGAGGCGATGAGGATCAGCCGGAGATGCTCGCTGACCTCCTGGTCGTTCAGCCCGGCGGGGTGTTCGACGAGCCAGGTGGCGAAGTCGTCGGCGGGTTCGCGCCGGCGGCGCTGGACGAGCCGGGTCAGCGCGTCGAGCACATAGGCGTTGCTCGCGACGGCGGTCGCCGTGCCCCGGGTCATGTCGCGGGCGGCCTGGACCATCCGGTCGTTGTACTCCTCGGGCATGCCGATGATCGCGCACATCACCATCATCGGCAGCCGCTCGGCGAACTGGCTGACCAGATCGACCCGGCCCTGCTGGCAGAAGTCGTTGACGAGCCGGTTGCTGTAGCGGTTGACGTGGCGGCGGACGCCGCGGGTGTCGATCCGGCCCATGCTGTCGGTGACCGCGCCGCGCAGCCGTTCGTGGGTGGCCCCGTCGGCGAACACGCACATCGGCTGCCAGGTGAAGATCGGGGCCAGCGGGTGGTCCGGAGCGACACTGCCGTCCTGCAGGGCCCGCCACCGCCTGGAGTCGCGGGAGAACTGCGAGGGGGTGCGGGTCATGTGCAGGTTCTCGCTGTGTCCGAGGACCAGCCAGGCGGGTACGTCCCCGTGCAGCAACACGGGGGCCACGGTGCCGTGTTCGGCGCGCAGCTTGTCGTAGAGCCCGTGGGGGTTCCGCTCGGCCTCCGGGCCGTAGAGCCGGCGCAGTCCGCCGGGGCCGATACCGAGGCCGTGGGCCGGGCACTCGGGGGGCGGAACCGGCCCGGGGGCCGCTCCGGGCTCGTAGTGGAATGGGGTTGTCACGATCGCTCCAGGGATCAGGCCAAGTACCGGACGGATGGGGATGCGCGAAGGGGGTTGGTACTGCGGTCAGGCGAGCGGGAGGGCCAGACTGTGCAGATAGCGCATCAGGGTCATCAGCACGTCGCGGCTGGAGCCGCGCAGTCGGGCGTCGCAGTCGATCATGGGGACCTCGTCGGGGAGGTCCAGAGCGGTCCGCAGCGCCTCGACGGGGTGCTTCGGGGCGCCGGGGAAGGTGTTGACGGCGACGACGAACGGCACGCCGCGCTCCTCCAGTCTCCCGATGACGTCGAAGCTGACTTCGAGGCGGCGGGTGTCGACCAGGACCACCGCGCCGAGGGCACCTTCGAACAGGCCGTTCCACAGGAACCAGAACCGTTCCTGGCCCGGGGTGCCGAAGAGATAGAGGATCAGCTCCTCACTGATGGAGATCCGGCCGAAGTCCATGGCGACGGTGGTGGCGGTCTTGCTCTCCACCCCGAAGTTGTCGTCCACGCCGACGCCGGCCTGGGTCATGGTCTCTTCGGTGGTCAGCGGCCGGATCTCGCTGACGGAACCGACCATGGTCGTCTTGCCGACCCCGAACCCGCCGACGATCACGACCTTCACCGCGGCTGTCGCCGTGGTGGGAAGGACGTCCTCGCTCCGGGGGCCGGTGATCGTGTCAGAGCTTCTGAAGTCCATGCATCACCGCTTCGAGAAGGGACCTGTCCGGGAGGGTGGCGCGGACGATGGGTGCGCGCGATTCGATGAGTCCGGCAGCGAGGAGTTCGGTGAGGAGCGAGGTCACCACGCTGAAGGGCAGACCGAGGTATGCCGAGATCTCGGCGACGGATAACGGCGCCTGGCAGAGCCGCAGGATCACGGCCTGCTCGGGCTGGACCGTCGGCGTCGGCTGTGCCTGCGCGACGATCATCGTGACCAGGTCGAGCTGCGCCCGCTCGCTGCCGTCGGGATCGCCGGTGATCACGTACAGCCGTTCCGGATCGCTCAGAGCCGGATCGGCTTTTCGGCGTTCTCGTCGGGGAGAGTTCATCCGGCCTGCCCGTCGTGGCGCGGCGGGCTCGTCAGGTGGGCGCCGATCCTGACGACCATGTCACGCATTCGCGATCCGACGAGCCCCGCGTCGACCGTCTCGCCGGCGAGCACCGCGAGGTAGGCGCCCGTTCCGGCGGCCATCAGGTAGAAGAATCCGCCGGTGACCTCGATGACGACCAGCCGCATGAGCCCGTCGCTGTAGGGGATTTCGGAGGCGACGGCGGCGGCCAGGCTCTGCAGCCCGGCACAGGCCGCCGCGAGACGGTCGGCGACATCGGGGTCGCCGCCGTGCCGGGCGATGCGCAGACCGTCGGCGGAGAGCACCACGATCTGGTGGATGTCCGGTACGTCGTCGGCCAGTTCCTTGAGCATCCAGTCCATGTTTCCCCGCTGCTGGATCACTTCAGGTCTCCCTTGTCCCACGCATCGTCAGAGTCTTCGTCGGTCTTCGGGTCCTGCGGTACGCCGTTGACCGCGTTGGTGAAGGCCTCCAGCCAGAGCCCGGGGGGCTGCTCCTTGCCGCCGCCGTCACCGTGGCCGTTGGTGTGGCCGTTGGTGTGGCCGTTGCGCCGGCCTGCGGTGGGGTCGGCGGGCTGGGCCGGGAGGTTGTGCGAGCCGAGCGGTGCCCGGCCGCGACTGCGGCGTTGCGGAAGTCCGCCCGCGGTCCACTCGGTCACCACGGGGACGTCGTCCTCCATGGCGGCGGGGGGCAGGACCGGCCGGGTGGCGGGTGCGACCGGCCCGGTGGCGGGTCGCTGGGCCACGGGGGTACGGGGCTTGCGACGGGCCGGCACGACGTGCTTCATGGCCTCCTGGTCGATGTCGCTGGTGGGCCTCGACGTGGCGCCGATGCCGTGGGCGATGCCGGGAGCGGGTCCGGTGGTGATCATGGCGCGGGGCACGATGAGCACGGCGCGGACACCGCCGTACGCGGACTGCCGCAGCGAGACCTGGAGGTCGTACATCCGCGAGAGCCGGCCGACGACGGCCATGCCGAGCCGCGGGGACTCGCCGAGGTCGTTCATGTTGGAGCCGGCCTGCGCCCTGGCGAGCATGTTCTCGGCCCGCGAGCGGGCCTCCTCGCTGAGCGAGACGCCGCCGTCCTCGATCTCGATGGCGATGCCGGTCTGTACCTCGACGGCGGTGACGTGCACCCGGGTCTGCGGGGGCGAGTACCGGGTGGCGTTGTCGAGGAGTTCGGCGCAGGCGTGGATGAGCGGCTCGACGGCGGTGCCGATGATGGCGACCTTGGCGATCGAGTGCAGATCGACGCGGGGGTATTCCAGGATCCGCGACATGGCGCCGCGCAGCACGCTGAACAGCGGTACGGGCTTGGGCCACTGGCGGCTGGGCCGGGCACCGCCGAGCACCGCGATGGAGTCGGCGAGGCGGCCGATCAGTGCGGTGCCGTGGTCGATGCGGAGCAGGTCGTCGAAGACGTCGGGGTTGCGCCCGTGGTGCTCCTCCATCTCACGCAGTTCACTCGCCTGGCGGTGGACGATCGCCTGGACGCGCCGGGCGACGTTGACGAAGGCGCGCTGCGCGGAGTCACGCATCGCCTCTTCGTTGTCGATGATGTGCAGCACCGTGTAGACGAGGGTGCGCTGGGCATCGGGCAGGTCGCGGTACATCTCGTCCGCGTCGACGACGTCGCGGAGCACCTCTTCGGGCGAATTGCCCACGCGCAGCCGGTGGATGGCGGCCGGCAGGAGCTCCTTGCTGATCCGCACGGTCTCGTCGTCGTGGGTGGCGATGCGCCGTTCCAGGTCGGCGAAGCGCCGTTCGTACACCGCGCGCTGGGTACGCAGCTCGCGCGCCCGGCGGGTGAGCCTGACGCTCAGGGCGGCGACCACGACGGTGGCGACGGCACCGCACCAGACGACTGGTATCCGCGCGGCCGTGGAGACCAGTGCCGCCGCGGCGGCGGTGGCGCCGCCCATCAGGAGCACGGGCAGGAACACGGCGCGAGCGACGGAGGGTTCTCGGTCGATCGGCGGTGATTCAACACGAACCATCTAAGACCTCTGGCGGTTGATTCGGGAGGTATGCACGCTTGCAGGACAGTCGGGAACAAGCGCTCGAATTCATATCAACTCGACTTCACTGCGCGTGAGCTTAGTCAGATCGAATCAGTGCTTCGGCACATTCACCCAACCCCCTGCGCGAGCGCTCCAGCGGTAATACACTCACGAGTTTTTGCACGCACCGCCGTCACGCGTGCACAAGGAGTGACAGTCGAGGTGATCCGTCGGGAACGGTCTCCGTTCGTACCGGAGAGCGGGGCAACATAGGCTTGAATCAAGGAAGTTCGGGAACTTCGATCCGGTTGTTCACGCGCACCCGTCCCGCAGCACAGGACAGGCGCACATGTGATCGAACCGGATCGAAAGGAGCACATTCGAGCGAAGGGGAACCGGCACGCCATGGGACCGAATCGGAGCTACACCATCGAATCGCTCGACACCGGGCTCCGGTTGATGCAGCTCTTCCTGGCCCATGACACGCTCACGGTCTCCGAGGCCGCCGAGCTGCTCTCCGTGGGCCGGTCCACCGCGCACCGGGTGCTCCGCACGCTGGAAGGACGCGGCTTCGCGATCCGGGACTTCTCCGGCCGGGGCTACTCGGCCGGTCCGGAACTGGTCCGCCTCGGCCGCCCGGCGGGGTTCGGCCCGGCCGTCCGCGAACGGCTCGCGGCGGTGCTGGAGGACGCGGTGCTGCGCACCGGCGAGACGGTGCAGTGCACGGCGCTGAGCGGTGACCGGATCATCGTCACCGACGGCCGCGAGTCCCCACATTCGGTACGCGTGATGGCGGAACCCGGCAGTACGCACCCCGCCCACGCCACGTCGGGCGGGAAGTTGCTGCTCTCCCGGATGACGCCGGAGCAGGTCTGCGGCCTCTACCCGCGCCAGGAGCTGCCCGCGACCACATCGGAGACCCTCGCCTCGCGCTCCGCGCTGCTCGCCGAGCTCAAGGAGGTCCGCTCCCTCGGATACGCGCTCAGCCGCGGGGAGTCGGTCCGGGGCATGAACACCGTGGCCGTGCCGCTGGCGGGGTCGAGCTGGCGCGACCGGCTCGCCCTGATGGCATCGGCACCCGCCGATCGCGGGGACGACGCGGCACTCGTCCGCCTGGCCGGAGAACTCCGCTTGTCCGCCGCGCTGCTGGACACGGACTGAGCCGTTCCGGCCCGGCGGCCACCGTTGTGCGTACGCCGGAACGGACCGCCGGAGCGCGCCGTCCCGCTCCGGCGCCCGGCTCCGGCGGTCCGCCGCCGGTGGCGTCTACAGGCGGAGTTCGATGGCGTGCTCCCCCACCAGGGCGGCGATCCGTGCGAGGAATTCGTCCGCGGGCCGCGGCGCCGGCCGGGTTCCGTCGCGCAGCCGCGGGGCCACTTGTCCCTCGGCGGCCTCCCTCGCTCCGATGACTGCCTGGCAGGGCACCAGACGGGCCTCGCGGACGCGGGCCGGGAGGGTGCCGCGTTCCGGTCCGGCGATCTCGGCCCGCAGTCCCAGGCCGGCGCACTGCCGGGCGAGCGCCCGGGCGTCGGGGAGTTCGGCGTCGGAGATCGGGATGATCGCCAGCTGGGTGGGGGCGAGCCAGGCGGGGAAGGCCCCGCCGTGCACCTCGATCAGCTGGGCGACGGCCCGCTCCACGCTGCCGACGATGCTGCGGTGGATCATGACCGGCCGGTGTTTCGCACCGTCGGCGCCGGTGTAGTGCAGATCGAACCGGCCCGGCTGATGGAAGTCGATCTGCACGGTGGAGAGGGTGGACTCGCGCCCGGCGCCGTCGGCCACCTGGACATCGATCTTGGGGCCGTAGAACGCGGCCTCGCCCTCGGCCGCCTCGTAGGGCACCCCGGAGCGGTCCAGGACCTCGGTCAGCAGGGCGGTGGACTTCCGCCACATCCCGGGATCGTCGACGTACTTCCCGCCCGGACCGGGCAGGGAGAGCCGGTAGCGGGCCGCACTGATGCCCAACGCGCGGTACGCCGCGCCGATCATCTCCAGGGCGGCCCGTGCCTCCTCGGCGACCTGGTCCGGGGTGCAGAAGATGTGCGCGTCGTTCAGCTGGATGGAACGTACCCGGGTCAGTCCGCCGAGCACTCCGGACAGCTCGGAGCGGTACATGCCGCCCAGCTCGGCCATGCGCAGCGGCAGTTCGCGGTAGCTGTGGGAGCGGGAGCGGTAGATGACGGCGTGGTGCGGGCACAGGCTCGGCCGCAGCACGACCTGTTCCCCGCCCAGGTCCATCGGCGGGAACATGTCGTCGCTGTAGTGCGACCAGTGCCCGGAGATCTCGTACAGCTCCCGCTTGCCGAGCACCGGCGAGTACACGTGCCGGTAGCCGGCCCGCCGTTCGGCGGTGCGGATGTACTCCTCCAGGGTGTGGCGCACGGCGGCGCCGTCGGGCAGCCAGTAGGGCAGTCCCGCGCCGATCAGCGGGTCGGTGTCGAACAGGCCCAGTTCGCGGCCGAGCTTGCGGTGGTCGTGCATGGCGGTCTCCTCACGGTCGTCGGGCGGGTGACCGCAAGGCGAAGCCCCGGGGCACTCGCCCCGGGGCTTCTCACTGCACAGCTGTCAGCGCGCCGGGACACTCTCCGGCGTCGTCGTCATGGCAGCGCGCTTCATGCGGTGGACGTTAGCAACGGCGTACGGGAATCCGCGCGGGATTTTTCTCCGGGGCCGTCGGAACCGGCATCGGACCTGTCCCCGCGTCTCAGTGCCGGGCGCCGCCGATGCGTCCCTCCAGTTGCACCAGCAGCTCGCTGAGCTGGGCGCTGAGCCTGGTGCGCGACTGCTCGTCGAGACCGGACAGCACCGCACGTTCGTACGCGAGCTGCCGAGGCAGCAGCATGTCCACCAGCGCGCGCCCCTCCTCGGTGAGACGGATGTGGTTGACCCGGCGGTCGCGTTCGTCGCTGCGGCGGTCGACGAGTCCGCGCTCCTGGAGGACCCGCAGCCGCTTGGTGACGGCGGCGCCGGACGAGAAGGTCTCCCTGGCCAGTTCTCCGGGGGTGAGTTCCCGGTCGGTGCGGCGTACGGCACCGAGCAGGTCGAACTCGGCGCGGGTCAGGCCGGCGGCGCGCAGCGGGGCGTCCTCGGCCTGCTGGAGCAGGGCCGCGCAGCGGTTGATCCGGCCGATGAGCTCCATCGGTCCGGTGTCCAGTTCCGGGTTGACGGCCTGCCACTGCCGTACCACCGAGGCGACGATGTCGTCGGTCACACCGCTCCGTTCTCCGGGGCGCGGGCGATCGACCCCCGCCGTGTTGCTGTCGCGGCGAGCGTACGGTGTCCGGCCTGCTCGGCCGCGAGGACCCGCTCCTGGGGCAGGGCGCGCTGCCACCATTCGCCCGCGGCCGTGTCGTCCGCCTCGCGCAGTTCGACGAGCGATCCGGTCAGCCTGCGGCCTGCTGCGTCGAGCGCGGCGGGCGTGGGCTGCGGGGCGGCCAGTGCGTGTACGGCGTGGGCGCGGGCCAGGTCGGTGGCGGCGAGCGCCTTCTCCAGGCGTCCGGCGGCGCGGCGGTTGGTCACCAGCATGGCGGCGAGGATGCCCACCCCGGCGCCGATGAGCGTGTCCAGGACCCGGTCGCCGATGAGTTCACCGGCCGGGTGGGTGCCGCCGAATTCCAGCACCAGCAGTGCCATCGGGGTGACGGCGACGGAGCCGAGCCAGTAGTTGCGGGTGATCAGGGCCTCGGCCGCGAAGCCGAAGAACAGGCAGAAGCCGATGAGGGCCAGCGGTCCGGTGCGGCTGACCGGGAGGATCGCGGCGAAGACGAGGACGCCGAGCAGATTGCCGAGGGTGCGCTGGAGCGCCCGGTTCCAGGACAGGGTCACATTGGCCTGGTACAGGGAAGCGGCGGTGACGATCGCCCAGTAGGGGCGGCCGACGCCGACCGCCTGGGAGACGTATCCGGCCAGGGCGCACCCGAGGAGCACGCGGGCGCCGATGGGCAGCAGCGGGGAGCCCGGGGCGAGGCTGCGCAGCAGTGCGCGGCGGGCCTCGCGACGGTTTCCGCCGCGCCGGGCGGCCCGCTCGGCGTCGATGCCGAAGAGTTCCTCGTGCGTGCCCGGGGCGGGCGGCGGGGTGGGTACGGGGCCGCGGGCGCGGGTCTGCCGGGCCCAGGCGCGCAGCCGTTCCGGGTCGGGTCCGGCCGGGTCGGCGCCGGGGGTGGCTGCGGTGAGGGCGGCTTCGGCGTGCACGACCAGGCGTTCGAGGTCCCGGCGTACGGGCGTGGGGCGGCCGGCGGCGAGCAGGGTCTGCCAGGCCGCGTGCACGGTGGCGGCCGCGGTGTGCCGGGTGCGGTGGCCGGGGTCGGCGAGGTGGGCCGCGGCGGCGTCGAGGGCGCGGGCCGTGGCCCGGCGCTCCGGGCCCTCGCGGCGCAGGAGCGCGGGGCCGGCCGTGACCAGCCAGGCGAACGCGCCGGCGGCCAGGGTCAGCGCGAGATGGCCGGGCACCTGGCCCAGATGCTGCGGGGCGAAGAGGGCGGCGGAGGTGACGAAGGTGAAGATCACCGGTCCGGGCGGGCCGATGCGGGTGGCGTCGCAGAGCATCTTCTGCGCGGCGGCGAGCAGCGCTCCCACGGCGATGAGCACGGCGGTCGACCCGGTGAGAGAGGCCGCGGTCAGGGATATCGCCATGCCTATGACCATCGACACGACGACTCCGGCGACCGCCCGGGCGCGCCGGGCGTACGGCAGGTTGTGGCCGTACAGCGCACAGAGCGAACCGGCCATCGTGTACATCACGAGGTCGAGCCGGTCGGCGGCGAACAGCACCAGGTCCGGTACGGCGGTGGCGACGACCACGCTCAGCGCCGGTTTGAACCACATGTCCGAGGGCCGGGCGAGACGCAGCGGGGCGGCCAGCGGGAGTCTGCGGACGGAGGGTTTCCGGAACCGGGTACTTGTATCACTCACCCAAATACTTTAGCAGGTATTACACCCGTAAAACATTTCTTCCCCGATGGCCGGGCCCCGCGTGAGGTCATAGCGTTCAACTGCGCAGGGACTGGCAGGTGCGGCTCCCGTACGCGTCCACGCGCCCACGCATCCACGGAGGAACCCGAATGAAGCTCACCGAACCGGTGCCCAGTGGCCCCTGCTGGATCGAGCTGAGTTGTCCCGACATCCCGGCCGCCAAGTCGTTCTACGCGGCCCTCTTCGGCTGGCGCTCGGAGACCGATCCGCGCGAGGAGGCGGGCGGCTACACGATGGCGCACCTCGGTGACGCCCGGGTGGCGGCACTCAGCCCGATCTATCAGCCGGGCCGGCCGACCGCCTGGACGGTCTCCTTCGCGACCGAGGACACGGACGGCACCGTGGAGCGGGTGAAATCGGCGGGCGGCTCGCTGCTGGTCGGCCCGATGGACGTGTTCGACCAGGGCAGGTTCGCGGTGGTCGCCGATCCGTCCGGTGCGGTGTTCTCGCTGTGGCAGGGGCGCGCCTTCGCCGGCGCCGAGCGCCTGAACGACCCCGGTGCGCTCGGCTGGGTCGAGCTCGTCACCCGCGAGGCCGACCCGGCGCTCGCTTTCTACCCCGCGGTCTTCGGCTGGACGGTGAACGCCGCGTCGGACCGGTACACGCAGTGGGGTGTGGCCGGTGAGGACTTCGGCGGGATGCTCATCATGGACGACCGGTTCCCGCCGGAGGCACCGTCGAACTGGCTGCCGTACTTCGCCGTGGCGGATGTCGACGCGACGGCCGCGACGGCCCAGGGCGCCGGCGGCGAACTGCTGATGCCGCCGACCGACATCCCGGACGGGCCGCGGATCGCGGTCGTACGGGATCCGCAGGGTGCGGTGTTCGGCATCCACCGGACGGGCGAAGAGGGCTGACGGCTGCCCGGCGGTCGCACGCCGGCGGACAGCCACCGGATCTCGCCGCACAGCCCGGACGTCCGCACGGCCGGTGCCCGGAAGCCGTTCCGTACCCACCGGTCCGACATCCGCCCGAAGCGGGCGGCGAACACGGTCCACCTGGAGTTCAGCCGATGTACGAGAGCGATGCCGGTCTGCTCGCCCCCGGGCGGGCCGGCTCCCCCGCCGAGGCGGCCACCTCCGACGGCGCCTTCCTGCAGGCGATGCTCGACGCCGAGGCCGCGCTCACCCGCGCCCAGTCCGGCTGCGGACTCGCCCCCGCGGAGGCGGGCCGGGCGGTCACGGCCGCGACGGCCGAGCCGGGCCGCTTCGACGTGCGTGATCTGGCGCTGCGCGCCCGCCCGGGCGGCGATCCGGTCGCCCCACTGGTGATGGACCTCGCCGCCGCGGTGGAACCGGACGTCCGGCCGTATGTGCACCGGGGCGCGACCAGCCAGGACATCCTGGACACCGCCGCCATGCTGGTCGCCGCGCGGACCCTGGCTCCGCTGCTCGACGATCTGGCGCGGGCCGCGGAGGCGGTGGCCCTGCTCGCCACCGCACATCGCAACACCCCGATGGCCGGCCGGACCCTCACCCAGCACGCGGTGCCGACCACCTTCGGGCTCAAGGCGGCGGGATGGCGGGCGCTGATCCTCGACGCGAGGGACCGGCTCTCGGTCGTACGGGAGTCGCTCCCCGCACAACTCGGCGGCGCGGCCGGGACGTTGGCCGCCTTCGAGGCGTACGCGCCCACCGAGGACATCGACGCGATCGATCCCGGGCTGCCCCTGATCCAGGCGTTCGCGAACGAACTCGGCCTGGCCGAACCGCTGTTGCCATGGCACACCCTGCGTACCCCGATCGCGGACCTGGCGGGCGCGCTCGCCTTCACGGCGGGTGCGCTCGGCAAGATGGCGGCCGATGTGCTCACCCTTTCCCGGACCGAGATCGGCGAGGTCACCGAGGGACAGGGCGACGCTTCGCCCGCCATGGCGCACCGGGCCGATCCGGTGCACGCCACGCTGATCGCGGCGGCCGCCCGTCGCGCCCCCGGCCTGGCCGCGACGCTGTACGGATCGCTGGCCGCCGAGGACGAGCGGCCGGCCGGGGCGTGGCACGCCGAGTGGGAGCCGCTGCGCGAACTGCTGCGGCTCGCCGGCGGGGCCGCGCGCCGCGCCGCCGAACTCACCGGGGCGCTGCGCGTAGTCCCGTACGCCATGCGCGAGAATCTTCAGCTCACCGACGGACTGATCGTCTCGGAGCGGCTGGCCGCCGTGTTCGCCGAGCGGATCGGCCGCAAGCGCGCCGAGGAGGTTCTGGCCGGCGCCGCCGACCGGGCCCGCGCGGAGACCACGGACCTGGCCGACGTCCTGGCCGATGTGCTCGACGAGGAGCCCGAACTCGCCGGTCTCGACCTGGGCGAACTGACCGACCCGGCCCACTACACCGGCTGCGCGGGCCCCCTCACCGATCGCGCACTCGACCGCGGCTGACCGGCCGCCGCCGCGCCGGGCCCGCACGTCTCAGACCAGCCGGCCCTCGCGGGCGATCACCCGGCCCGCGCGTACCACCACGGACGGAACCGGGCGGTCCACGATGGCCTCGGGCAGCGAATCCGCGGCCACCAGGACGAAGTCCGCCGGGTCGCCGGTCTCCAGCCGGGAGGCGGGCAGTCCGAGCAGTGCGGCGCCGCCCTGGGCCACCGCCTCGTAGCAGGCGGCGAGTTCGGCATCGGTGCGGGCGTCCGTGCGGTACGCGAGCAGATGCGCCCGGGCGATCATGTCGCCGTCGCCGAACGGCGTCCAGGCATCGCGCACACCGTCGGAACCGACGCCGAGCCGCACGCCGCGCGGGGTGAGCAGTGCGGGGTCCAGGACCGGGTCTCCGCCCAGCGCGCAGGTGACCAGGCAGACGCCCGCGTCGGCCAACAGCGCGGCGAGCGAGTCGAGTTCGGCGCCCTCCAGCTCGGCCACGGCGAAGGCATGGCCGAGGGTGACCCGTCCCTGCATCCCGGCGGCGACGGTGCGCCGGGCGATCTCGGTGATCTGGCGGATGCCCTCCGGTCCGCCGTCGTGCAGATGGATGTCGAGCGGTGCGCCCCTGCGGTCGGCCAGCCCGAACACGAAGTCCAGCTGGCCCTCCATGTCGCCGTCGATGCCGATCGGGTCGAGGCCGCCGACGACGTCGGCGCCCTCGGACAGGGCCTGCTCCATGAGTTCGGCAGTGCCGGGCTCGCTCAACAGGCCGAGCTGGGGGAAGGCGACGATCTGCACATCGAGGAGGTCCTTGCGTGCTTCGGCCGCCGCACGCACTCCGTGCACTCCCGAGAGGCCGTGGACGGGGGCGACATCCACATGGGCCCGCATGGCGCGGGTGCCACGGGCGACGGCCCGGTCCATCAGTGCCCCGGCCCGCTCCGCCACCGGCTCCGTGAAGGCGGTCCTGGACCGTACGTCGCCATCGATCAGGTCCCGGAGCGTGTGGGCGGGTTCACGGCTCAGCCAAGGTCCGCCCCAGGTCGATTTGTCGGGGTGGATGTGCGCATCGACGGGCGAGGGCAGGACGAGGGCCCCCGCGGCGTCCACGGTCGCGCAGCCGGCGGGCAGCTCCGCCGGGTCGTAGGCGGCTATCCGGCCTTCGGAGACCAGCAGGTCACGGGTGCGCCCGTCGGCGGAACGGACGGCGGTGAACAGGACATCGGGGCGGGCGGGGGCGGGCGTCGCCATGGGGCTGGGATCTCCTTCGGTGGTGCGCGACGTCGTGCGCGCGATGGGCGTCGTCTCGGTCAGGACCGGCGCCGGGGGCCGGCGTCCGCGGGCCCGGCAGCGGGGCCGGTCCCGGTGTCCGCGGTGCCGGCGGCGAGCATCCGCATCGCGGTCTCGCGCGTGCCGGCCACATGGCGGCGGGCGATCCGCTCCGCCTCGTCCGCGTCGCCGCTCCGGATCGCCTCGTAGAGCAGTTCGTGCTCACCGCACATCACGGGGCCGTCGCCCGGCTCGGAGGTGAGGCTGAAGAGCCGGCGCAGCCGGCCGTCGAGCGGTGCCATCAGGCCCTGGAGCAGCGGATTGCCGGACATGACGACGATCTGCTGATGGAAGTCGGCGTGGACCGAGCCCAGTTCACGGGTCCGGCGGGAGGAGTCGGCGGCGCGGCGGGCCCGGTCCAGGAGCTTTTCCAGGGTGCGCAGTCCGGCCCGGTCGGCGCGGCGGGCGGCCAGCGAGGCGGCCAGTGCCTCCAGGTGTTCCCGGATGTCGAAGAAGTCGGCGGCCTCGGCCGGGCCGAGCGGGGCGACGAACGCGCCCTTGCGGGCCTGCGCCGCGATGAACCCCTCGGTCTCCAGCCGCTGGATGGCCTCCCGTACGGGGATACGGGACACCCCCAGCTCGTCCGCGAGCTCCCGTTCGACGACCCGGTGCCCGGAGGGGTAGCGGCCGTCGATGATCCTCTCGCGCAGTTCCGCATAGACCTGGTCGCGCAGCGACTGATGTGCCGCACCGATGGTGCCGTTGGCGGTGAGGCCGGCGGTTCGGCTGCTGCTCATGGACTCGCTTCCTGCCCTTCGGAGCCGGTCTCTTTCCGGCTCCCGTGCCGCGATCATCGCAGATTCCGGAAACCTTCCGTACCCCCTTGCCTGGTATTCGGTATACCAGATAGCTTGAGCGCCGCGCCCAATCGGGCCGCCCCTGAACTGGTCTTTTCCGCTGACCCATGCCTGGAGAAGGCATCGGATTCGGCGCCCAGCCGCCCGTTCGCACCTGAGGAACCACCGATGACGCAACCCTCGACGGCCGTCCCGCCGCCCGCCTCTCCCGCCCCCTCCGCCCCCTCCGCCCCCGTGGATCCCGCCCCGCCGTCCGGCGGTCCTTCGGGAAGCCTCGCCAAGGGGCAGATCGGCACCTTCGATCTGGTCTTCTTCGTCGTGGCGGCGGCCGCGCCGCTGACCGTGCTGGCCGGGGTCGCGCCGTTCGCCATCGGGATCGGCGGTCCGGGCACGCCGCTCGGCTATCTGGTCTCCGGTGCGCTGCTGGTGCTGTTCGCCGCCGGGTTCACCGCGATGAGCCGCTATGTGCGCAACGCCGGAGCCTTCTACGCGTACGTGGCCCGAGGGCTCGGCCGTACCCTCGGCGTCGCCACGGCCTACCTTGCGACGCTCTCGTACAACCTCGTCGCCCCCGGTGTCGCCGCCGGGTTCGGCTACTTCGCCTCGACGACCCTGAGCGATCTCACCGGTGCGCAACTGCCCTGGTGGCCGCTGTCGACCCTCTGTGTGCTGGGCACCGGGGTACTGGGCTGGCTGCGGGTCACACTGAGCGCGAAGGTGCTGGGGGTGGCACTGGTGCTGGAGGTCCTGGTGCTGCTGGTGATGGACGTCGGGGTGCTGGCGGACCGGGGGGCCGCGGCTCTGGACATCACGTCCTTCGATCCGTCCGTGCTGTCCTCCTCGGGCGGCATGGCGGGGATGTTCGTCCTGGTCATCGGCGCGTTCACGGGCTTCGAGGCGACCGCGATCTACGCCGAGGAGGCGCGTGACCCGGAGCGCACCGTGCCCCGTGCCACGTTCGTCGCCATCGGGTTCCTGGCACTGTTCTACGCCGTCGGGGTGTGGATCCTGATGGGCAGCTTCGGTACGGACAGGTCCGTCTCGATGGCCCGGTCCTCGGACGGTCCGCAGCTGACGTTCCACGCGGCCGACCGGTTCGTCGGCCCGTGGCTCGCGGACTCCATGCATGTGCTGATCGTGGTCAGCGCGTTCGCCGCCACCCTCGCCTTCCACAATGCCGCGGCCCGCTACCTCTACGCCCTTGGCCGCGAGGGTCTGCTGCCGCGCCGGCTGGGCCGGGTTTCGGCCCGGCAGGGTTCGCCGGTGACGGCGGTCGTCGTACAGAGCGTCTTCGGCCTGGTGATCGTGGTGGGCGGTGCGCTGATCGACGCGGATCCGTACGCCGAGATCTTCCTGTGGACCAACAGCACCGGTGTGCTCGGCATCATGATCATGCAGGCGCTGGCCGCGCTCGCCGTGTGTTTCTTCTTCCGCCGGGACCGGCGCGGCATGTCGGTCTGGCGGGTCGCGGTCGCACCGCTGATCGCCTTTGTGGGGCTCGCGCTCCTTTCGGTGCTCGCGACGCTCCACTTCGACCTGCTCACCGGGCGCACGGGTGCGGTCAATGTGGCGCTGCTGGTGCCGCTGCCGGTGGTGCTCGTGGCCGGGTTCGTGGTGGCCCTGCGCATCCGGCGCGCCGATCCCGGCAGGTATGCGCGGCTCACCGAGGTGGACGTCGAACGGGACTGAGCGCCGCGCCGGAGCGGGGGCGGCCGGCGCTGCCGCCCCGTCGCGGTCAGCGCCTCGCGTCGTCCCCGCGCAGCCGGGCATGGAGGTGCATGTCGTGCCAGCCGTCGGCGTGGAGGAGGGACCGGCGCCGGGTGCCCTCCAGGGCGAAGCCCGCCTTGGCCGCCACCCGGCAGGAGGGCCCGTTCCGCACGGAGTGCGCGAGTTCGATCCGCTCGAATCCGATCTCGTCGAAGGCCCAGCGTGCGAGCGCCGAGACGGCCCGGGGCGCCACGCCCCGCCCGCGGGCGGCCGGCAGCACCCAGTAGGAGCATTCCGCCATGCCCATCGCCGTCATCAGGGACCGGAGCGAGACCCGGCCGAGCACTTCGCCGGCCCCGTCGCCCGCTCCCCCGGTACGTACGACGGCCCAGTGAGCTCCGGTCCGGCCGCGCCAGGCGTCCTGCCACTGCCCGATCCAGGCGCGTGCCTCGTCCTGGCTGTCGGCCCGGCGCAGATGCCAGTGCTGGATCGCCGGATCGGAGAAGGCCGCCACGACCGCCGGTGCGTCCTCGGACCGCCACGGGCGCAGAAGCAGGTCGTCGTCGGCGGTGAGCACCGGTTGTTCGAGGTCCGCGAGGCGGCCCGGAGGGATGTGGGGCGGCACCAGGTATGGCATGGGCGCATCATGGCACGGGGGCGGGCCCCTTCCCGGGCGGCACTCCTCGACCGAGCCGCCCCGCCGGTCAGCCGGCCTGTTCGTCGGTGGCCTGGACGTGGTCGGCGATGCCGACGACGAGGACCCGGGTGTTCGGTGCGATGGGCCGCCACCGGTGGACGAGGCCGCCCGCGCAGTAGAGCGTGTCGCCCTGTTCCAGGCGGTAGAAGTTGCCGTCCGCCTCGACCTCGGCCGAGCCGTCGGCCACGTAGAGGATCTCGTCGTTGCGGTGCCGGAACTCCCGCCCCCAGTCATGCGCACCGGTGAACTCCAGGGCGTGCAGCCGCTGATGGCCCCGGACCAGTGGGCGCATCCGGCCCTCGCTCTCGCCCTGTGCCCCGGTCTCGCGCACGGCGGCGGAGCTGTGGCGCACCACGTCCACGGGCCGCGGAGCCTCGGCCGTGGAGAGCAGCTGGACCGCGCTCGTGTCGAGCGCGTCGGCGATGCGCTGGAGGGAACCCATGCTCGGCCGGGAGCGGCCGTTCTCGATCTGGCTGAGGAAGGGGACGGAGAGTCCGGCCCGGCGCGCGACCTCCGCGAGGGTCATCTCCAGGGCTCGGCGCCGTCGGCGAATTCCCGGGCCGACCAGCGGGGTGTCCGCCTCGCTCATCTCACTCACTCCGTGTCCTGCGTGCCGCACACCACAACCGGCGGGGGAGATAGCAGCCTACCGGGCCGGTTAACCTTTTAAGTCCCACCTAAAAAAGTTAACCGAGAGGATCGATCCATGCCCCTCGTGGACCAGAACCAGCGACGACGCCGCGGCACCGGACTCATGGCCCTGGACGAGGACGCCAGCTACGGCGGGTACACCCTCTTCGCCCCGCTGACCGGCAGCGGCGAGGTCTACCTCATCGACATGCGCGGTGAGGTCGTCCACCGGTGGAACCTCCCCTACCGCCCCGGCCGGCACGCCCGGATCCTGCCCAACGGCAACCTGGCCTACAGCGGTGTCCTCCCGGACGAACCGGCTCTCTTCCCGATGTGGCACAAGTACCGCGGCGGGATCATGCAGGAGATCACCCCGGACGGCACGGTCGTGCGCGAGCACCGCGACCGCTACCAGCACCACGACGCGTACCACTACGGCGACGGCCGCCTCCTCTACTCCGCCCTGGAGCCGCTGACCGGTGAGGCCGCCGCCGCGGTCAGGGGCGGCGTGCCCGGCTCGGAACCCGGGGGCACGGTGTGGGCGGACACCATCGTGGAGGTGGACGCCGAGGGCAACACGGTGTGGGAGTGGAAGGTCTCCGAGCACCTGGACCGCGACGCGTTCCCGCTGCACCCCGACTACTCGCGCGAGCACTACCCGCTGATCAACAGCGTGCTGCCGACCAGCGACGGCAACATCCTGGCGAGCTTCCGCTCCGTCTCGGCCGTCGTCGTCATCAGCCGTGAGACCGGCGAGATCATCTGGCGCAGCGAGCCCGGTGCCGTGTCGCAGCAGCACTGCCCGACCGAGCTGGAGAACGGCAACTTCCTGGTCTTCGACAACGGCGTCTTCCGCCCGCACTGGGACGTACCGTTCAGCCGCGTCATCGAGATCGAGCGCGCGAGTGGCACCATTGTGTGGGAATACCACGATCCGGCGCGCGAGTCGTTCTTCGCCCCGTTCATGGGCAGCGCCCAGCGTCTGCCCAACGGCAACACGCTCGTGACGGATTCCCCCGCCGGCCGCCTCTTCGAGGTGACCGCGGACGGGTATCTGTGCTGGGAGTACGTCGTGCCGTTCTTCGGCGGCTACCAGGAAGAAGAAGTGCGCAAGCTGTTCCCGTCGGAACCCAACGCCGTGTTCCGCTCCTACCGTTACTCGGCCCAGGAGCTCCCCTGGCTCGACGTCCCGAAGGGCTGAGCCGGACCATGGCTTCCCCCGTCCCCGACACCGCCGCCCCCCTCGCACCGGTCGCGTCCGTCGCGCCGGTCGACGAGCGGCTCCCCCTCCCCCGGCTGGCGCCCCTGGCGTTCCAGCATCTGCTCGCCGGGATCGCCGCCCCCGTCTCCTCGGTGATCCTGATCGGCACCACGCTCTCGCTGTCGGCGTCCCAGACGGCTTCGCTGCTCAGCGCGACGCTGGTGCTGTGCGGTGTCGGGGCGCTGCTCCAGTCGCTGGGCATCGGGCCGCTGCGCATCGGCGCCCGGCTCCCGTTCCTGATGCTGCCGGGCGGAGCGGCGGTGGCGATCTTCCTCCAGGTGGCGAAGGAGCACGGGCCGGCCACCGCGTCCGGTTCGGTGCTGATCGCCGCGGTCTTCCTGATTCTCGTACTGCCGCTGTACGGGCGTCTGGTGCGGTTCTTCCCACCGCTGGTGATGGGCACCACGGTGGTCCTGATCGGCATCAACATGATCAAGATCACCGCGCCGATGATCGCCTCGGGACCGGGGCTCGGCTTCGCGACGCTCGGTATCACCGCGCTGTTCTTCCTCGTCATGCGTGGCGTGTGGCGGCAGATGTCGGTGCTGTTCGGCCTCGTGGGCGGCACGCTCGTCGCCGCGGTCAGCGGTACGGCGTTCCACCTGGCGCACGGCAGCACGTTCGCGCTGCCCGACCCGTTCCCGTACGGCACCCCGCACTTCGATCTGCTGGCCGCCGTGCCGCTGCTGGTCTTCGCGCTCGCCTCGCTCGCGGAGGCCACCGGCCAGACCGTGCTGAACAGCGAGGCCGTGGGCCGGACACCGGACGCCGCGCGTGACGTGCCGCGGATCTCCCGGGCCGACGCGGTGGCCTCGCTGGGGGCCGGGGTCTTCGGTACGTCGCTGATGGTGACGAGCGCCGAGAACATCGGCATCGTCCAGCTCACCCGGGTCCGCAGCCGGTTCGTCACGGCGGGCGCGGGGGTGCTGCTGATCGTCTGCGGTCTGATCACACCGTTGACCCGGCTGCTCGCGGCCATCCCGGAGCCGGTGGTCGGAGCCGCGGGCCTGATCATCTACGCGGTGATCGCGACGATGGGGTTCGGCATGCTCAGCCGCGAGAACCTCAGCCACGGCACCAACGGCATCGTGGTCGCGCTGGCGCTCTGCGTCGGCCTGCTGCCGGTCTTCGCGCCGGAGATGTACGCGGGCCTGCCGGTGTGGGCCCGCACGATCTTCGGCAGCGGCGTCGCCGCCGGGGCGCTGGCCGCGGTGGTCCTCGCGGCCGTGTTCGGCCGGCTCGGCCCGAAGGAGGATCAGCTGCACAAGGAGCCTGCGCAGGAGCCCGCGGCGGAGTCCGCGGCCGGCTCCGCCCCGTAGCGGGCCCGCTGCCGCACCGGGTGCCCCCCTCGCACGGACGATCGTGCCGGGGGGGCACCCGCACATCATTCGCCCCACTCACCCCGTCCCACCCCTCATTGAAAGTTCACACACCGCGTACGATGACGGCATGAACCGGCTGAGCGAACGGACCCAGCGACGAGTGCGGTGCACCCGCGCGTCGGCCGTGCTCGGCTGGCTGTTCGTGCTGCTCGCCATGGTCTCGTGCTGTTCGATCACGGCCCCGGCCGCACACGGCTCCGGCACCCACACGGCCGTCGCCCGCACCGTCACGCCCACGCACCAGGCGCTCGCCCGGATCGTGGTGGCCGACGCCCCCGAGGACCGGGGCGTGGGCAGTTCCTGCCACGGGAGCTCCGAGCACGCGACCCCGGTCGTGCTGCCCGGCCAGAGCGCGCCCGTGGCGCTCCCCGGTGCGACCGCCGTCGTTCCGGTCGCCCCGCTCACCGGCGCGGCCGCGATCCGTGGCCCGTCCAACGACGCCGTGCGGGAAGTCGACCATCTCCGTCTGCAGGTTCAGCGGATCTAGAGGCAGGACCCGTTCCCCGGAACACCGGGGGACGGACTCCGCATGCCCTCAGCTCCATCCCTCTTGTTGAACCGAAGGACCCCCATGGCTTCCGCCAAGCAGCAGAACACCTCTGCCTCCGCACGTCGCGCCAAGCTGGAGGAGGCCCGCCGCAAGGAGCGGGCCCGCGAGCGGCGCAGCCGCATCATCACCATCACCGCGTCCGTCGCCGTGGTCGCCGCACTCGTCGCGGGCGGCGGCTATCTGATGTCCGCCGCCGACGACAAGGACAAGGCCGAGACCGCGGCCAAGTCCTCACCGGTGAAGGGCGAGCGGACCTGGGACAAGCTCACCCAGAACCACGTCGAGAAGAAGGTCGACTACCCGATGAACCCGCCGGTCGGCGGCGACCACAACCCAATCTGGATGAACTGCAACGCGGACGTCTACACCAAGGCGATACCGAAGGAGAACGCCGTCCACTCCCTGGAGCACGGCGCGGTCTGGGTCACGTACACGAGCAAGGCGAAGCCGGCCGATCTGGACAAGCTCCGCGAGCGGGTCAAGTCGACGCCCTACTCCCTGATGAGCCCGGTCGAGGACCAGGCCGCCCCGCTGATGCTCAGCGCCTGGGGCAAGCAGGTCACGGTGGACGGCGCCGCCGACGCGCGCGTCGGGCAGTTCTTCACCAAGTACGTACAGGGCCCGCAGACCCCGGAGCCGGGCGCGGCCTGCACGGGCGGGGTCGCCCAGTGACGTCCGCGGTACGCTCCCCGCGTCCGATGGTGCTGGCCGGTGGCGTGGTGCTGCTGCTGGCGGTGGGCCTGGTCGCGCTCATGCTGGTACGGCCGTCCTCGTCCGCGGGCTCCGCCTCCGTCGCGGCCGCTCCCTCGGACACGTCGGTCGACGTCGGGTTCGCCCGTGACATGTCGATCCACCATCAGCAGGCGGTCGAGATGTCGTTCATCGTGCGGGACCGCACCTCCGACGAGGCGGTGCGCCGGCTCGCGTACGACATCATCAACACGCAGGCCAATCAGCGGGGCATGATGCTCGGCTGGCTGGAGACATGGGGCCGGGCGAAGTCCTCCTCGGCCGTGCCCATGAAGTGGATGGACCACCCCTTCACTCCGAGGGGCGACGGTTCGCTGATGCCCGGCATGGCGACCGACAGCGAACTCGACGCGCTGCGGGCGGCGAAGGGCAAGGAGGCCGAGGTGCTGTACCTGAAGCTGATGACCCCGCACCACCGGGCCGGTGCGGAGATGGCCGCGGCCGCGGCCGGCTCGGCGGACACGGACGAGATCAGGAACCTGGCGGCGGGCATGGTGCGCGGCCAGCAGTCGGAGATGGCGCTCATGGCGGACATGCTCAAGGAGCGCGGCTCGAAGCCCTGAGCGCCGGACGTTCCGGCTTCCGGCACGCGGCCGGGCCGTTCGCGGCGGACTCCTCCGCCGAGAACGGGCCGGCCCCGGTCATGGCACGGCGACCTCCACCCGTGCGGGGACCGGCGCGGTCCCGTCCGGCGGACCCCACGCCCGCCGCCCCGCCGCCGGACGGATCGCCCTGCCCTCCGCCGTCGGCCCGTTCCACGTCGACGCGACGTGTGTGAGCAATGTCCGGTTCGCGGCGTTCGTGAAGGCCGCCGGCTATCGCACCGCGGCCGAACTCATCGGCTGGTCCCATGTGTTCGGCTCCTTCGTCGGGGCGACGAACTCACCCCCAGGGGCAGGCACCGCTGCAATGTCCGGCGGGGTGACTTCCCCGTGCGCAACACCGGCGAGGACGGCTTCCCCTCCACGGCCCCGTCAGCTCCTGCCCGCCCAACGGCTTCGGCCTGTACAAACACCTCGGGCAATGTGCGGGAGTGGTGTGCCGACCGGTTCAGCGCCGACCGGCACGTGGCCGACCGCCCGACCACCCGCGTCGATCCCGTCGGGCCGCCGGCCGGCGGGAACCGGGTGCTGCGCGGCGGCTCCTACCTCTGCCACAGCTCCTGCTGCACCCGCTACCGGGTGGCCGCCCGCACCTCCAACACCCCGGACAGCACGACGGGCCACGGCTGATTCCACTGCGCGCTCCGAGCGGGCCCGGGGCGTCGAGGAAGGGATCGCACCGGGAGTCGCACAGGGGATCGCATAGGCTCGGCTCCGACATGAAGAGCAACGTCACACCGCTGGGGCCCAAGGCCGACAAGGACACTGTGCGCCGGAGCAACCTCAGCCTGGTGCTGCGGGCCGTCCGTGACGAGGCCGAGGGCGGGGCGACCCGGGCCGGGGTCGCCGCACGGGTGGGGCTGACCCGGGCCGCGGTGTCCTCGCTCGTCGAGCAGCTGCTCGACACCGGATTCCTCACCGAGTCCGGCAAGACGTTCAGCGGGCAGGCGGGCCGCCCCGGGACCGCGCTCAAGGTGGCGCGCACCGGGCCCGCCGGGCTCGGCGTGGAGATCAACATCGACTACGTGTCGGTGTGCGTCGTCGACCTGGCGGGCACCGGACGGGTCCGGCTCACCGAGCACCTCGACAACCGCGGCACACCCCCCGGGGAGGTTCTGGCGCGGGCGGCCTCGATCGCCGCGCGCACCCTGGACTCGGCCCGCGAGCAGGAGCTCCGCCCGGTCGGGGTGGCGCTGGCGCTGCCCGGACTGGTCTCCGGCGGCACGGTGCGCCAGGCGCCCAACCTGGGCTGGAACCGGGTACCGGCCGAGGAGCTCTTCGCGGCGGCGCTCGCCGGCGCCCGCCCCGGACACCGGGCGCTCGCGGTGACCTCCGAGAACGAGGCCAATCTGGCCGCGCTGGCCGAACTCTGGTTCGGCGGCCTGGAGGCCGTGCGCAGCTTCCTCTATCTGACCGGTGAGATCGGTGTCGGCGGCGCGCTGGTCATCGACGGTGAACTGCTGCGCGGGGCCCACGGATTCGCCGGCGAGATCGGGCATGTGGTGGTGGACGCCGAGGGGCCGCAGTGCCGGTGCGGCTCGCGCGGCTGTCTGGAGCAGTACGCGGGTCAGGCGGCGCTGCTGCGGGCCGCCGGTATCGCGGAGTCCGGCGGCGGCGCCGGGGTGGCCGAGCTGGAACGGCGCGCCCGCGCGGGGGACGAACGGGCGGTGGCCGCGGTGGCGGAGGCCGGCCGGATGCTGGGGCGGGTGCTGTCGGGGGCGGTGAATCTGCTCGATCCGGACGCGGTGGTGCTCGGCGGGATCTACCGGAACCTGATGCCGTGGCTGTCGCCACCCGCCGACCGGGAGCTGACCGGCCGTGTGGTGTCCGGGCTCTGGTCCCCGGGGAGCGGGCGGCTGCGCGCCTCGTCCGTCGCGGGTGACGCGGCACGGGGCGCCGCGGCGCTGGTGCTGACGGGGGTGCTGGCCGATCCGGTGGCGTACGCGGGCCGCCCGGCCGGCTGAGCGGCCGGGCGGTTTCCGGGGTCAGCGAACCCCGAGCAGGTGGTCCATCGCCAGCTGGTCCAGGGCCTCGAACGCCATCCCCCGTTCCGCCGCCGCCGTCACATCGAACTCCTCGTACGCCGACCGGTCGGCCAGCAGCCCGGCGATGCCGTCCTCGGCGGTGCGGCGGGCCAGTTCGTCGAGCCGGGACGCGCGCAGCGCCTCCTGGACGGCGGGGTCGGCCCGGAAGGCGGCGGCGCGCTCCTTGAGGATCAGGTAGTTGCGCATGCAGCCCGCGGCCGAGGCCCAGACCCCGTCGTGGTCCTCGGTACGCGGCGGCTTGAAGTCGAAGTGCCTCGGGCCCGCGTAGCCGGCCGTCTCCAGCAGGTCGACGAGCCAGAAGGCCTGGCGCAGATCGCCCGCGCCGAAGCGCAGGTCCTGGTCGTACTTGATGCCGGTCTGGCCGTTCAGATCGATGTGGAAGAGCTTGCCCGCCCACAGCGCCTGCGCGATGCCGTGCGGGAAGTTCAGCCCGGCCATCTGCTCGTGCCCGGTCTCCGGGTTGACGCCGAACAGCTCCGGGCGCTCCAGCCGCTCGATGAAGGCGAGGGCGTGGCCGATGGTGGGGAGCAGGATGTCGCCGCGCGGCTCGTTCGGCTTGGGTTCGATGGCGAACCTCAGGTCGTAGCCCTGCTCGGTGACGTACTCGCCGAGCAGGTCGAAGGCCTCCTTCATCCGGTCCAGGGCGAGCCGGATGTCCTTGGCGGCGCCGGACTCGGAGCCCTCCCGGCCGCCCCAGGCGACGTAGGTGGTGGCGCCGAGCTCGACGGCGAGGTCGATGTTGCGCAGCGTCTTGCGCAGGGCGTAGCGGCGTACGTCACGGTCGTTGGCGGTGAACGCGCCGTCCTTGAACACCGGGTGGGTGAACAGGTTCGTCGTCGCCATGGGGACGACGAGCCCGGCCGCGTCCAGCGCCTGCCGGAACCGCTTCACGATGCCTTCGCGCTCGCTGTCCGTGGAGCCGAACGGAATCAGGTCGTCGTCGTGGAACGTCACACCGTACGCGCCCAGCTCCGCGAGCCGGCGCACGGATTCGGCCGGGTCGATCGCCGCGCGGGTCGCGTCGCCGAACGGGTCGCGTCCCTGCCAGCCCACCGTCCAGAGTCCGAAGGTGAACCGGTCCTCGGGGGTGGGCGTGAAGCGTTCCGTCATCGTCTGGCCGCCTTCGATGCGTCGGGACCGGGGCCAGCGAGCCACCCGGACCTTATTTGTTCACTGTCATGACTAATGATGCATGTACCGCCTCCGGCGCGTAACTCCCTCGCACTGCCACTGTTCGACGGGGGTCCGGTCACGTATTTTGTTCGGTGCACGACCGAAATTCTCCGCGCCCGCCATACGGGGCCGCAGCACAGGAATGAGGGCGCCATGCCGCCGCGTACCGTCGTCATCGGCGTGGACAGTTCCACCCAGTCCACCAAGGCGGCCTTCGTCGACGCCGCGAGCGGGCGGCTGCTCGCCGTCGGCCGCGCGCCGCATGCCGTGCGGGGTGAGGCGGGGGCACGCGAGAGCGATCCGGAGGCGTGGTGGCAGGCGCTGCGCGGCGCCGTCGCCGCCGGGCTGAAGGAGTCCGGGGCCGCCGCGTCGGCGGTGACCGGCATCGCGATCGCCGGGCAGCAGCACGGGCTGGTGGTTCTCGACCGTTCGGGCCGTCCGCTGCGCCCCGCGATACTGTGGAACGACACCCGCTCCGCCCCGCAGGCCGCCGCACTCACCGAGGCGCTCGGCGGCCCGGACGCCTGGACGGCGCGGACCGGATCGGTGCCGGTGGCCGCCGTCACCGCGTCGAAGTGGCGGTGGCTGCGGGAGAACGAGCCGGACACCGCCGCCGCGACCGCGGCCGTACGCCTCCCCCACGACTTCCTGACCGAACGGCTCGCGGGCACCGCCGCCACCGACCCCGGCGACGCCTCGGGCACCGGCTGGTACTCCACCGCGACCGGCTCCTACGACCCCGGACTCCTCGAACTCCTCGGCCTGGACGCCACGTTGCTCCCCGAGGTGGCCCGGACCGGCGCGACCCGCGTCGGCTCGCTGACCGCGGAAGCGGCCGAGGCCCTCGGGCTGCCCACCACGACCGCCGTGGCCGCGGGCACCGGTGACAACATGAGCGCGGCCGTCGGCCTCGGGCTGGGCGCGGCCGGTCTCGTCGACCACCCCGTCCTCAGCCTCGGCACCTCGGGCACGGTCTTCGCGGCGTCCCGGACCCGGCCCGCGTCCCCGGCGCTCTCCGGCTTCGCCGCGACGGACGGCACGTATCTCCCGCTGGCCTGCACCCTCAACTGCACGCTGGCCGTGGACAAGGTCGCCGCGCTGCTCGGCCTGGACCGCGACGACACGTCCCCCGGCGGCGAGGCGGTGCTCCTCCCCTACCTCGACGGCGAACGCACCCCCGACCTGCCCACCGCCGCCGGACTCCTCACCGGCCTCCGGCACGACACCACGCCCCGTCAGCTCCTCGGCGCCGCCTACGAGGGTGCCGTCGTGACCGTGCTGCGCGCCCTCGACGAACTGCTGTGGGCCTGCGGCCTCGACCCGGCGGACCCGGCGGTGGCCGCCCGCCCACTGCGGCTGATCGGCGGCGGTGCCCGGGGCCGGGCCTGGGTGGAGACGGTACGGCGGCTCTGCGGGCGGCCCGTGATCGTGCCCGGGATCGGCGAGCCGGTGGCGCTGGGCGCCGCCGCACTGGCCGCGGCCGCGGCCACCGGTGCGGACCCGGTCGCGGTCGCCACCGGCTGGAGCACCGGCGAGGGCGTCCGACTGCCGCCCGTGCGGCGGGACTCGGCCACCTGGGAGCGGGTCGGGTCGGTACTGGAGCGGGCCTCGGGGCCCTTGCTCGGCGGTTTCTGACGGTTCCCCAGCGGCCCGCGGACCGGTTTGGGGTAGCGCCGCGATCTTCACTAGTATCCGGCGATGATCATAAGAAAAAGGCTGACGGCCGGGGTGGGCATCCTGCTCGCCACCCTGACCGCCGGGCTCGGCACGGCACTCCCCGCCGCCGCCGACGAAGCCCCCGCCAAAGCCTCCCCCAAGGTCGAGCTGGTGCTCGACGTCAGCGGCTCCATGCGGACCCGCGACATCGACGGCCAGTCCCGGATGACAGCCGCCAAGCAGGCGTTCAACGAGGTCCTGGACGCGGTGCCCGAGCAGGTGGAGCTCGGCATCCGGACGCTCGGCGCCGACTATCCGGGCAACGACCGCAAGGTCGGCTGCAAGGACACCAAGCAGCTCTACCCGGTCGGCCCGCTGGACCGCACCGAGGCGAAGACCGCGGTCGCCACCCTGGCCCCCACCGGCTGGACCCCGATCGGCCCGGCCCTGCTGGGTGCCGCCGACGACCTAGAAGGCGGTGACTCCACCCGCCGGATCGTACTGATCAGTGACGGCGAGGACACCTGCGGCCCGCTCGACCCGTGCGAGGTGGCACGCGACATCGCGGCCCGCGGTATCCACCTCGTCATCGACACCCTGGGCCTGGTGCCGAACGCGAAGATCCGTGAGCAGCTGACCTGCATCGCCGAGGCCACCGGCGGCACCTACACCGCGGTCCAGCACACCGATGAACTCTCCGGCCGGGTCAAGCAGTTGGTGGACCGGGCCGCCGAGCCCGTCGTCACCCCGGTGGCGACCGAGGGCGCGAACAGCTGCTCCGCGGCGCCGCAGCTCAAGGCCGGCCTGTACACCGACCGCGAGAAGTTCGGCGAGCACCGCTGGTACCGGGTGGATGTGCTGCCCGGTCAGGAACTGCGGGCCTCGGTCAGCGTCTTCGCCGACCGTGCCGTGAACAACGACTACGGCGTACTGCTGCGCGCGCTGACCGTGCACGGCCGGGAAATCGTGCGCGGTTCGGAGTCGGGCACCGGCCGCACCGACGCGATCTCCTCCGGTCTGCGCTACCCGAAGGCCGAGCAGGACGACACGGACAGCGATGACAAGCCGGCCGCCGAGACCGTGTGTCTCCAGGTCAGCAACTCCTTCTCGGCCCCCGCCTCGGTGAAGACCTCGCCCGGCATGCCGGTCGAGCTGACCGTGGACCTGGTGGACTCCCCGGACGAGGCCGCGGATGTCGCCGCGTTCGGGCTCGGCCGCGGCTGGTGGCTGCTGGGCGTGCTGGTGCTCACCGGGCTGATCGCGGGCCTGGTCGTCGGCTGGGTCTCGCGCTGGCGCGTCGCTGTCTGGAGGACCAACTGATGCGTAGGACACGTGTATTCGCGGGCGCGCTGCTCGCCGGGCTCGCCCTGCTGACCTCGGCGGGCGCCGCGGTGGCCGACGACCCGTCGGCGAGCCCGAGCCCGAGCGCTTCCGAGGACGGTGCCGGCCCCACCGAGGCCGGCACCACCTTCCGTACCGCGACGGCCGTCCGGCAGAACCAGCTCGCCACCGCCGGGGCTTCCACGGGTGACTACCTGTACTGGGTGTTCCCCGCCGACGCGGGCCAGCGGGCCACCGTCAAGGCGAAGGTCACCCTGCCGCCGAGCGCCTCCCGGCACGGCACGTCGACATGGCAGGTCGATGTGTACGACGGGCTGCGGCGCCGCCAGGCCTGCATGTACGGCCGCCAGACCGGCAAGGCCGCGGCCGACGCCTCGGCGGTCGAGCTGACCTGCGTACTGCGTACCGTCCGCGCCTGGTCCGAGCCCTGGGCCAACGACCCGCTGCCGGGCAGCTACTACGTACGGCTGACGGTCGTCGATCTGCCGTCGGCGGACCTCGGGCTCCCGGTGAAGACCGAGGTCGAGGTCACGGCCGCCGACAAGGGCGGCGCCGGTGATGTGGACGGCACGCTCGCCGAACCGCTGGTCCCCGGCGTGTCCTCCGTGGCGCAGGCCTCCGACGGCTCGTCCGACGGTGACGAGGACGGCTCGTCCAGGGTCTCGCTCGGCAGCGAGCCGGAGGACGGCTGGGCATCGGGCTGGTGGACCGACCGCTGGCTGTGGACGGTCGGCGGCGGTGTGCTCGGAGCGATCGCGGCCGTGTTCGGCTACTCCCTCACGCGCGGCAACGGCCGCCCGTCCCGGGTGCCGCCGGGCGTCTGACCCGCACACCCCGCCGGACGGGCCCGGCTCCCGGGCCCGTCCGGCGGCGGCGCACAGCGGCTACCCTCGACAACTCACGTACTGCACAAGGCCGATGACAGGTTCCAGGGCGTGCGGTACCGCTGAAGTCAGGTCGCCGCGCGCCGGATCGGTGCGCCACAAGGGAGCGGAGACATTCATGTCCACGGAGACCGGCCCGGTCATCGACGCCGAGCCGCGGAGCCACCGGATCGTGCCGGGCCCGAAGGGGCTGCCGTTCCTGGGGAACCTGCCGCAGTTCGGGAAGAACCCCCTCGCCTTCTTCGAGCGGCTGCGCTCCCACGGGGACATGGTGGGCTGGCGGTTCGGCCCCAACTCCTGTGTGTACATAGCCGATCCGGACTGCATAGGCGAGCTGCTCACGGAGACGGAGCGCTCCTTCGACCAGCCGGCCCTGGGAATCGCCTTCCGGACCGTGATGGGCAACGGCGTGGTGGTCGCCCGCGGCACCGACTGGCGGCGGAAGCGTTCGCTGGTGCAGCCCTCCGTACGTCCCAAGCAGGTGCGCTCGTACGCGGCGACGATGGCGAGCAGCACGGTGGAGCTGGCGGACACCTGGTCGGGCGGTGAACGCATCGACATCAAGCGGGAGATGGCGGCGCTGACACAGCGGATCGCGGTGCGCACCATCTTCGGTGTCGACACTGCGGCCGACGCCGAGGCGATGGGCCGGGCGATGGATGTGGCGCAGCAGGAGATCGGCAAGGAGTTCGCCGGGATCGGCGCACTGCTGCCGGACTGGGTGCCGACCCCCGGCCGGGCCAGGATCAAGAAGGCCGCGGCGGTCATCGACGCCGAGGTGGGCCGGGTCGTCGCCCGTCATCGTGACGGCGGGGACGAGCGCCCCGACCTGCTGAGCCGGCTGCTGACGGCGGTCGACGAGTCGGGGGAACGCCTCACCGACCGGGAGATCCGCGACGAGACGGTCACGCTGTACATCGGTGGGCACGAGACGACCAGTTCCACTCTGGTGTGGGCCTGGTATCTGCTGGCCCGCAATCCGCGGGTGCGTGCCGCGCTCGCCGAGGAGCTGGACCGGGTGCTCGGCGACCGGGAGCCGGAGTTCGACGACTACGCGCGGCTGACGTACACGCAGTCCGTGGTCAAGGAGACGCTGCGCCTCTACCCGACGATCTGGCTGATCACCGGTGTCGCGAAGGAGGGTGCGCGGATCGGCGGTGTGCCGATGCCGGAGGGCACCCGGGTGTGGACCAGCCAGTGGGTGACTCAGCGCGACGCGCGGTGGTTCCCCGAGCCGGAGGAGTTCCGTCCCGAGCGCTGGGATCCGGAGGCGGGCGACAGCATCGCGGAGTACGCCTGGTTCCCGTTCGGCGGCGGCCCCCGGGTCTGTCTGGGTACCCGGTTCGCGATGGTCGAGGCTGTGCTGATCCTGGCCGTGCTGGCCCGCCGCTTCGAGCTGGACGTGGACCCGGGCGTCATCGAGCCGGTCCCGTCGCTCACGCTGCAGCCGGACCGGGAGGTGCTGGCGACGGTCCGGACCCGGTGAGGCTCGCGGGGCGGGCCCGGTGGCCGCTCCGGTCGCTCTCGGGCCCGCCCCGCAGGCTGCTCCGGTCCGCAGTGCCGCACGCCCTCCGTGCCGGCCCGGTCCCCGGCCGAGGAGGCTGAAGGGCGGTTCCAGCAGGCCCGGCCGGCGCAGGGCCTCGTCCGCCTCCCTGGCGCACACCGCACGCCGGCCGCTCGGCTCCACCGCCCCGTCCCGCCGCCGGATATGCCGAACCGATATGTCCGATCTGTCGCGGAGGTCAGGTCATACGGTTCACACTGTCCATGTCGGCCGCACCCGCCGACGGGCCGTCCGGCCGCTATCCGCAGGCTGTCGATCCAACGGGAGAAACACCATGCGTCTTCGCTCCGCTCTCACCGCCGCACTCGCCGTCGCGGCCACCCTGCCACTGACCGGCACCACGGCGTCCGCGACGAACGGCACCGCGAGCCGCCTCGCGACCTGCCAGGAGAAGTCCCTCTCGGTGCACGCAGCACCCGGCGGACAGCGGAACGCGGCCCGGATCGACGTCGTCAACAACGGCGGCCGGGCCTGCGTGGTGGACCGGATCCCCACGATCACCTTCCGGGGCCTCGACGGCTCCGCCGAGGCCGTCCCGCCCGCCGGGAGCGGCCCCTACGAGCTGTCCCCGGGCGAGCGGGCGTACGCCGCCGTGCGGACCGCGGACCCGGCGGCCGCCGAGGGCCACGTCGTCGGCAGCATCTCGGTGGCGGCGGACCCCTCCCACCTGGGCGTCGCCTTCCGCGCGGCCGCCGTGGGCATGCCGCAGGGGATCCATGTGTGGGTGCCGCTGACCACCCGCTGGCAGGAGTCACAGGCGGCGGCGGACAGCGCGCTGGCGGACGCGCTGGGGTGATGTGCGGCTACAGTCCGTAGCTTGTGCCGCCGACCGTCCGCCGTGGGTCGGGGGCGGTCGTCGCGCACGGCGTGCCGCCCTCGAAACCCGCATTGACCAGGGCCGTGGCCCGGCCCGTGGAGTCCACCAGCTTCAGGGCGTGCCACCGCGGCAGCCAGAACACCCGTCCGCGGTGGACCGTGAGCAGTTCGGTGAGTGCCGCCGGGGCGTGCGTCCACACCTTCGGCAGCTCCTCGGCATGGTCGAAGGCGGGGCGCAGTGCGAACCAGCCGTCGGCGCCGATGTCACCGGAGGTGAGCAGCAGCTCCATGGCCTGGCCGGGCTCCTGGTGGCACTTCTTGGTGTGGATCCAGTGGACGTGGTGGCCGGGGCCGTAGCTGGTGCAGCCGTCGTTCCGGACGAGGTGGGGGAGCATGGTGCTTCGCCTTCCCGGGATCCTGGACCCCAGGTGCTCTGCCCCGACGGTCCGCTGTTCCCCGCGCGCTGCGCACGGGGCCGGTCGTCACCCGGAGCACCCGCAGCGGAGCGGGATGCCGTCCAGTTAGCCGGGGCTGTGCACTGGAACTCATGACCTGCGAGAACTGTATCCCACGGACGGCGGTGCCCGACGGGTGGTCAGGTGCTCAGCCGTGCAGCAGTACGGGGAAGGCCTCCATGTCGTTCTGTGTCATCACCGGCAGCTTGCGGACCTCCGTGTCCGGGACGGCCGCCCGCAGCGCGGGGAAGCGCGCGAAGAGTGCCGGCAGGGCGATGCCCGCCTCCACGCGGGAGAGCGCCGCTCCGGGGCAGATGTGCGGGCCGTGGCCGAAGGTCATGTGGCGGATCGGAGCCGGCCGGGCGATGTCGAAGGCGTCGGCGTCCGCCCCGTGCTGCTCGATGTCACGGCCGATGGCGCGATAGGAGATCACCACTCCCTCGCCCTTCGCGATCACCTCGTCGCCCACCTGGATGTCCTGGGTGGCGAACCGCATCAGCAGATGGGTGGTGGGGGTGTCCCAGCGCAGGGTCTCCTCGATCACCGTCTCCCACGGGATCTGGCCGTCGAGGACGCGTCGGAGCTGGTCGGGGTGGGTGAGCAGGGCCCGTACGGCGTTGAGGATCAGCCCGATGGTGGTCTCGTGCCCGGCGGCCACCATGGCCTTGAGGTTGCCCACCACCTCTTCCTCGGTGAGCGGTGCGCCGCCTTCCTCGGCCAGGATGAGCGCGCTGGTGAGGTCGTCGGTCGGGCGCGCCGTCCTCTCGCGTACGAGAGCGGCGTAGAACACGTCCAACTCGGCCAGCAGCGCCAGGCGTTCCTCCTGCGGGGTGAGCATGGAGAAGAACGCCTTGTACCGCTTCATCAGCATGGGGTGCTCGGCCTCGTCCACCCCCATCAGCATGCCGACGACGCGCATCGGCAGCGGCTGGGCGAACACGGACTTGAGGTCGACCACGCCGTTCTCGCTCCTGCGGCTCTGTTCGTCGAGCGCGTCGAGCAGTTCCTCGGTGAACTTCTCGATGTCCGGGCGGATCTCCTCCAGCCGGCGCGGGGTGAGCGCCTGGGAGGTCTTGGTGCGCAGCCGTCGATGCTCGGCGCCGTCCACGGTGAACATGGAGCGCCCGGCGTCGATCATGCCGATCAGCGGCCACTCGTGGGTGACCTCGCCGCGCTGCCAGAGTCCCCAGGCGTCGAGGTCCTTGACCAGGCGGGGATCGACGAGGAGTTGGCGGGCCAGCGCGTGCCGGGTGACGGTCAGGGCCGGAACGCCGAGCAGTTCGATCCTGGCGAGCGGACCCGCGTCGCGCAGTCGGGCCGTCTCTCCGTCCAGGTCCTGGACCAGCGGATCGATGACGACGGGAGCGCCGCTCGAAGCGGCACCCCGGGCGGCGGCGTGCGGGCAGTTCACGACGGGTCTCCTGTCGGACGGACGGGGGCGAACCGGACGGGCAGCGCGGTCATGCCCCGCAGGAAGGCGGACTGCCGCCGGACCAGCTCGGGGACGGGAACGGCGAGGTCCAGGTCGGGGAGCCGGTCGAGCAGCACCTCGATGCCGGTGCGGGCGATGATCTCGGCGATCTCCTGCGCGGGGAAGGGGCAGCGGTACTCGCCGTGGCTGAACGCCAGGTGGGCGCTGTTGCCGCGCTGACCGGACGGTCCGCCCGAGGCGGAGAGGTGCTGGCGGATGTGCGGATCGGCGTTGGCCGCGCCCAGGCCCAGCAACAGCATGTCCCCGGCGCGGATGCTGCGGTCCCCCAGCCGGGTGTCGCGGGCCGCCCAGCGCCCGGCGAGGATCTGCGTCGGACCTTCCTCCCAGAGCACCTCGTTCATGGCTTCGGCGACGCTGTGCCGGCCGCCGGTGAGCGCCACGGCGAACTGGTCGTCGGTGAGCATCAGCCGGAGCGAGTTGCCGATCCAGTCGGCGGTGGTGAGGTGTCCCGCGGCCGTGATGGCCATCAGGTCGAGTACGTACTCCTCGTCGGTGAACTCCCCCGCGTACGCCAGCATGCGCGAGGTGACGTCGTTCCCGGGCGAGGCCCGGCGGGCCGCCAGCAGGCGCTGCATGCTCTCGCCGAACCGCAGATGGGCCTCCTGCGCGCCCGGTCCGCCGTCGGCCAGGTCCCGGAGCACCTCGGCGATCCGCGGCCCGTCCGCGTCGGCGAAGCCGACCAGGCGGGCGAGCACGAGCACCGGCAGCGGAACGGCGAAGTCGGCGATCAGGTCGGCCGTGCCGCGGTCGCAGAACCCGTCCACGAGGCGGTCGGCCAACTCCTCGCAGTCCCTGCGGAGTTCGAAGTGCTCGACCTCTTCGAGGGCCTGCCCGACCATCGCGGCGTGACGCCGGTGCTCGGCACCGGCGGTGAAGTAGATGGACGGCATGGGCCGGCCGACCATCGGCAGCAGCGGCCAGTCCTCGGGGATGTTCCCCCACTGGTTCCACAGTCCGACGTCCCTGGGGAACAACTCGCCGTCACTGGTGACCTGGTGGAGTTCGCGGTAGCCGATGACCAGCCAGGCCGGAACCCCTCCGGGCAGCTCGACGGGTACGACGGGGCCGTGTTCGCCTCGCATGGCGCGGTAGACGACATGGGGTTCCGTGTGGAACTCGGGTCCGCTGAGCGGCACGGCGGAGCGGCCGGCTCCTGCCGGGCAGTGTCCGGCGGCGGTCGGCGTGGATGCGGTCGGGTGTCCTGACACCGCGGATGCGGGCGTCGTCATCGTACGGAATCTCCTGCGACGAAGGCTTCGCTCGTTGCGGTGGTCGGTTGATCAACGCGCCTTCACTATAGGGAAATTCGGTGAGCCTTCGGGCACTGTTCACAACCATTCCCGCCACTCTTGCGATCCTGTGAGCCCGTTTTTCGACCATGCCTGACCAAAAGGGCGGGATGCTCCCACCGCCCGCCCCCACCACCGCCCTTCCGTGAATTCACGATCCGGGCACTTTCCGGAACGTTGACCGGAGCACCGGCAAGGAACGCCGATCCGGACGTTGACATGCACCGGTCGCACGGTGAATTCTGATGCTCGAATCTCCCGAGTTTCAATCATGTCTGCGCAGGCATTGCCTATTTCACTGTTCGGTACGAACGGAGAACACTCCTTGCGGATACTCAAGAAACGTCCCGGTCGAGCGGCGGCCGGCACGCTCTCGGTGATCGTCCTCGCGCTCACCGCCCTGACCGCCCCCGCCCCGCGGGCACACGCCGCGGCCACCCCCTCGGGCACCCTGGACAGCACCACGAAGAACGTGACGTGGCAGAGCCCGGTCTACGCCAAGGGCACCGTCGACTCGCCCGCCAAGTGCGGCACGGCCGCCGAGGACCCCGACAACGCGGTCTGCGCCCGGTTCGACCTGACCGTCGACCCGCCCGAGGGCCAGTGGGACGACAACCCCGAGGGTGGTGTCCCGGTCTCCATCCAGTGGGAGACGCCCACGGACGACTTCGACATGTACATCTACGACTCGGCCGACAGACAGGTGGCCTCCAGCGCCGGCACCGCCGACCCCGAGTCCGCGGTCATCCCGAAGGCTTCCGGGACCTACCACGTGGTGGTCGTCCCCTACGACGTGCACAACAATTCCTTCAGCGGAAAGGCGTATCTGCCCGAGGCCACCGACGCCGGGAACCTCACCGGTTTCGGCGGCTCGCACGGCAGGTACGAGATCGCGGCCGGTGCGCTCAAGGCACGCGCCGAGTTCTTCACCGACGACACACTGCGGCTGCAGGCTTCCCCGGACGGCGTACTCGCCGACCCGAAGGACAGCCACATGATCCGGCAGCAGCCCAAAGCCCAACCGCGCACCGAGTCCTTCGACGCGGGCACCTATTACGGCATCCGCTCCAAGGGCGTCGTATTGCGTGTGTACAAGAAGCCCTTGCGTTTCGGCCTCTACAAGGCCGACAACCGCACGGCCATCTGGCAGGAGGCCGATCCGCTGCGCTGGACCGGCGGCGGCATGCGGCAGAGCCTGAAGCGCGGCGCGGACGAACAGTTCTTCGGCGGCGGCGAGCAGAACGGCAGCTTCTCGCACCGCGGCCGGCTCATGAACGTCGGCAACAACACCAACTGGAACGAGGGCGGTTACAACAACTCCCAGCCGTTCTATCTCTCCACTGCCGGCTACGGCGTGTTCCGCAACACCATGACGCCCGGCATCTACGACTTCAACTCCCCGGTACGGACCGGCCAGCAGGAACGGCGCCTGGACGCGTACTACTTCACCGGTGACACCAAGACGGTCATCGGCAAGTACACCTCCCTGGTGGGCAAGCCGTTCATGCCTCCGGTGTACGGGCTGGAGCCCGGCTCCGCCGACTGCTACCTCCACAACGCCAACCGGGGCGAGCGCCACACCCTGGACGCGCTGAAGGTCTCCGACAGCTACGTCGACAACGGGATGCCGCTCGGCTGGATGCTCGTCAACGACGGCTACGGCTGCGGTTACGAGAACCTGCCGGAGACGGGTGCGGGGCTCAACAAGAACCACGCCCAGCTCGGGCTGTGGACCCAGGACGGTCTGCCCGACGAGGCCTCGGAGGCCAAGGCCGGGGTACGCGTCCGCAAGCTGGACGTCGCCTGGGTCGGCGGCGGCTACGGCTTCGCGCTGGACGCCTGCGACCAGGCCAAGGCCGGCATCGAGAACAACAGCGACGCCCGCGGCTTCGTCTGGCTGCCCGTGTCCTGGGCCGGTGCGCAGCGCTGCGGTGTGCTGTGGAGCGGGGACCAGAGCCTGTCCTGGGACTTCATCCGCTGGCAGATCCCGACGTACGCCGGAGCCACCATGTCCGGCATCGCGTACAACACGGGCGACGTCGGCAGCATCTACCGTCACGACCCCGAGATGTACACCCGCGACCTTCAGTGGAAGGCGTTCCTCCCGGCCATCATGACCATGGACGGCTGGGCCAGTGACATCACCACCAAGCAGCCGCACGATCAGCAGCCGTGGCTGGACGGTGAGCCGTACACCTCCATCAACCGCAAGTACCTGATGCTGAAGGAGCGGCTGCTGCCGTACATGTACACCCTGTCGAAGGAGGCCACGGAGACCGGTGTCGGCGCGGTCCGGCCGCTCGCGCTGGAGTACCCCGACGACCCGGCCGCGCTCGGTCCGGACGCCAAGTACGAGTTCCTGGCCGGACCCGACTTCCTGGTCGCGCCGGTGTACAGCGACACGGACGTCCGTGACGGCATCTACCTGCCGAAGGGCACCTGGACCGACTACTGGACGGGCAAGACGTACCGGGGCCCGACCACGGTCAACGGCTACAGGGCTCCGCTCGACACCCTGCCGCTCTTCGTCCGGGGCGGATCGATCGTACCGATGTGGCCCGAGGGCACCGTGTCCTGGGAGTCCCGGGACCGCACCCGGCTCGGCTACGACATCCACCCGCAGGGCACCACTGAGTACACGCTCTACGAGGACGACGGCGTGACGCGGAAATTCGCCGAGGGCGCCTCGGCCACCCAGCACGTCCGGGTCCAGGCACCCGCCCACGGCAAGAAGGGCACCACCACCGTCAAGATCGGTGCGAGTGTGGGCAGTTACCGGGGCAAGGTGTCCGCCCGCTCGTACGACCTCACCGTGCACGGCGAGCACACACCGTCGCAGGTCGTCATGGGCCACAGCCGCCTGCACCGGGTGAGCTCGGCGGCGGAGCTCGCGAAGGCCGGATCGGGCTGGTTCACCGACCCCGCGACCGGGATCACGCAGGTCAAAACGCCGTCCCTCTCCACCGGACGCGGCTTCACGGTCGAGCTGCGGAAGTAGCCGGCCGGCACGGCAGCACATGGTCGGGGCCGTCTCCGGACGGCCCCGACCCCTGCGCCCGGGACGCTACGGCTTGCGGGCGACCGCACCGTAGATCGGCACCGGCTGCGTCTCCACCGGAAGCTCGCCGACGCTCAGCTCCGGATGCCAGTCGACGACCGGCACGAGGCCGGGCTCCACCATTTCCAGCCCGTCGAAGAACCGGCCGACGGCCCGGTGGGACCTCGGTACGAGCGTCACACCGCCCGCCGCGTACGAGGCCACCCCCTTCGCCACGCTCTCGGGGTCGAAGTCACCGGTGAGCTGCGACAGCACCAGGCAGCTCCCGGCGGGAAGCCGCCCCATCAACCGCTCCACCAGCGCGTACGCCCCCTCGCTCCGCCCCTCCCCCTCGCCGCCGTCCCCGTCGTCGATGAAGTGCATCAGGGCGATGAGGGAGAGCGCGACGGGCCGGTCGAAGTCGAGCACGCCGGCGGCGAGTTCGAGGATCCGCTCCGGCTGCCGCACATCGGCGTCGAGGTACGCCGTCACTCCCTCGGCGGTCCCGTTCAGCAACGCCCCGGCATGGGCCAGGACGATGGGGTCGTTGTCCACGTACACGACCCGGGCGTCGGGAGCCGTGCTCTGGACGATCTGGTGCAGGTTGGGCTCGGTGGGAATGCCGGAGCCGATGTCGAGGAACTGCCGCATCCCCTCCTCGCCCGCGAGCCGGCGCATCGCACGGTGCATGAACCACCGGTTGTGGCGAGCGATGCGCTTCGTGTCCGGCGAGAGCCCGGCGATCTGTCTCCCCAGCTCCTCGTCGACGGGATAGTTGTCCTTCCCGCCGAGAAACCAGTCGTACACCCGCGCGGGATGCGGCCTTGTGGTGTCGATGCGGTCCGCACCGGATCCGTACCCTGTCATCTGGCACTCCCCCTGGTACTGATCAGCTTCCTGCCTCAGGATCTCCCAGCGATCGCCCGGCCGGCCGCGCGGACACACGTGATCCGGCGGCCGGCCACCCTCATCGGGCCCCGGGGCACCTCACTCCTTCACGCCGATACCCCCGAAGGCGTCGACGTCCGCGGGCACGGTCGCGCTGTCGGCGTCGGGATGCCACTCGCTCAGCCGGACGAAGCCCGGGTCGAGGATCCGCAGTCCGTCGAAGAGCGTGACGATCTCGTCGGGCTCGCGCACGTAGTACGGCACCGCGCCGCTCTCGATGTACGCCTTCTCCGCGGCGATCATGCCCTCGCTGGTACGCGTCCCGTCGTACATCACGAGGTAGCTGCCGACGGGCAGCCCCGCCATCAGCTTGCCGACCACCTCACGCGCCTTCGCGAAGTCGCCCGCGTGACCGAGGATGCCGAGCAGCATCAGGGCCACGGGCCGGTCGAAGTCGAGCGTCCTGGCCGCCTCGGCGAGGATGGTGTCCGGGTCGTAGAGGTCGGCGTCGATGTAGTCGGTGACGCCCTCGGGGGAACTGGTCAGCAGCGCACGGGCATGGGTCAGCACGAGCGGGTCGTTGTCGACGTACACGATCCGCGATTCGGGCGCGATGTCCTGGGCCACCTGGTGGGTGTTGTCCGCGGTGGGCAGCCCCGTCCCGATGTCCAGGAACTGCCGCACGCCCCGCTCCGTCACGAGGTGGCCCACCGAACGCCGCAGGAACTGCCGCCCCGCCACCGCCACGTCGACGAGCCCCGGGAAGAAGGCCTTGATCTGGTCACCGACCTCGCGGTCGACCTCGTAGTTGTCCTTGCCGCCCACGAAGTAGTTCCAGAAGCGGGCGGAATGAGGCCTGGTGGTGTCGATCCGGTCCGACACCGGGTTGGCGGGAGGGGTGACGGATGACTGCTGCTCACTCATGAAGACCTCCGGACGCGGAACTGATCAAGCTATGGCCTTAACCTACCTGGGCGTCGCGAGAGTTATGGCCGGGTACGTCACCCAATACGTCTCCCGGGGCCGGTCCGGAGTGGGTTCCCGGTTGTTCCCCACTTGAACCGGACGTTATCGGGTCGCTCGAACGACGCTGACTCCGTAGGTTCTGGGGTGGAATCGAATCGCCGTTCCCCCGACCTTCCGGAGGCCAGCCCGTGACCGCCCCAACGCGTCGGCGGACGCGCGCCCTTCGGCCCCTGGCCTCGGCCTTCGCGCGGTTCGTCGTGTGTGGAGGCGGGGTCGGGCTGGCATCGAGCGCCGCGGTCGTGCTGCTCAGTGGGCGAATACCGATGGCCGTCGCGAACGCGCTGGTCACCGTCGTCTCCACGGTGGTCGCGACCGAGTTGCACCGGCGGATCTCGTTCCGGAGCGAACGCCGGGGGTGGCGGGTCCATCTCCGGTCCGGGGCAACGGTCGCCGTGAGCTACGCGTTCACCACGGGGGCGCTGCTCTGCCTGTACGCCGTGCGGCCCGGCCCCCCGCCCCTGGTCACGCAGACGGTCTATCTGTCGGCGTCCGCCCTGGCGGGGGTCGGACGGTTCGTACTGCTGCGGGTCGTCGTCTTCGGGAACCGGAACCCGAGCCGGAGCGGACACGGTCGCGCTGCGCACGACGACGCACTGAACAAGACATCGGTGGCGATGGCCGTGTGACGCCCCCTCGGTGGCCGGCGCGGCGATCGTGCTGGTTGACTGGCGTGGCCGGTCGCACGGGCGACGCGGAGCCCGCGGACGGGCCGGGGTGGATGAGGGGCGTGCGGATGGAGTACGGGCGGGCCGGGTGGGTCCGGGTGCCGGTGGGGGACGATGCGGCGCGGTGGGCGACCCGGGGGAAGTGCCTGCGGGTGCTGCTCGTCGTGCACAACGTGACCGCCGCGACGCGGCTGCTCGATGTACTGCCCCTGTTCGACGACGACCTGCGGGTGCAGTTGCTGGTGACCTGCACGGGCTCCTCCGCGTTCACGGCCGGCACTGCCGAACTGCTCGCCGACACTGGGGTGCCGGTACTGCCGTGGGAGCAGGCCGCCGCGACTGCGGTCGACCTGGTCGTCTCCGCCAGCTTCGGCGGTGAACTGGACGTATTTTCAGGGCAGTTGGCCGTCCTCTCGCACGGCGTTGGCTACACTAAGAGGCTGGCGACACCGGACACCGGACACCGGACACCGGACACCGGACACCGGACACCGGACACCGGACACCGGATCGGGGGCGAGGGCCGCGGTGCCCGCGCCCGTGTTCGGGCTCGCGCCTCCGTGGCTGCTGTCGGACCGGGGTGCTCCCGTCGCGGACGCGCTCGTACTCTCCCACCCCGAACAGTTCGAACGGCTGCGCCTCGCCTGCCCCGAGGCCGCACCCACCGCCGTGCTCGCCGGGGATCCCTGCTTCGACCGGATCCTCGCCGCACGGCCCCGTCGCGAGCGCTTCCGCCGGGCGCTGGGCATACGCCCCGGTCAGCGGCTCGTCCTGCTCACTTCGACCTGGAACTCCGAGTCGCTCTTCGGTGACGGGACCGAGGTCCCGGGGGACGGCTGGTGCGGAGGAGATGTCGTCGCCGCGCTGCTGGACCGGGTCGCCGACGAGTTCCCCGTGGACGAGTACCGGTTCGCCGCCGTGCTGCACCCCAACATCTGGCACGGGCACGGCCCCGGTCAGATCCGTGCCTGGCTCGATCGCGCACGGCGCGGCGGGATGGCGCTGATCGATCCGCTGACGGGGTGGCGGCAGGCACTGCTGGCCGCCGACGCCGTGATCGGGGATCACGGTTCCGTCACCTATTACGCGGCCGCCCTCGGCACTCCGGTGCTCCTGGGGGCCGTGCCGCTCCACGCCCTCGATCCCGACGCGCCGATCTCCGCGTTCATGCGGGAGGCACCGAGGCTCGACCCCGAAGCGTCCCTGGCCGCGCAGATCGACGAACTCATCCGCTGCCACCGGCCGTTGCCCGGTCCGGCCGAGTTCACCACCTCCGTGCCCGGTGAGTCGGCGGTCCGGCTCAGGAAGCTGTTCTACTCGATGATGGGTGCGCCGGAACCCGGTCGGCCCGCGACACTGGAGCCGCTACCGCTGCCCGGGTACGAGGCCGGAACGGTCACCGTGCCGCTGCGGGTTCTGACCCGGGTGCTCGGACCGGGGGAGATCGCCGTCGGCCGCTGGACGGGAGCTCGGCCCGGGGCCGGATCCGACCCTGCCGGCGAGCTGCACATCGCCGTCCACGAGGACACCCGCGAGGTGGACCGGTTGGAGCTGGCCGACGTCATCTTCCGGGAGGGCGAACCCGACGACCCGCGGTTCGGATCGCCGTCCGTCTGGACCGCCGAGGTGCTCCGCCGCCATCGCGGCTGCTCGTTGGCGGCCTATGTGACCGGCCCGTCGGAATGCGTGGTCCGGGTGCGTGACGAGGAGCCGCTCCGGATGGTGGCGGTGCCCGACACGGAGACGGCGGACGTGGCCGGCGCGGACCCCGCCGCGTACGCCTCCGCCCTGCACGCCTGGCTGGCCACGGAGAGCCCGGAGGCGGTCACCGCCCACGCGCGACTGGAGCGGGCAGTGACCGACGGGCTCGTCCTGCGGACGGGCGACCGGCTTCATCGCGTGCGGGTCGTTCCGCTGTCGCCGTCCGGCTCGGCGTACTGAGGAGAGCCGTGACGAGCGGCTACGGCGCCACGCAGCGTTCCCGGAGCCGTCGCAGATGGACCAGGTGGTACGTGGCACGCTGGCCGTCGAGGGTCCTGATCGCCGCCTCGACGAGCGGGCGCGCCGATTCGGTGTCGTCCTCGTCCAGCCAGGTCTCGGCGAGATCCGTGAGGCTCCGGGCCGTGTTGTACGTGTCACCGCTCGACCGGAAGTACGCCAGCGCCGTCTCCAGCTTCCGCCGGGCGTCCTCGCCTCGCCCGAGCCCGCGCAGCGCCCGCCCGCGATGGCGCTCCAGCAGTGCCTCGGCGCGCGGCACGTCGCCCGTGCCCTCGTCCTGTCCGTCCATGGTGCCCAGGATGCCGCCGGCCTCCTCGAAGCAGTCGTGGGCCTCCTGGTAACGCCACTGGCGCAGCCTCAGCAGCCCCAGGAATTCGACGGCCGAGGCGTGGCCCCGCTTGTGGCCTGCCGCCTCCTCGGCCTCCGCCGCTGCCCGAGCCTCTGTCTCCGCCTCCCGCCAGCGCTTCAACTCGGTCAGGGAGTGGGCGAGTTGTGCGTGGAGTGCTCCGGCGTCGAGGCTCGTGGGGCGATGGGTGTCGATGAGACGCGCCCCGATGCGGAGCGCCGGCAGCAGCATCTCGTGGTGGCCGGCCTTGAGCTGTAGCGGCCACAGGGCACGGCACAGGCGTACGGCGGTGTCCGGGTCGCCGGACTCCTCGGCGCAGCGCACCGCCTCGACCAGATTGCCCGATTCCGCGAGCAGCGCGTCGAGGGCGGCCCCCCGGTCCTCGTACATCTGCCCGGTGTGGCGCTCGGCGGGCGCGGGGACGCGCCAGCTCTCCGGGAGCGCCTGGTGGGCGGCCGATGCGGCCAGGTCGGCGTAGGCGCTCAGAGTGCGGGCGAGCGCCGCCGAGCAGGCCGCGATGCCGTCGTCCCGGATCGCCGCCGCCTCGGCGTGCGCGCGGACCGCGTGGCGGTAGTGGTAGCGACCGCTGCCGGTCGCGCCGGAGCCGCGCTCCAGGAGCATCCGGTCGGCCAGGTCCTCCAGGAGTTCCGCCGTCGCGTCGGGGTCGTGGCCGGTGGTCCGGGCGGCCGTGGCTGCGTCGAGGGCGGGCCAGTCGCGCAGCGCCATCAGCCGGTACAGCCGGGCGGATTCCGGGGCCAGGAGCCGGTAGTTGTCCTCGGCGGCCGCTCGTACCGGGTCGCCGTCCGCCTCGGCGCGACGCGGCGGGAGGGTGGGCGCGGAGAGCTGGTGCGCCGCGGCGCGCAGGGCGTACGGCGACCCGCCGCAGCGCTGGAGCAGCGAGGGCAGAGTGGCACGGGCCGCGGCGACCGTGGATTTGCCGGTGATGTCGGTGAGCAGCCGCACCGCGTCCCGGTCGGTGAGCGGGCCGACGGGCACCCGGACGGCGTCGATGCCGGGGAAGGGGGCGCGGGCGACCAGGATCGTGAACACGCCGAGTGCCGGGGTGAGGAACGGCCTCACCTGCGACGCGGAGTACGCGTGGTCGAGCACGATCAGGAGTTTCCGGTCCGCCACGCGGTGCCGGAAGAATTCGCCCAGCTCGTCGGTCCCGGTCGGCATCTCCTCGTTCGGCACCCGAAGTTGACGCAGCAGGGCACGCAGTACGGTTCCGACGTCCCGCGCGCCACCGACGCCTCGGCCACCGAGGTCGGCGTAGATCTGACCGTCCGGGAAGAGGCGGGTGGGCTGTGCTCCGAAGTGCACGGCGAGGGTGCTGGAGCCCATGCCGTCCGGACCGTGCACCAGGGCGAGCCTGGGCCGTCCGTCGGCGCGGCGCGACGCCTCCTTCCGGAGTTGCTTCATCGCCTCCTTGCGATCCGTGAAGAACCTTATGGAGGCGGGGAGGTCCGACCGGACGGAGCGGGCCGGGCCGGGGTCGCGGCGCGTCCGGGCGGCGAAAGCGGTCCAGGAGGCGGCGAGTTGCGGATCGGTACGGAGCCGGTCGTGGACCATGCGGGCCACGTCCTCCCGCTCGTCCGGGGCCACGGGGGCGGGAACCTCGCGGCCGACGATTCTCCGCACGACACCCCCGGTGGACTCCCAGGCCCATCTGCCGGCCTCGTTGGCCATCCCCGAGCCGACCGCGCCGAGTACCGCCGAAATCGCCGCCACCGAAGTGGGATCGAGCATGTCGCGCACTCCTCGTTCCCGGTGTTCCGCGCGGTGCGCCCTCCCCGGCACCGTCGCTGTCACCGTGCGGATCAACGTTAGCGTCACACGGGCCGGTCTCCCCCGGACATCGTGGCGGTGACCGTACGGGCCGACGCGGCCGACCGTTCAACTGCCCTGAAAGCGACCCTTCCATCGGTGTCCGGGCGGATTCGGCGCCTCGGCATCGCCGCCCCGTCGCCGCCCGTTCACCGTCTCTCGGCGTCTTTCGCCGCCCTTTCGCGGATGTGGCCGGACGGTCGTCGAGTGTGTTCACCGGCCGCCGGGTCGTGTTGGATATCCTGGCGGTTGTTCCAGGTCGTCACGGCGAGCCCCGTCGGCCGTCGGCGCGCGGGCCGGGGGCCCGTCGAGGGGAGTAACTGTGCACGGAGCAGCCGCACACCGGGGTTCGCCCAGGAAGGCCGAGCAGGCTTGGCAGCAGGCAGTGGCACTGCTCAACCAGGGCAATGAAGCGGCCGCCGCGGAACGGTTCTCGTTCGCCGCCGAGCAGGATCCCCTGGCCGCCGACGCCTGGCTCGGGCTGCATGCGACCGGGCAGCGCCAGAAGGAGGCGCTGGACGCCATGGTCCGGTCTTCCGGCTCCTTCGGCGCGCTGCGAACGAAGTTCGGGATGCCGCTCCGCTCCCGGTTCCAGCTCGGACACTACGTCACCTTCCGGCTTGAGAACGCCCGTGACCTGTGGGTGGCGGCGATGACCTCGCTGCTTGACGCCGGGAAGCTCGACGAGGCCTGGGCCGGGCTTTCCACGGCTCAACTGGACTGCGACGAGACCCGGTTCGTCTGTACGCGGTACGCCTTCCTCAAGGAGGACTGGGCCCTCGTGCTCCGTTTCGCCCCGGGGATCCGTGACGCCTTCCTGCACGACGAGTCACAGCTGTACGTGGGGGCGGCGCTGTTCGCGCAGGGGGTCTGCCACGAGGCGCTGAACGTGCTGGCGGAGCTGCCGAAGAAGCTGGAGTCGGGGAGCCGTTTCGACGCGGAGGTCAAGTACTTCATGGGCCGGTCCCTGGAGTCGCTGGGCCGGCCGGAGGAGGCTCTCAGGCGGTACCAGTACGCGTTCCGGTGTGCGCCGGGCCTCTTCGACGTGGACGTACGGGCGCAGGCCCGCTCCACGGCTCCGACGGCCTCGTCCGTGGCCGGGGAGGCTTCCGCACCCTCCCCCACATCTTCCTCCCCGTCCCCTTCCCCGTCGGTACCCCCGCGGCCCCGAACGCCCGCGCCCACCTCCGCACCCCCTGCCCCGGCGACCGCCCCGGGCGCGGGACAGGACTCCGGGCCGGCGGGGACGGACGGTGCGGACGGGCTGTCGCGGGAGGAGATGGCCCGCCTGCTGGCGGAGGCCCAGCAGGCGCTGGACGGCATGATCGGCCTGGAGCCGGTGAAGCGGCAGGTGCTGACGCTGATCGCTCAGCTGCGCATGGCGGCGCTCCGCGAGGAGCAGGGCCTGCCCAGCGGCGCCCGGCCCCGGCATTTCGTCTTCGCGGGTCCTCCCGGCACCGGCAAGACGACCGTCGCCCGCATCATCGGCAAGGTCTTCGCCGGACTGGGGCTGCTGCGTTCGGGCCATGTCATCGAGGCCCAGCGCGTCGACCTCGTCGGGCAGCACCTCGGATCCACCGCCATCAAGACCAGCAAGGTCATCGACTCCGCCCTGAACGGCGTGCTGTTCATCGACGAGGCGTACGCCCTGTCCAACAGCGGGTACAGCGGTGGCGACGCGTTCGGCGACGAGGCGCTCCAGGTGCTCCTGAAGCGGGCCGAGGACGACCGGGACCGGCTCGTCGTCGTACTCGCCGGGTATCGCGAGGAGATGACCGGTCTGCTCGCCGCCAACCCGGGACTGGTGTCCCGGTTCAACACCCGGGTCGACTTCCCCTCCTACTCCGCGGAGGAACTGCTCCTGATCGCCCGGTCCATCCTGGGCGATCAGGGCGACGTACCCGACGCCGCGGCCGCCGTCGCGCTCGGCGACCTCTTCGCCGCCGCCGTGGACGGCGGCATGGCCGACACCCTGGGCAATGCCCGCTTCGCCCGCGAGCTGTGCCAGAAGGCTGCCGCGCAGCGGGATCTGCGTCTGTACGCCGAGCACTCGGGCGGTTCGACACCGACCCGGGAGGAGATCACCACCGTGCTCACCCAGGACGTGATGGCGGCCCACCAGGAACTCATGGAGTCCCACGGGAACCCGGCGTAGGGCTCAGTCCGCCCCGGCCTCAGGGCTCAGGGGGCTTTGAACAGCCCCGGGAACCGGAGTGCGAGCCAGGGCTTGCGGCCCCGGGCGAACACCCGGCCCCGGGCCATGGCGCCGTTCGGGCCGATGCGGCCGAGTGCCATCAGGAGGAAGGTGACCGGCTCGATGAGGATGGTGCAGTCCGGGCGGGCCGGCGGCCGGGGGGTGACGGTCACGGCGCCGTCGGTGAACGTGACACCGAATCGGGTGCCGCCCCACAGGCGGATCGTGTAACTGGCGGTGAGCCGGGCGGTGGTAGCGGCATCGGTGACCCTGGGCATCACCGTGATCAGGAACGGCAGGGACAGTTCGACGCGAGCGCGGTCGATCATGTGAGGCCGCCCCAGCGCACGGGCGAGGTCGTAGCCATGGCCGAGCATGTGCGTCAGCAGGTACGAGCCCAGCACCTCCCGGCTCATCGGCCCGAGCGGTGTGACCACCGTCCCGGCCGCGTCACCGGTCCCGCCGCCGGTCTGGGTGCTGTCCGTCGCGCACCGGTCGAAGGCCGCGAGGCAGGCATCGGTGTGCGTCACGATCAGCTCCGCCAGCGGCCCGGCGGCCCGCTCGCCGAACTCCGCGAGCGCCCGCTCGTTGGCGGCGGCCAGGCTCTGCGGCGTGCCGTCCCCGTAGTTGCGTTCCCGGCCGGCCGCGATATCGGCCATCAGCTCGTTGGCCTGCGCCAGGTGTGCCGCGGCCTCCCCCACGGTCCACTCCGACCGGGGCACCGGAACGCTCGTGTCCGCGGCCCCGCGCAACACCGCCGCTATCTCCTCGGCGGTGGCCCGCAGGGCATCGCCGAGCCCTTCGGGCAGCGTGCCCCGCGCGTCGTGTCCGGTCGCTGATTCCACGCTTCTCCCCGCATCGGCCGGGCCTGCCCGCCCGGATGTGAACAGCCCGCCCGCGGGCTCCGTTCCGGGGCGCCGCACGGCGCCCGGGGTACAGAAGACCAGGTGGCGGGGGCTGCGACAAGGGCCGGAACGCCACCGGACCAGATCGGCCTCCGTCGCCGTGCGGTGCCGGGCGAGCCGGCACGGCCGCACCCCGGCGCCCATTCGTACGGTTGCGGCAAGTCTGACGGCATCCGATGTCTACCCACGGGTAACTCCCCCTGCTTTGATGGGCGGCACCACCTTCCGCCCCCTCCCCCCACACGAGGAGACCCTGTGCCGAATCCCGCGATCCGTCGTCTCTCCGGCGCGACTCTGGCCGGCGCGCTCGCCGCGGCGGCACTGGCCGCCAACGCGCCGCAGGCGTCGGCGGCCGAGACTCCGTCGCTGCGCGTCCTCACGTACAACACGTTCATCTTCAGCAAGACGCTGTACCCGAACTGGGGCCAGGATCACCGCGCCGCGGAGATACCGAAGACCTCGTTCTTCCGGGGCAATGACGTCGTCGTGCTCCAGGAGGCGTTCGACAACTCCGCGTCCGACGCTCTGCTGCGCAACGCGTCCGCCCAGTACCCGTACCAGACCCCCGTGGTGGGCCGGAGCAAGAGCGGCTGGGACGCCACCAGCGGGGCGTACTCGGCCGTGACTCCGGAGGACGGGGGTGTCACGGTGCTGAGCAAATGGCCCGTCGTCCGCAAGGAGCAGCACATCTACAAGGACGCCTGCGGCAGCGACAGCTGGTCCAACAAGGGATTCGCGTACGCCGAGCTGAACGTCCGCGGTGCACGGGTCCACGTCGTGGGTACCCACACGCAGTCGACGGACTCCGGATGCAAGGCGGGTGAGGCCGCCGCGAAGCGCAGCCTGCAGTTCAAGCAGATCGACGCCTTCCTCGACGCCAAGAACATTCCGGCCTCCGAACAGGTCATCGTGGCAGGAGACCTCAACGTCGACTCGCACTCTTCCGAGTACGCCTCGATGCTCGCCGACGCGGACCTGACCGCCGCCACCCGCACCGGGCACCCGTACTCCTTCGACACCCAGGACAACTCGATCGCCGCCGACCGCTACCCCGACGACCCCCGCGAGGACCTCGACCACGTGCTGCACCGCGCCGGGCACGCGCAGCCGTCCGGGTGGACGAACGAGGTGGTCCAGGAGCAGAGCGCGCCCTGGACCGTGTCGAGTTGGGGCACGAGCTACACGTACACGAACCTCTCCGACCACTACCCGGTGGTCGCGTCGGTCCGGTAGCGCTCCGGAGCGGGCGGGAAGCCGGCCGCGGTGCGGGAAGTCCGCACCGCGGCGGCCCGGCCGGCACGACCGGCACAATCCGGCGCCATGAATGGTCGCTTCGTGGTCATCTACGATCGTTCGCGTGTGCGCAAATGTCATGGTCGCCGAAGACGACGAGAAACAGGCCGAACTCGTACGCCGCTACCTCGAACACGAGGGCCACGCGGTCACGGTCGTCGGTGACGGACTCGCGGCGCTCGCCGAGGTCCGGCACCGGGAGCCCGATCTGCTGGTGCTCGATGTGATGATGCCGCGGGCCGACGGTCTGGACGTGGTACGTGTGCTGCGCGCCGAGCACCGGGAGCTGCCGGTGCTGATGCTGACGGCCCGCAGCACCGAGGACGATCTGCTGCTGGGGCTGGATCTCGGCGCGGACGACTACATGACGAAGCCGTACAGCCCGCGTGAACTGATGGCCCGCGTACGGACCCTGCTGCGGCGCAGCCGGCGGGGTGCGGAGGGCGCCGGGCCCGCCGTGGACCAGGCGCTGAGGGTGGGTGCGCTGGTCGTCGACCCGGACCGGCACGAGGTGTCCGTGGAGGGCAGGCCGGTGGATTGCACCCCCGGTGAGTTCCGGATCCTCGCCGCCATGGCGACCGAACCGGATCGGGTCTTCACCCGGCAGCGGCTCCTGGAGGAATTGCACGGCTTCGACCGGTACATCAGCTTCCGCACGGTCGATGTGCACATCATGAACCTGCGCAAGAAGACCGAACCCGAACCGCGCCGGCCGATCCGGCTGCTCACCGTCTTCGGTGTCGGCTACAAGCTGACGGACCCGGCGAGGAACGCCCCGCGTGCGTCGTGACCGGCGGCGGAACCGGCCGCCGCTCCGCAAGAGCCTGTTCGGCCGTCTACTGGCGGTGTCCGCGCTGGTGGCGGCCTGTTCGGTGGCCGCCACGGCCTGGCTGGCCGTACAGACCACTTCCGGCGCCATCAAGCAGGAGCAGGGCCAGAACCTGACCGCCGACGCCCGGATCTACAACACCCTGCTCGGTTACGCGGCCGGCCACCCCACTTGGGAAGGCGTCGACGGCACCGTGCGCGAGCTGGCGCGGCAGTCCGGCCGGCGGATCGCGCTCACCACCGAGCAGCGCCGTCCGCTCGCCGATTCCGCTGCCCGGTCGGCACCGCCCGCCCTGCCGCCCCGGGCATCGGCGATCGTCGACCCGCTGTCCGTGGACACGGCCCTGTCCCGGACGGCCGACCGGACCGGGAACGCGGCCGACCGGGTCGACCCCCGTGCGGTCGGCCCGTTCCGGTTGCCCGCGGCGGAGCGTACGGCGTTGCAGCGCGCCGCCGACCGGAGCGCGGCATGTCTGAGCCGGGTCGGGATCGCGGCGGACGTGGTCAGGGGCCCGAGCGGGCGTCCGCGCATGGAGATCGTGGGCAATGATCCGGACCGGGTGCACAACACCCGGTGCACGACCGAGGAGCTGGACTCCCCGACCGCGACCGAGAAGAAGGCCCTGGACGCGCTCGACCAGCTGGCCAACGCCTGTCTGAAGCGCCAGGACCGTCCGCCCGTACGGCTCAACCTGGACCTGTCCTGGGGAGACGGCCCCATGACGAAGGTCGCCGCCGAGGCCGAGGCCGCGACTCCCACACCCTCGCCACTACCGGGCGTCCGCACCGACGAGGACGACCGGGCCACCGCGTCCTGCGTGGACACGGCGCGCCGTGAACAGCTCAGCTCCTATGTCGCCTCGCCCGCCCTGCTGTTCATCGGCGACGAGGACAGCCCGACCGTGCCCGGTTTCGACCTCTCCCCCGCGAACACCGCGAAGATCGCGGGCGCGGCCGCGCTCGTCCTGGCGCTCACCGTCGGAGCCACGATGCTCGCCGGATCCCGGCTGGCACGACCGCTGCACGCGCTGACGGGCGCGGCCCAGCGGATGCGGGACGGCGAGGACTCCGCGCCCGTGCTGGTCACCGACGACAACGAGATCGGCCGGCTCGCCGCGGCCTTCAACGACATGGCCGACCACCGTGCGCGGCTGGAGGCGCAGCGCAAGGACATGGTCAGCGACGTCGCCCATGAGCTGCGGACCCCGCTGAGCAATATCCGGGGCTGGCTGGAGGCGGCACAGGACGGCCTGGCGGAGCCCGACCCGGCGTTCATCGCCTCGCTGCACACGGAGGCCATGCAGTTGCAGCACATCATCGACGACCTCCAGGATCTCGCCGCGGCGGACGCCGGTGCCCTGCGTCTGCACCCCGAGCCGGTACGTATCGAGGACGTGCTGGCACAGGTCGCCGCGGCGCACCAGGCGGGGGCCGAGTCCGCCGGGGTGGCGCTCTCGGCACTGCCGGCGGTGGACGACGCGCCCTCCCCCGTGTTGTGGGCCGACCCGGTGCGGCTTCGCCAGGCCATCGGCAACCTGGTCTCCAACGCCGTACGTCACACCCCGTCGGGCGGACGTGTGACGGTGCGCGCGTACGGCGCGGGAGTGTCGGCGGACGAGGCGGCGGCCGGCCGGGTGGTCGTGGTCGAGGTCGCCGACACGGGCACCGGTATCTCGGCGGAGCACCTGCCGCATGTCTTCGACCGCTTCTGGCGGGCCGAGAAGTCTCGCAACCGCCGCACCGGGGGCAGTGGGCTGGGCCTGGCGATCGTACGGAAACTCGTGGAGGCGCACGGCGGCTCGGTGAGCGCGGCGAGCGTCGAGGGTCAGGGTTCGGTGTTCACGCTCCGCCTGCCCGCGGGCGCGGCGGACGCACCGGGTCCGACGAGCGCCGTGGATCCGGTCGACGAGTCCCCGACCGCCGCTGACCGGGCCTGATGCGATGACCACAACGTTCTGACAGCTTCTTCATAACTTCACGCCAGCCTGTCGGCATGCCTCGTGCCCCGGTGCGAACCGGCACCCGGGCACCATCGAGGCCGACCTGGAATGGAGCGATGTCCATGCCCCACCGACTGTCCCTGCGCACTGCTGTCCTCGCCGCTGTCGCGGCCGGCGCGGTGCTCGTACCGTCCGCCGCCGCCTTCGCCGACTCCGCGCCGTCGCCTTCGGCGCCGTCCGTGAAGAGGTCCGCGGCAGCCCGCGCGGAGGGCGGTGCCACCGCCGAGCCCAAGAGCGCACAGCCGTCGGTGGCGCCCCGTGGCGGTGTCGCCGCGGGCGACAGCCCGGCACCGGCCAAGGCCGAGGCCACTGTCGAGCGTCCGGGGGCCGCCGCTCCGCGCGGTGGCGTGGCCGCCGGTGAGCGACCGGCCGGGACCTCCGGCGACCGGACCACCGCTCTTGCCGGATCGGCCGCGGCGGCCCTGCTGGTCGCCGGCGCGGGAACGATCGTGCTGCGCCGCCGCTCCGGCGCGCAGCGCAACGGCTGACCGGCGGCAACCGCACCGAGTCGACCGACTCTGCGGGCCGGTTGACGCCCGCCAACAGTTGACGCCCCCTCGTGGCGCCGCCCTCCCCGGGCGGCGCCACTGCCGATTCCCGCCCAGACCTGGAGCCCCCATGTTCCGCACCCCGCCCTCGCTCCGACGCGCCGCGCTGCCGCTGCTCGCCGGTCTCTTCCTCGCCGGCTGCTCCTCCGACGCCACGGACGGCGCGTCCGCCACGACACCCGGCAGCAGCAGGACGGCCACGGTCGACGCTTCGGAACAGGCCGGTTCGACAGGGACCGGGAAGTCCGGCGATGCCCCGGCAGCCGCCCCCGTCCACATCAGCATCCCGTCGCTCGGGATCGACAGCGAGCTGATGCGCCTCGGCCTCAACCAGGACGGCACCGTCGAGGTCCCGCCCGCGGAGAAGGGCATGACCGCCGGCTGGTACACCGGCGGCGCCGCTCCCGGCGAGCGCGGGGCCGCGGTCGTCATCGGACACAACGACACCCGCTTCGGGAAGGCCGTCTTCCACGATCTGAAGAAGATCGCCAAGGGGGCGGACATCGCCGTCCGCAACGACCGCGGCGCCGAACTCCACTTCCGGGTCACCGCCACCGAGTCGGTCAGCAAGAAGGCCTTCCCGACCGAGAAGGTCTACGGTTCCACCGGTGCACGCGCCCTGCGTCTCATCACCTGCGACGGCGCCTTCGACGCCCAGGGCCACCCGGTCGACAATCTCATCGTGTACGCGAACCGGAGCTGACAGCGGCACATCGATGCTGTCGTGAGCTGTCCTGATCAGGACCACACGATCCCGCCGACTGCTAGTTTCACAACGTCGCGGGTGCGGTTCACGGTGGAGGATCCGCCGGTCGGGAAGGCGGAAGAGCGGTATGCAGATCTCTCAGATCCTGGACAAGGTCGACGCGGGCGACATCGCCCTGCCGGAGTTCCAGCGCGGCTATGTGTGGACCCGCGACCAAGTGCGCGACTTCTTCAAGTCCTTGTACCGCGGCTATCCGATCGGCGGATTCCTCACCTGGAGCACCAAGGCCGAGACGGCCGACACTCGCGGCGGCGCGATGGGCAAGGACGGAACCATTCAGCTCCTGCTGGACGGCCAGCAGCGAGTGACCACCCTCTACGGTGTGACCCGCGGCCGGCCTCCCCGCTTCTTCGAGGGCAATCCGTCGGCACTGACCGGGCTGCACTTCAATCTGCAGACCGAGTCCTTCGAGTTCTACGCGCCGGGGAAGATGAAGGGCAATCCCCACTGGGTCGATGTCTCCGCACTGTTCCAGGACGGCCTGGCCGGCCAGTTGCTCGCCGTCACGCAACTCGCCGGTCAGGACGCGGTGTTGCAGGGAACGTTCATCGAGCGGCTCAACCGGATCACGCAGATCAAGGACCGCGCCGTCCACGTCGACGAGGTCACCGGTGCGGACAAGACCATCGATGTCGTCGTGGACATCTTCAACCGCGTGAACTCGGGTGGGACCAAGCTCTCCAAGGGAGACTTGGCTCTGGCCGCCATCTGCGCGACCTGGCCGGCCGCGCGGCCGACCATGAACGAGGCGCTGGACAACTGGTCCGCCGCCGGATTCGACTTCAAGCTCGACTGGCTGTTGCGCAACGTCAATGCCGTACTCACCGGCGAGGCACAGTTCTCGAAGCTCGCGGATGTCGATGTGGAGCTGTTCCGGACCGGGCTCAAGGAGACCGTCGACTCCGTCTCGTACTTGCTCAACGCGCTCGGCGGACGCCTAGGACTCGATCACGGGCGTGTGCTGAACGGCCGGGCCGCGTTTCCCGTCATGAGCCGCCTCCTGCACCATCACGGTGGCCGGTTCCCGGACGCCATGACCCGCGACCGTCTCTTCCACTGGTACATCCACAGCTTCCTGTGGGGTCGTCACACCGGAGCCACCGAGACGGCTCTCAACCAGGATCTGCAGGCGCTCGACGACGGTGGCGTCGAGCAGTTGATCGATGTGCTGCGCCGCAGTCGCGGCGGACTGCTCACGGTCCGGCCCGACGACTTCGCCGGCTCCAGCATGGGTTCGCGCTTCTATCCCCTTCTCTACCTGCTGACTCGGGTGTACGGGGCCCAGGACTTCATCAGCGGCGTGCCCCTGCGCGATGGCATGCTGGGCCGCCTCAGCTCGCTCCAGGTGCACCACATCTTCCCGAAGGCCCGTCTGTACGAGCACGGATACAGCCGCGCCGAAGTGAACGCCGTGGCCAACTTCTGTTTCCTGACCCAGGACACGAATCTGCGGATCGGGGCGAGGAATCCGGCGGAGTACCTGGAGGAGATCGAGACCCGCATGCCCGGTGCCCTGGCGACGCAGTGGATCCCGATGGATCGGGAACTCTGGCGGATCGAGAACTATCCGGATTTCCAGGCCGCCCGCCGCGCGCTGCTGGCCGATGCTGCCGACAGCTTCCTCCAGACTCTCCACGACGGCCCCTCGCCGGTCGGGCTCCAGGTGCCGACCGCCCTCACCACCACACGAACCGCCGTGTCGGTGGGCGGCTCGGACGAGGAAGAGGACATCCCGGGCCTGGCCGCCCTGCTGTCGGAACTCTCCGAAGCGGACCTGGCGGCACCGGAGCTGGACAGCGAGGTGAGCGACCCCCACACGGGCGCCGCCATCATCGTCGCCGCCGCCTGCTGGCCCAAGGGCCTCCAAGGGGAGGGCGGCGTCCCCGTGGTGCTCGCCCCCGACACCACACCCCAGGAGCAGGCCGCGCTGGAATCCGGCAACTACCGCGTGTTCCACAGCACTGAGGCCCTGCGCCGCTTCATCGGCAATGCTCGCGCCGGAGCAGAACAGGCTGCGGTCTGAACGGACAACGGGTGCGGGCAGAGCACTCGTTTCCGCTCCACCGGCCGACGCGGCACCCCGACCGCATCGTTGCCATGCGCCAAGTCGGAACCTGGCAGGGGCTGTTCGGGCAGCGGTGATCCGGTGTGCCGGGGCCATCACTGCGAGCCGCCGGTCCCGGAAGGAACCGGCGGGCGCGATGCGTCGTCCACCGGCCGCGGGTCCGGCGCCCGGCTTCGGCACCATGCAGGGGATCGCGTCGCCGGAGCCTTCACACCACCGCTGAAGCCGAGGCGTCCGGAGGGCGCGGCTGCGCGTGTCGTGGTCGGGCGCCCTCGGCGAGTTCCTGGCGGAGGCCGGGGGTGGCTCAGGTCTCGTAGGAGTGAGGGCCGGGCCGGGGACGTCGCAGGGCCAGGGCCGCCAGCGCCTCGGGGGCGCCTTCGGGGCCGCGGATGCCCGGGAAGGCGTTGATGTCGACGACGACGGGCGCCCCCTCGCGGTCCAGCAGGTCGACACCGTAGACGTCCAGGCCGAAGACCTCTCCCGTACGGAGGGCCAGCCGCGTCCAGTCCTGCGGCAGGTCCCGGACCAGCGGCGCGGGCCGCGCGCCGCCCGGCGGTGCGCCCACGGCTGCCGGGCGCACCCCCGTGAACACCTCTCCCGCGATCACCCACAGCTTGTGGTCCCAGCCGCTGTTCGTGACGAACTCCTGGAGCACGACGGACTCGTCGGACCATTTCGACGCCAGGTCACGGAGCCCGTCCGGGCCGTCCACGCGGGCGACCAGGTCCGCGCGCCGGCTGTGCCGGCTCTTGACCATGAGCGGGTAGCCGCTCTCCGCCGGCTCCGCTCCGTGGAGGGCTTCGGACAGCGCGTCCAGGGTCCGTGTCCGTGGCATCGGCAGACCGGCGCCTTCCGCCACGGCGGCGATCCGGCTCCTGTCCTGGCACAGCTCCGTCGCGGCAGCGGAGTTCACCACCCGGGCGCCGAGCCCTTCGAGGAAGCGTGCCAGCGCCAGTGCCCGGGGGGTATGGGCCTTCAGGAGGTAGACATCGGCGAGTCCGTCCGGGGTCACCAGTGGTGACGGGGACGCGGCTCCGGAATCCGGGTCCAGGAACGTCACCCGGTGCTCCGCCCCGACCAGCGTGGCAGAGACCGCGGCGAGCAGCGGATGATCCGGCTTGTCGGTCAGCAGACACACCCTCATATCCGCGCACCTTCGGGCACCGCCGCCACCATGTCGGCGTCTGCCCCGGGACCGGGTCCGGCGACGGGGTGCGGATGGGGCCGCGCGAGGGGGGCCTGCGGCTGTACGGGTACGCGCGGGGCGGGGGCGAACACGCCCGTCCGGTCGGCGCCGCCGGTCCTGGCCAGCTCAAGGATCGCGCGGGCCAGCCGGGACGCGGCGTCCGGGACCTGGCGGAAGCTCGGAAAGTCATTGATGTCGACGATCACGGGGCCCTCCGGGCCGAACACCACGTCGATGCCGTACAGATCGAGGCCGAAGACCGCTCCCACCTTCGCCGCCGCCGCGGCCACCTCGGCGGGCACGGGGACGGCCCTCTCGTCGACCGGCGCGTCCGGGTGGAGCGGGGAGCGGCGCACGGTCGCGTGGAACTCGCCCGCGAGACAGTAGACCTTCAGGTCGGAGCCCGCATTGGACACGTAGGGCTGTGCGATGAGCTGGCCCTCGTCCGCCTGCTCCGCCTCGGCCAGCCGCCCGGGGTCGGACACGAGCCGTACCCCGCGCCCCGAGCTGCCGTCGGCGGGCTTGACCACCAGGGGGAAGAGCTCCGCGGGCACATCCGCGAACAGTGTGGCCCTCGGTGCCGAATAGGTGACCGGAACCGGCAGCCCGTGCTGTCGCGCGATGACCGAGGTGAGGCCCTTGTCACGCACCGCGCGGATGGACCGCGCGTCGTTCACCGTGGTCAGTCCCACCGCCGCCGCGGCCTCCAGCAGAGTAAGTCCGGGGCCGCCGGACACGGTCTTGAGTACCCAGGCGTCATGGGTTCCCGCCCGCACCTCCTCCGAGATCCGCAGGAGTGAGCCGCCGGGGCGCACCACGTCCACCTGGTGTCCCCACGACGTCAGTTGCCGGACAACGTCGAGCGGCATGCCGTCATGCCGGTACAGCTCTTCGACGAGGAAGCAGAGCTTCATCCCAAAACCCCTCGGTGCCCCACAGCTGGTGAGGGCAGAACGGTGCCTCGCGGTGCTCCTTCGAACACCACCAAAAGGGCAACGCTACGTCACGCCTGCCCCAAAGCCACCTCGGCCGTGGGTTACTGATGGTGCGTTCCCTCACCGGCCGTTCCCGTCAGAAGAAGACCCCGCACCAAAGGAGCGCATTCGCGTACGGCCGCGCCTCACCCGTCCGTACCACCAGCCGGGCTCCCGCCGAGAGCAGCTTGAGCTCGTCGTGGGGTACGTGGGTGAGTCCGGGGAGGCGGGCGTCCAGGAGACGGGCGGCCTCCGGGTTGGCCCCCGTGATCTCCTGTGCCGCTGTGGCGCCCTCCACGACGAGTTCGTCCAGCAGGCCGTCGAGGACCTCGGCGAACGACGGGACGCCGGCGCGGAAGGCCAGGTCGACGACGCGGGGGCCGGCCGGGATGGGCATGCCCACGTCGCAGATCAGCACTCCGTCGCCGTGTCCCAGTTCGGCCAGGGCTCCGGCGAGGTGGCGGTTGAGGATTCCTGCCTTCTTCATGGGGCCGCGACTTCCGCTGCGGCCGGGACTTCGTCCGCCGTGGGGAAGGACTCCTGCGCGCCCCGCACGGTGACGGCCGCGGCCCCCACCCTCACGGCGAACGCGGCAGCCTCCGTGAGCTCTTCGCCCAGGCCGAGCCGCCAGGCCAGTGCGGCCGTGAAGGCGTCGCCCGCCCCGGTCGTGTCCACGGCTTCGACCTTGAGGCTCGGTACGGGTACGACATCGCCGGTACGGCCGTCCGCGACGAGCGCGCCCGCCGCTCCCAGCGTGACCACGACCGACCGCGGGCCGAGTCCGAGCAGTGCCCGCGCCCACTCCTGGGGCGTGCTGCCCGCCGCCTCGCCCAGCATGTAGCGCGCTTCGTGCTCGTTGACCACCAAGGGGTCGCAGGCGGCCAGCACATGGTCGGGCAGGGGCGCGGGCGGGGACGGGTTCAGCACCAGCCGACCGCCGGACGACATCGCACCGGCCACCTCGGCCACCGTCTCCAGCGGGATCTCCAGCTGGACGGAGACGACCCGGGCGGCACCGAAGAGCGCGCCGGCCGCCCGGACGTCCTCAGGGGTGAGGCGGGCGTTGGCCCCCGGTGACACCACGATGCTGTTGTCACCCGAGGGGTCGACGGTGATCAGCGCCACCCCGGTGGGGGCCCCGCCCACGAGGACACCGGAGGTCTCGACGCCCGCCGCCCGTTGCGATTCCAGCAGCAGACGGCCGTGCGCGTCGTCGCCCACCCGGGCCAGCAGGGCCGTGCGGGCTCCGAGACGGGCGGCGGCGACCGCCTGGTTCCCGCCCTTGCCGCCCGGGTGGACGGCCAGATCGGAACCGAGCACGGTCTCACCGGCCGCGGGCCGGCGTTCGACGCCGACGACCAGGTCGGCGTTGGCGGAGCCCACGACCAGCAGGTCGTACCGGTCGTGGTCGTGATCGCTCGCGTTCATCGTTCCTGCTTTCCGTGGCCGGGCACTGCTCGGCCCCCGCTCGGACCCCACTCATTCGCACACATTCGCACTCATTCACCGCCATTCGCGGCCATTCGCGGCCATTCGCGGTCAGGAGAAATCGGCGACGTTCTTCTCGGTGACGACCTTGACCGGCACCTTCACCAGGCTGTCGACCTTCTTCCCCTCTGCCGCCTTCACCGCGTTCTGCACGGCGATCCGGCCCAGTTCCTTCGGCTGCTGGGCCACGGACGCGTACAGCGTGCCTGCGCCGACCGCCTTCAGGCCGTCGGGGGTTCCGTCGAATCCGACGACGGACACCGACTTGCCCGCCTTGCTGCCGAGCGCCCTGACCGCGCCGAGCGCCATCTCGTCGTTCTCGGCGAAGACGCCGGTGATCCCGGGGTGGGACTGGAGCAGGTTGGTCATGACGTCCAGGCCCTTCGTGCGGTCGAAGTCCGCCGGCTGCCTGGCGACGACCTTGATGCCCGGATACGCCTTGAGTCCCTCGGCGAAGCCGGCTCCGCGCTCGCGGCTGGCCGAGGTGCCGGCCGTCCCCTGCAGCACGACGATGCTGCCCTTGCCTCCGAGCCGGTCGGCCAGTGCCTTGGCGGCGAGCCTGCCACCCGCGACGTTGTCGGATGCGACGAGCGTGGCGGTCCGTGCCTTGTTGACCCCTCGGTCGGCGGCGATCACCGGGATGTCCGCCTTGTTGGCGCCCCGTACCGCGGGGCCTGCCGCATCCGAGTCCACCGGGTTGACGATGATCGACTTCATGCCCGAACTCGTGAAGTTCTGGAGCTGGTTGGCCTGTTGCGAGGCGTCGTTCTGCGCATCCGTGACGGTGAGGTCGACCCCGGCCGTCCTGGCCTCGGCCTGCGCGCCCGCCTTCATCTGGACGAAGAAGGGGTTGTTGAGCGTGGAGAGCGACATGCCCACCTTGGTGTTGCCGCCGGAGGAGCCGGAGTTGAAGTAGGACACCCCGCCCACGACGACGGCCACGCACAGTGCGGCGATGCCGAACTTCAGCGCTCCCGCTCCCCTGCGGCCCGGCCCCGGCGAGCCCGGCGCGGCGGACGAACCGCCCGGGGCGGCGGCTCCGGACCCGGCCTTGCGGCGGACCGTGTCCAGCAGCACCGCCAGGGCGATGACGACACCGATGACGACCTGCTGCCAGAAGGCGGACACCGAGAGGAGGTTCAGCCCGTTGCGCAGCACGGCGAGGATGAGCGCCCCGATCAGCGTGCCGGACGCCTTGCCGACACCGCCGGCGAGGCTGGCCCCGCCGATGACGACCGCGGCGATCGCGTCGAGCTCGTACCCCTGCGCGGCCTGCGGCTGCGCGGAGGTCAGGCGGGACGCCAGGACGATGCCGGCGACCGCGGCGAAGAGCCCGGACAGGGCGTAGATGGCCAGCTTCTGCCGCTTGACGCGCAGCCCGGAGAGCCGGGCCGCCTCCTCGTTGCCGCCGATCGCGTACATCGAACGGCCGATGTAGGTACGGGCCAGGATCAGCGCCGCGATCAGTCCCATCACGACCATCACGAGGACGGGGACGGGCAGCCAGCCACCGAGCGTGTCGCCGAGCACGGAGACCGGGTCGGGGAAGTCGATCGGCTTCCCCTGGGAGATGACCAGGGACAGCCCTCGCGCGATCGACAGCATCGCCAGCGTCGCGATGAACGGCGGCAGTTTGCCGTACGAGACGAGGGCCCCGTTCACGAAGCCGCAGGCGATGCCGGTGGCGACGGCGAGGATGATGGCCAGCCAGACCGGTATCCCCTCCGAGGTGGCCGACCAGGCGAGGACCGTCGCGGAGAGCGCGGCCACCGAACCGACGGAGAGGTCGATGCCCGCCGACACGATGACGAAGGTGACACCGAACGCGAGGATCGCGGTGACGGCGGCCTGTACACCGACGTTCAGCAGGTTCTGGGTGGTCAGGAAATCTCCGGAGAGCAGCGACATCGCCACCAGGAGTACGACCAGGGCGCTCAGGGCGCCGTTGTCGAGCAGGAGCCGGCGGACCGTGCGCCCTGCGGCGCCACTGGCGCCCGTATTGCTCTTGAGCGTGTCAGTGGTCACGGGGGCTCTCCTCTTCGTTCACGGTCGGATCCGCCGCATTGGTTGTTGTGGGCGCTGTTGTGGGGGCGGCGCTGACGGCGAGGGCCATCACGGCGTCCTGGGTCGCTTCGTGTGCGGGGAGTTCTCCGGCGATCCGGCCCTGGGACATGACCAGCACCCGGTCGCTCATGCCGAGGACTTCGGGCAGGTCGCTGGAGATCATCAGAACCGCGTGGCCCGATGCGGTGAGTTCGTTGATGAGCTGGTAGATCTCGACCTTGGCGCCGACGTCGATCCCGCGGGTCGGTTCGTCGAGGATCAGCACTCTGGTGTCGGCGAGCAGCCACTTCCCGATGACGACCTTCTGCTGGTTGCCGCCGGAGAGCGTACGGACGTGCTGGCCGAGACCCGCCATCCGTACGCCGAGCTGTTCGGCGATCCGGGCCGCGGCCACGCGCTGTCCCTTGAGGTCCACGAGTCCGGACCGGCTCGCCGAGCGCAGGGTGACCAGGCCCAGGTTCTCCTGCACCGAGGCGTCGAGAACCAGGCCCTGCCCCTTGCGGTCCTCGGGCACGAGGCCGATTCCGGCGCCCATCGCGGCGGTGACGTCGTGCTTGGCCAGCCGCTCGCCGAGTACGTCGACGGTGCCGCCGTCGTAGGGGTCGGCGCCGAAGACGGCGCGGGCGACCTCGGTGCGGCCCGCGCCGACGAGACCGGCGAGACCGACCACTTCCCCGGCCCGCACCTCGAAGCTGATGTCGTGGAAGACGCCGTCGAGCGTCAGGCCGCGCACCGAGAGCAACGGGTCGCCGGTTTCCGGGCGTTCACGGGGATACTGCTGATCGATGCTGCGTCCCACCATCAGCTGTACGAGCTCCGCCTCGGGCGTCGAGGCGGGTACCTGGTCGATGGACCGGCCGTCGCGCAGCACCGTGACCCGGTCGCCGAGTGCCGCGATCTCTTCTAGGTGGTGGGTGATGAAGACGACCCCCACCCCGTCCTCGCGCAGTTGCCGCACGATCCGGAAGAGCTTGTCGACCTCTTCCGAGGTGAGGACCGCGGTCGGCTCGTCCATGATCAGCACGCGGGCGTCCAGGCTGAGCGCCTTGGCGATCTCCACCATCTGGAGCCGGGCGATGCCCAGTTCACGGACCTTGGCCTTCGGCGAGACGTGCAGGCCGACCCGGTGCAGGAGCACCTCGGCGTCCGCCTCCATGCGACGCCGGTCGATCATTCCGAAGCGGCGCGGCTGCCGGCCGAGGAAGATGTTCTCGGCCACCGTCAGATCGGGTACCAGGTTGAACTCCTGGTAGATCGTCGCGATGCCGAGCCGTTCGGCGTCCTGCGCGCTGTGGATGCGGACCTCGCGGCCCTTGGCGAAGATCCGTCCGCTGTCCGGGCGGTAGGCACCGGAGAGCATCTTGATGAGAGTGCTCTTGCCCGCTCCGTTCTCGCCGAGCAGGACATGCACTTCGCCGCTGCGCAGGTCGAAGTCGACGCTGTCCAGCGCGACCACACCGGGGAAGGTCTTGCGTACGCCTTCGATGCGCAGCAACTCGTCCGGCTTGCTCACAAGTTGCTCCTCTGGTCCGAAGCGGGCTCGCCGCAGGAACGGCGTACGACGAGGCGGGCGGGAAGGGTGACGGACTGCGGGGACCGGCCCTCGACCATGTCGATCAGCGCGCGGACGGCGGCGCGGCCGAGTTCGCCGGTCGGCTGGGCGATCGCCGTGATCGGCGGATCGGTGTGGACGAACCACGGGATGTCGTCGAAGGCGGCGATTCCCATGTCCTGCGGGACGCGCAGGCCGGCCGCCCGGATGGCGTCCAGCGCGCCGAGCGCCATCAGGTTGTCGGCGGCGAAGACGACCTCGGGCGGCTCGGGAAGCGCCAGGAAGCCTTCGGTGACGCGCCGGCCGCTGTCCGCCTGGAAGTCGCCCTGGCCGATGTAGACCTCGGGCAGGTCGATCTCGTACGCGCGAAGCGCCTCGCGGAAGGCCTCGACGCGCTCGTTGCCCGTCGTGGTGGCCGCGGGGCCGGCGATGATGGCGAGCCTGCGGTGGCCGAGTGCGTGCAGATGGGCGACCAGGTCCCGGATCGCGTGGCGGCCGTCGGCGCGTACGACGGGAACATCGACGCCGGGCATCCAGCGGTCCACGAAGACCATCGGCGTACCGCCGCGCGACACGTCCGCCATCAGCGGGGAGTCGCCGTCGGCGGGCGAGACGAGGAGTCCGTCGATCCTGCGGTCGAGGAGCGTGCGGACGTGGTGGTCCTGAAGCTCCGGCCGCTCGTCCGCGTTGCCGATGATGACGCTGTAGCCGAGGGCGCGGGCCTCCTCCTCGACGAAGCGGGCCAGTTCGGTGAAGTACGGGTTGAGCACATCACTGATGACCAGGCCGAGGGTGCGCGTCTGATCGGTGCGCAGCGAACGGGCGACGGCGTTGGGCCGGTAGCCGAGGGCGTCGACGGCGGCGAGGACCCGGGTCCGCGCGTCCGGGCTGACGGAGGGATGACTGTTGAGAACACGGGAGACCGTGGCGACAGAGACCCCTGCCTGAGCCGCGACGTCCTTGATGCTCGTCATGTCCGGACCACCTCCTTGTGGTTTCCGTGAGCCTCGAAACCAGCGGACCGAACCCGTGGAATCGATTACACGGAAGATTGGAAACGATTACACGGCCGGAAACAAGACCCCACCCGCGGTCCGAGACCGGATCGTGACGAGTGGCGAGCGACGGGCGACGAGCACCGAGCGGTGCTGGAGGAGAGGCGGCGCCGACACATGTGAGGGCGGGGCACGGCATCACAGGTGACATCCCGCATCGCGTTCGCGGGCCGGAGTAGGCGTAATGCGGGCCGGGAAGAATCCCGACCGGCACTTGACTGGTTTCCTGCTGGTGTCCGAGGGGGGACTTGAACCCCCACGCCCGATAAAGGGCACTAGCACCTCAAGCTAGCGCGTCTGCCATTCCGCCACCCGGACCAGGTGGTCGGCCCCGGTTTCCCGCGGCGACATGGAAAACAATACCAGGGGTTCGACGCGCCTCTCACCCGCGTTTCCGGTGGTCAGTGCGGCGCGTCGGGTGCGGCCGGCGCTCTCCCGCGGCACCCCGACCACCTCACCCACGGACCGTGTTCGCGACCGTACGCACAGTGCGAGCCCAAGGGCGGGTCATGACTCGTGAAAGTGCGGCACACCCTCTGGACACCACCCGCCGGATGCGGGATAACAAGGTCCATACAGTATTCGTCGACTGTATGCAATATTCCCAGCACCGAAGTACCGGATCGGCTTCCGCACTCCCCTACGAAGGGACAGGTACCGCCATGCCCGAGGACAGTCAGGAACTCATTTCCGGTGGGCATCTGGTCGCCAAGGCGTTGAGAGCCGAGGGGGTGGAACGCGTCTACACCCTCTGCGGCGGCCACATCATCGACATCTACGACGGTTGCGTGGACGAGGGCATCGACGTCGTGGACGTACGGCACGAGCAGGTCGCCGCCCACGCCGCCGACGGGTACGCCCGGATCACCGGCAAGCCCGGCTGTGCCGTCGTCACCGCCGGGCCGGGGACGACCGACGCCGTGACGGGGGTGGCGAACGCGTTCCGGGCCGAGTCGCCGATGCTGCTGATCGGCGGGCAGGGTGCGCACAGCCAGCACAGGATGGGATCTCTCCAGGATCTGCCGCACGTCGAGATGATGTCGCCCATCTCCAAGTTCGCGGCGACCGTGCCGGAGACCTCGCGTGCCGCTGACATGGTGTCGATGGCGTTCCGCGAGTGCTACCACGGGGCGCCCGGGCCGTCCTTCCTGGAGATTCCGCGCGATGTGCTGGACGCCGAGGTGCCGGTGGCCGAGGCCCGGGTGCCGGTGGCCGGGCAGTACCGGGCCTCGACCCGTACGGCCGGTGACCCCGAGGCCGTGGAGAGGCTCGCGGATCTCCTCGTACACGCGGAGAAGCCGGCGATCCTGCTGGGCAGCCAGGTGTGGACGACACGGGCGACGGACAGCGCGGTGGAACTCGTCCGCTCCCTGAACGTCCCCGCGTACATGAACGGGGCCGGCCGCGGCACCCTGCCGCCCGGCGATCCGCACCACTTCCAGCTGTCCCGGCGGTACGCCTTCTCCCATGCCGATCTCATCGTCGTCGTGGGGACACCGTTCGACTTCCGGATGGGGTACGGCAAACGGCTCTCCCCCGACGCCACCGTCGTACAGATCGACCTCGACTACCGCACCGTCGGCAAGAACCGGGACATCGACCTCGGGATCGTCGGGGATGCGGGACTGGTCATCGAGGCGGTCACGCGGGCCGCGAGCGGGCGGCTGAACGGTGGCGCGGTCAGGCGCAAGGCCTGGCTGGACGAGCTGCGCGCCGCCGAACAGGCCGCGATCGAGAAGCGGCTGCCCGGCCTGAAGTCGGACGCCTCGCCGATCCACCCGTACCGTCTGGTCAGCGAGATCAACGACTTCCTCACCGAGGACTCGGTCTACGTCGGGGACGGCGGCGACATCGTCACCTTCTCCGGGCAGGTCGTGCAGCCGAAGTCGCCCGGTCACTGGATGGACCCGGGGCCGCTCGGCACTCTCGGCGTCGGCATCCCGTTCGTGCTGGCGGCCAAGCAGGCGCGGCCCGACAAGGAGGTCGTGGCGCTCTTCGGCGACGGTGCGTTCTCGCTGACCGGCTGGGACTTCGAGACGCTGGTCCGCTACAACCTGCCGTTCGTCGGGATCGTCGGCAACAACTCCTCGATGAACCAGATCCGTTACGGCCAGCGGGCCAAGTACGGGGACGAGCGCCAGCGGGTCGGCAACACCCTGGGCGACGTCCACTACGACAGGTTCGCCCAGATGCTCGGTGGTTACGGCGAAGAGGTCCGCGACCCCGCAGACATCGCCCCGGCGCTGCGCCGCGCCCGGGAGTCGGGGCTGCCGTCGCTGATCAACGTCTGGATCGACCCCGACGCCTACGCCCCCGGAACGATGAACCAGACCATGTACAAGTAGCAGAGGAGCCGTTGGCATGACCAGAGCTCTTGAGGGCGTGCGCGTCCTCGACATGACGCACGTACAGTCCGGTCCCTCCGCCACCCAGCTGCTCGCCTGGCTCGGCGCGGACGTGGTGAAGCTCGAAGCGCCTAGCGGCGATATCACCCGCAGGCAGCTGCGCGACCTGCCGGGCGTCGACTCCCTCTACTTCACGATGCTCAACTGCAACAAACGGAGCATCACCCTCAACGTCAAGAGCGAGCGCGGCAAGGAGATCCTCACCGAGCTGATCCGCCGCAGCGACGTGCTGGTGGAGAACTTCGGCCCCGGCGCCGTCGACCGGATGGGATTCACCTGGGAACGGATCCAGGAGATCAATCCGCGGATCGTCTACGCCTCCATCAAGGGCTTCGGCGAGGGCCCGTACACCGCCTTCAAGGCGTACGAGGTGGTCGCCCAGGCCATGGGCGGCTCGATGTCCACCACCGGATTCGAGGACGGCCCGCCGCTGGCCACCGGAGCGCAGATCGGTGACTCGGGAACCGGGATCCACGCGGTGGCCGGCATTCTGGCCGCACTCCTCCAGCGCGAGAACACCGGACGCGGACAGCGCGTCAATGTCGCCATGCAGCATGCCGTGCTCAATCTCTGCCGGGTGAAGCTGCGGGACCAACAACGCTTGGCACACGGCCCGTTGGCCGAGTATCCGAACGATGACTTCGGTGACGAGGTGCCTCGCAGCGGCAACGCCAGCGGTGGCGGCCAGCCGGGGTGGGCGGTGAAATGCGCCCCCGGCGGACCCAACGACTATGTGTACGTCATTGTGCAGCCGGTGGGCTGGCAGCCGCTCTCCGCACTCATCGGACGTCCGGAACTGGCGGATGCCCCCGAGTGGGCGACGCCCGAGGCACGGCTGCCCAAGCTCGACAAGATGTTCCAGCTCATCGAGGAGTGGTCCTCGGCACTGCCCAAGTGGGAGGTGCTGGAGCAGCTCAACGCCCACGGCATCCCCTGCGGTCCGATCCTGTCCACCAAGGAGATCGTCGAGGACGAGTCGCTGGCCGCGAACGGGATGGTGGTCCGGGTCGAACACCCCGAGCGCGGCACCTTCTCCACGGTCGGCAGTCCGCTGAAGCTCTCCGACTCCCCCGTCGAGGTGGTGACTTCGCCGCTGCTGGGCGAGCACAACGAAGAGGTGTACGCCGGTGAGCTGGGCCTCGGTGACGAGGAGCTGCGGCTGCTGAAGACGGACGGAGTCATCTGAGCCATGGCCGGATCACAGGATCGTGAACGGGTACGGAAGCTGCTCGGCTCCGTCCGGGCCGCCGGGCGTGACGCGCTCACCGCGCCGGAGGGCAGGATCGTCGCCGAGGCGTACGGAATCGCGGTGCCCGGCGAGGAGCTGGCCCAGGACATCGACGAGGCGGTGGCATGCGCCGACCGGCTCGGCGGTCCGGTCGTGCTGAAGATCGTCTCGCCGGATGTGCCGCACAAGACGGACGCCGGTGGTGTCGTCGTCGGCGTGCACGGTGCGTCGGAGGTACGGGCCGCCTTCCGCCGGATCATCGAGAACGTGCGGGGGTACGCGCCGGACGCCCGGATCGACGGGGTGCAGGTGCAGCAGCTGGTGCCGCCCGGTCAGGAGGTCATCATCGGTGCGGTGACCGACCCGACGTTCGGGAAGGTGGTGGCCTTCGGGCTGGGCGGCGTACTGGTGGAGGTGTTGAAGGACATCACGTTCCGCCTGGCTCCGGTCACCGCGGACGAGGCGCGGTCGATGCTCGACTCGATCGGTGCGGCGGAGATCCTGCGCGGGGTCCGGGGCGCGCCGCCGGTGGACCGGTGGGCGCTGGCCGAGCAGATCCGGAGGGTGTCCCAACTGGTCGCGGATTTCCCGGAGATGGCCGAGGTCGACCTCAATCCGGTCATCGCCTCACCGGACGGTGCGGTCGCGGCCGACATCCGGATCCTGCTGGCGTCCCGGACGGACGCGCCGCGGCGCACGTACGGCCGTGAGGAGATCCTCGCCTCGATGCGCCGGCTGATGGAACCGCGCTCGGTCGCGGTGATCGGCGCCTCCGGCCGGCAGGGCAAGATCGGGAACTCGGTGATGCGCAATCTTGTCGACGGTGGGTTCTCGGGCGAGATCCACCCGGTGAACCCCCGGGCCGATGACATTCTGGGGCGCAAGGCGTACAAGAGCGTCACCGACGTTCCCGGTGAGGTGGATGTGGCGGTCTTCGCGATCCCCGCCAGGTTCGTGGCATCGGCGCTGGAGGAGGTGGGGCGCAAAGGTGTCCCGAACGCGGTCCTGATCCCCTCCGGTTTCGCCGAGACCGGTGAACAGGCCCTCCAGGACGAGCTCGTGGCCATCGCGGAGCAGTACGGCGTGCGTCTGCTGGGCCCCAACATCTACGGCTACTACTCGACGTGGCAGGACCTGTGCGCCACCTTCTGCACGCCCTACGGCGTCAGGGGCGGAGTGGCCCTGACCTCCCAGTCCGGTGGCATCGGCATGGCGATCCTGGGCTTCGCCCGCTCGACCAGGACCGGTGTGTCGGCGATCGTGGGGCTCGGCAACAAGTCGGACATCGACGAGGACGATCTGCTGACCTGGTTCGGGGAGGACCCCAACACCCGTTGCATCGCCATGCACCTGGAAGATCTCAAGGACGGGCGGGCGTTCGTCGCGGCGGCTCGGCGGACCGTGCCGAAGAAGCCGGTCGTGGTGCTGAAGGCGGGGCGTACGAGTGCCGGTGCCAGGGCCGCCGGTTCACACACGGGCGCACTGGCGGGCGACGACGCGGTGTACGACGACATCCTTCGCCAGGCCGGGGTGATCAGGGCGCCGGGGCTGAACGAGATGCTGGAGTACGCGCGGGCGCTGCCGGTGCTCCCGACGCCGAAGGGTGACAACGTCGTCGTCATCACCGGGGCCGGTGGTTCCGGGGTGCTGCTCTCGGACGCGCTCGTCGACAACGGTCTCGCCCTGATGGAGATCCCGCCGGATCTGGACACCGCGTTCAGGGCGTTCATCCCGCCGTTCGGTGCGGCCGGCAATCCCATCGACATCACGGGCGGCGAGCCGCCTTCGACGTACGAGGCGACGATCCGTCTCGGGATGCAGGACGCGCGCATCCACGCACTGGTCCTGGGCTACTGGCACACGATCGTCACACCGCCGATGGTCTTCGCCGAGCTGACCTCTCGGGTGGTCGAGGAGTTCCGGGAGCGCGGCATCGTCAAGCCCGTGGTGGCGTCGCTGGCCGGTGACACGGAGGTCGAGGAGGCCTGTGCGTATCTCTTCGAGCGCGGTGTCGTGGCCTACCCCTATACCACCGAGAAGCCGGTCGCGGCGCTCGGTGCGAAGTACCGCTGGGCAAGGGCCGCGGGGCTGCTGACCTGACCCTTCCCAGGCACGAAGAGTTTGGACAGGAACGCTGGCCAGGTTCTTTCGAAGCCAAGGGGAGATTCATGAGCACAGACGAACGACCGGGCGGAACGTCGGGTGCCGCGTTCCGCGAAGTGACGGACGGCAAGGGCCGTGTCTATCGCGTGGGCGAGTCCGACCGGGATCTCCTCGGTCACAGCCGCAAGCTGATGGTGTATCTGCCGTGGGTCGCGATGATGGCCATCAGTGTGTCCGAGTACGCCTACGGCTCCGCGGAGGACACCCTCTCCGCGGCCCATGGCTGGACGCGGAGCAACACTTTCTGGATCCTGAGCGTCTGGGTGTTCTTCCAGGCGGGGGTCGCCTTCCCCGCCGGGTGGTTGCGCGAAAGGGGGTTACTCACCGCCAGGCGCGCCATGTTCGCCGGAGCCGCGCTCTGTCTCGTCGGCTTCGTCGCACTCTCGCACCTGGACGATGTCTCCGCCGCGATCTGTGGGTTCGGTGTCATCGGCGGTCTGGGTTCCGGGCTCGTCTACGCCACCTGCATCAATATGGTGGGCAAGTGGTTCCCGGAACGGCGCGGGGCGAGGACGGGGTTCGTCAACGGCGGCTTCGCCTATGGCGCGTTGCCGTTCATCTTCATCTTCAACTACGCGTTCGACACCGGTGATTACAACGAGGTGCTGGACCTCATCGGTGTCTATGTCCTGATCGTGGTGGCGATCTGCGCCTGGTTCTTCAAGGACCCGCCGAAGAACTGGTGGCCGGCCGATGTCGACCCGCTGAGTCTGGCGGGCGACGCGAGGAGCGCGGCCGGTCTGGCGAAGAACCCTCCGGCGGTCAAGCAGTACACGCCCGAGGAGGCCATCCGGACGGGCGTGCTCCCGCTGATGTGGCTCACCGTCGTACTGACCGCCGGGGTGTCCATATTCGGCATCTCGTTCCAGGTGGACTTCGCCAGGGAGGTGGGTTTCGGCCCGCTGGTCGCGGCGTCGTCGATGGGCATCATGTCCGTGATCAACGGTGTCGGCCGCGCGGTCGTGGGCTGGCTGTCGGACCTCTGGGGCCGGAAGCCGACCCTGGTGTTCGTCATTGTCGTGCTGGGACTGGCCCAGTTCGGGGTGATCTGGGCCGGGCACGCGCGCAACGAGTGGCTGTTCCTGTTCTTCGCCTTTCTCTCCGGCTTCGGCGGCGGCGCCTTCTACCCGATGTTCGCCGCGCTGACCCCGGACTACTTCGGTGAGAACTACAACGCCACCAACTACGGCCTCGTGTACAGCGGGAAGCTGGTCAGCGGGCTGTTCGGCGGCGGTCTCGGCTCGATGGTGGTCGACGCCTGGGGCTACGACGGGGCCTACGCGCTCGCCGGTGGGATCTCGATGGTGGCGGCCTGCATCGCGCTGTTGCTGCGGCAGCCGGGGCGCCGTGAGCACGGGCGCCGGCGGCCCTCCTCGCCGGTCGCGGGGAGGGCCGTCGTGGGCGGGCGGCCCTAGGGTCTTTCGTCTGGATCACGCCGGGCTCGATCCAGACGAAAATCCCTAGCAGCCCTTGCGGCGCAGGGTGTGCAGGTAGGCGGCGGAGCGGCGGGCCGTGGTGAAGGAGTCCACTATCGGCTGATCGTGCTCCACCTGCCAGTGGTGGTCGCGGCGGCCGCCGTGGGTCCTGGTGACGGCGGAGAGGAACTTCTTGTAGTCGATGTCGCCGTCCCCGACGTCGACCATGCGGTAGCCGTCGCGGGCCGCGATGTCGTGCTCACCGTCCTTGACGTGGAAGAGCGGGTACCGGTCGGGCTGCTTCAGTACGTAGTGCAGCGGGTCGAAGGTGTCGGGGGTGCCGTCGGCCCGCTTGCCGAACCGGAACTGGCCGACGTAGGCCCAGTAGATGTCCATCTCCAGGAAGACCAGATCGGGGTCGGTCTCGGCGAGCAGTACGTCGTAGAGGCGGACGTCGGGCCGGTCGGTGGCGAAGGAGAACTCCTCGGCGTGGTTGTGCTGGTAGAACTTCATGCCGCGCTCCCTGGCCGCGGCGCCGTAGGCGTTGAAGTCCGCGGCGGCGCGCTTCCAGCCGTCGACCGTCGATCCGTAGCGGAACGGTCCCGAGGCGGTGCCGACGTGCTTGAGGCCGAGGGCCTGGGCGTCGTCGAGGACCTTGGTGAGGTTCTGCGCGAAGGTGTAGGCGTTCGCGTTGTTGTCGTCGTAGTAGCCGACGTGGCTGCCGATGCCCTTGAGGCCGTGGTCGCGGGTGAGCTGCTTGAGCTGAGCGAGGGTGATGGCACCGGCCGAGCCCTGGGTGTAGCCGGCGTACTCGACCTCGTCGTAGCCGTACGCCTGGAGTTCGGCGAAGACCTTGTCGAAACCGAGGGTCGAGACCTTGTCGCGGAGGGTGTAGAGCTGGATTCCGAGACGGCCGGGCGGCAGCAGGGGGTCGCCCTGGGGCCTGCCGTGGGCGGAGGCGGCCGGGGCGGCGGCGCCGAGGAGGGCGGCTGCGGTGGCGCCGGCCGCGACGCCGAGCATGGAGCGTCTGCTGAGCTTGTGGGCGAGTTCGGCGTCGACGGGGGTGCGGCGGCTCATGGTGGAACTCCTTCTGGGGGCGGGACGTTGTCAGTGCAGTCCGGCGAGTTCGAGCAGCAAGGACTTCACTTCGGTGGCCCGGACGGGGCCGGTGAACGCGTGGGGGGTGGAGCACAGGATGAGCGGACCTTCTTCGTCGCTCTGCGGGAGGCGGCCGTGGCTGCCGCGAATAGGTGACGGGTCCAGCGGCACGACCGCCATGCGGTAGCGCATGCCCAGCTTCTTCCGGGCGACGGCCGTGGCCGCCTTGACCCGGACGTACGGGTCCTGGGGGTCCAGAAAGAGTTCGACGGGGTCGTAGCCGGGTTTGCGGTGGATCTCGACGAGCTGTGCGAAGTCGGGCGCACGGGCGTCGTCGAGCCAGTAGTAGTACGTGAACCAGGCGTCCGGGTCCGCGACGGCGACCAGCTCGCCCGAGCGCGGGTGGTCCAGGCCGTGTGCCTTCTTGCCCTCGTCGTCGAGGAGCTGCTCGATGCCCTGGAGGTCCTGGAGGGCTTCGCGGGTGGCTTCCAGGTCCTCGGGGCGGCGTACGTAGATGTGGGCGAGCTGGTGGTCGGCGACGGCGAAGGCGCGGGAGGCCATCGGGTCGAGGTACTCCATGCCGTCCTGGGTGTGGACCTCCAGGAGGCCGGCGCGGCGCAGGGCCCGGTTGATGTCGACGGGCCGGTCCACGCGGGTGATGCCGTATTCGGAGAGGGCGACGACGGTGCGGCCCTCGCGGCGGGCGTCGTCGAGGAGGGGGGCCATGGCCCGGTCGAGTTCGGCCGCGGCCCGGTAGGAGCGCGGGTCGTCGGGGCCGTAGCGCTGGAGGTCGTAGTCGAGGTGCGGGAGGTAGCACAGGGCCAGGTCGGGGTGGCGGGTGTCGAGGATGTGCCGGGTCGCGTCGATGATCCACTGCGAGGAGACGAGGTCCGCGCCGGGGCCCCAGAAGTGGAAGAGGGGGAAGGTGCCGAGTTTTTCGGTGAGTTCGTCGTGGAGGGCGGGCGGCCGGGTGTAGCAGTCGGGTTCCTTGCGGCCGTCGGCGTAGTAGACGGGGCGCGGGGTGACGGTGATGTCGGTGTCGGCGCCCATCGCGTACCACCAGCAGATGTTGGCGACGGTGTAGCCGGGGTGGGCGCGGCGGGCGGCGTCCCAGAGTTTGTCGCCCGCGACCAGTCCGTTGTGCTGGCGCCAGAGCAGGACGTCGCCGAGCTCGCGGAAGTACCAGCCGTTGGCGACGATGCCGTGCTCGGCGGGGGTGGTGCCGGTGAGGAAGGTGGACTGGGCCGCGCAGGTGACGGCGGGCAGGACGGTGCCGAGTGGGGCGTGGGTGCCGGACTGTCCCAGGGCCTTCAGGTGCGGCATGTGGTCGAGGAGCTGTGGGGTGAGGCCGACGACGTCGATGACGAGGAGAGGGGTGGGGGTGGCGGTCCCGGTGGGCTGCTCGGCTGTGGTCATGGGAGCTCCTTGAGGCCGAGGTCGACCAGGAGGTCGCGGGCGAGGGTGAGTTCGGCGGCTATGCCGTCGGCGAGCTGGGTGCGGGTACGGGGGCGCAGCGCGGCCGGGAGCGCCTGCCAGGTGTACGTCTCGACCTCCAGGTGCCTGGTGAGGGGGCGTGCGCCGCCCACGAGGCGGGTCAGGGTGGATCGGAGTACGGGAAGGGTGGAGGTGAGCGGTGGTGCGGGTGGTGCGTGCAGAGGGACGTGGAAGTGGGCGCGCCAGGGGGCTCCGTCCGGCAGGGCCCGGCCGGTGACGGCCTCGTCGAGGTCGTCGGTGCCGCGCAGTCCGGCGGCGGTGCTGGTGCGGGTCTGGTGCAGGAAGCGGGGTTCGGCGAAGGCGGCGAGTGCGGTGCGCACCTCGGGGAGGTGGGGGTGTTCGGCGTGCAGTGCCGCGGAGAGCTGTGACTTGACGATCGGGACGTCCGCGGCGCGGAGTGCGTCCAGTGCGGTGCCGGGGTCCTCGAAGGAGGTGGCGAGGTGGCAGGTGTCGACGCAGATGCCGATGCGTGGGTGTGCGACGGCGGTGAGTGGGGCGATGGCGTCGGCGGTGGTCTCGACGGTGCAGCCCGGCTCGGGTTCCAGGCCGATGCGGATGGATCTGCCGGTGAGTTCGGCGAGTGCGTCGAGGCGTTCGCCGAGGGTGGTGAGCGCGGTGTGTACGGTGCGGGCCGCTTCCGGGTCCGATCCGAAGGGGGTGCGCCAGGCGATCGGGAGGGTGGAGATGGTTCCTTCTGTGGTGTCGTCGGGGAGCAGTCCGGCCAGGAGCCGGGCGAGGTCGGTGGTGTGGGAGAGCCGTTCCGGGTCCGTCCAGTCCGGCTTGTACACCCGGTACTTGACCTCGTCGGCGCCGAATCCCTCGTACGGGAAGCCGTTGAGGGTGACGACTTCCAGGCCGCGGCGGTCCAGTTCGGCGCGCAGGGACCGCAGTTCGGCCGGGTCGTTGATCAGGGTGCGGGCCGCGTCCCTGGCGAGCCAGAGCCCGATGCCGAGGCGGTCACGGCCGAGGCGTCTGCGGACGGGTTCGCAGTGGTCGCGCAGTTGGGCGCGGACGCCGTCGAGCGTCTCGGCGGGATGGACGTTGGTGCAGTACGAGAGGTGGACGGTGGAGCCGTCGGGGTGGCGGAAGCGCATCGCTTCACTCCCCGCCGCGCAGGATGGAGTTGCCCTCGTGGAGTGGTTCGGGTGTGGCGATGCCGAGCTGGAGCCGGCCGCTCTGCCCGTAGAACTCGACGGGGTTGCGCCAGAGCACCTTGTCGACGTCGTCTTCGCCGAAGCCGGCGGCGAGCATCGCGTCGCCCACCTTGCGGGTCTTGAGCGGATCGCTCCGGCCCCAGTCGGCCGCCGAGTTGACCAGGATCTTCTCGGTGCCGTGGATCCTGAGGATCGCGATCATGCGGTCCTCGTCCATCTTGGTGTCGGGGTAGATGGAGAACCCGGCCCAGCAGCCGCTGTCCCTGGCGTCCTTCACGGTCGTCTCGTTGAGGTGGTCGAGCAGGATCCGCTCCGGGGGGAGGTGGGATTCACGGATGACATCGATGGTGCGGTGCAGCCCGGCGAGCTTGTCCCGGTGGGGGGTGTGCACGAGGGCGGGCAGGCCGTGGTCGGCGGCGAGCTGGAGCTGGGTGGCCAGGGCGGTGTCCTCGGCCGGGGTCATGGAGTCGTAGCCGATCTCGCCGACGGCGACGACGGAGTCCTTGACCAGATAGCGGGGCAGGGCGTCCAGGACGGGGACGCAGCGCGGGTCGTTCGCCTCCTTGGGGTTGAGGGCGAGCGTGCAGTGGTGGGCGATGCCGTACTGGGCGGCGCGGAAGGGTTCCCAGCCGAGCAGGGCGTCGAAGTAGTCGAAGAAGCTGGCGGGCGAGGTGCGGGGCTGGCCGAGCCAGAAGGAGGGTTCCACGAGTGCGCGGACCCCGGCGTCGTACATCGCTCGGTAGTCGTCCGTGGTGCGGGAGGTCATGTGGATGTGCGGGTCGAAGATGCGCATCAGGACTCCTCCGTGGGGGCGGCACCGGGGGTGGTGAGTTCGAGGACGCGGGTCAGACCGTCGGGGACGCTGCGTCCGGCGGCGGTGCGCTCTGCGGCGAAGTCTCCGAGCATGCGGGCGAGTTCGGCGTCTCCGCGGGCGCGGCGGGCCAGTGCGTCGACGGCTTCGACATCGACCCCGGTGAAGAGGCACTTGAGAACGGCGTGGCGCCAGTTGTGCGCATCGAGGTGGGTGGCGGCGTACGGGCCGACGGCCGCGGCGATGAGCCGGGTGTCGTTGGTGCGCAGGGCGTCCTCGACGAGCGAAAGGGCGGTGGGGCCGAGGTCCAGCCGGTGCAGGGTGAGCAGGACGGCGCGTCGTTCGGCGGCGGTGCCCTGTTCGTAGAGCCTGGTCAGGGCGGGCAGCGCGGCTCGGGCTTCGATGAGCAGGAGGGCGCGTACGGAGTCGGCGTGTTCGAGTCCGCAGTGCCGGCCGGCCGCGGCGTAGCGCAGTTCCCACGGTGGGGCGGCGTAGGGGCTGCCGGGCTGTTCGGTGTCCTGGTGGGAGGCGGCGTGTTCCGCCTCGGCGAGCGCCTCGTCGAGCCAGGCGCGCGCGGCTCCGCCGAGCTGTGCGTCGAGTTCCTTGCGGGTCAGCAGCGGGGGGTTCGTCGGGGGTACCGGCATGGCGTCGCTCCCTTCGGCGGTTCAGCGGCTCGACGGACGGTGCTTGCGGAGGAACTCGATGGAGGTGCGGGCGAGTTCGGGTCCGGCGTGGGAGTGGCGGGGCAGTTCGACGACGGTGAGGCCCCGGTAGCCGGTGTCCGAGAGGGTGTCGAGTGCTTCGAGCACCGGCGGGAAGTCGATCTCGCCCTCACCGAAGGGGAGGTGTTCATGGACGCCGCGGCGCATGTCCTCGATCTGGACGTGGCGCAGCCAGGGGGCGGCCTCGCGGACGCAGTCGACGGGCATGGCGGGTTCCAGGCATTGGCAGTGGCCGATGTCGAGGGTGAGTCCGAGCGGTGCCGGATCTCCGCTGAGGACGCGCAGATGGTGGAAGTCGGCGAGTGTGGCGAGGAGGTGTCCGGGCTCGGGTTCGATGGCGAGGGGGATGCCGGAGCGGTCGGCGGCTTCCAGTACCGGGGCGAGGGAGCCGGTGAGCCGTTGCCAGGCGGTGTCGGGGGTGGTGTCCGGCGGGGTGATGCCGCTGAAGCAGTGCACGGCGTGGGCGCCGAGGTCGGCGGCGATCCCGACGGCCCGGACGAGCAGCCGGATGCGGGCGGCGCGGGCCTCCGGGTCCGGGTCGAGGAGGGAGGGGCCGTGCTTGCGGCGCGGGTCGAGGACGTAGCGGGCGCCGGTCTCGACGGTGACGCCGAGCCCCAGCTCCTGGAGCCGGGCCGCCACGTGGGCGGTGCGGGCGGCGAGGTCCGGGGCGAGGGGGTCGAGGTGCATGTGGTCCAGGGTCAGGCCGACCCCGTCGTACCCGAGGTCGGCGAGGAGTCCGAGGGCGTCGTCCAGGCGGAGGTCGGTGAGCCCGTTGGTGCCGTAGCCGAGGCGGATCGTCATGTCGGGCTCACCTTCCGGGCGAGGGTACGGGCGATCGGTACGAGTCCCATGACGGCGAGCGCCGTGCCGACGGCTCCGGTGCGGGCTGCGAGGGCGGCCTGGAGCGGGATCATCGCCCGGATGCCGCCGCCGACGGCGCGCTGGGTCAGCGGCGGTGAGGGGTTGAGCGCGGCGTGCAGAAGCGGGACGGCGGCGGTGCGGACGTAGGAGCCGGTGAGTGCGGTGCGCACGAGGCCGGGGGCGGTGAGGGCGAGGGGCGCCGTTGGGCGGTACGCGGGACGCGGCCGGGACTGGTCCTCGCCCCGCCCACTCCGCGTGCGCAGGGCCGTGCCGGGTTCCCCGGCCCGCCGACGCTCCGTCTGCGCGGTCGTCCCCCGGGCCGTGCCGGGTTCCTCGCGCCGCTCACGCCGCGTGTGCAGGGTCGCCGCGCCCAGTGCGGTGATGGCCGCGAGGGCGGCGAGGGGGGCGGTGGTCGATCCGCCGTGTGCCTCGTGGCGGGAGACGGCGGTGACTGCGTAGGTGTGCGCGCCCAGCAGACCGGCGGCCGGGAGCGCGCCGAGAACGGAGCCGCGCGCCGCCGGATCCGGTCCTGTCCCGGGCCCCGCCGTCCGCCGGCCCGTCCCGGTGGCGGTGGCCCCGAGGAGCAGATCGAGTCCGCGTGCGGCGGCCATCGCCGCAGGTCCGGCCGGGGTGTGCTTCAGCCGCAGGTCGTAGGCCCATACGGTGGCCGCCAGACCGGTGGCCACCGCGAGGGCCGGCCGGCCGGCCCGGGCTGCGAGTCCCAGCCCGGCGGCGGTCAGCGCGCCCGCCGCCGCGAGGGCCGCTCCGGGTGCGATCCGTCCCGAGGGGATGGGCCGGTGCGGGCGGTCGACGGCGTCCTCCTCGCGGTCGGCCCAGTCGTTGAGCGCCATGCCCGCCTCGTACAGGCAGAGCGAGGCGCCGACGGCGAGCACGGTCGAGCCGTTGGGGCGCCGGCCGCTCGCCGCCGCCCCGGCCAGCGCGTCGCCGGGGACGGTGAACAGCGCGGACACCCGTAGCAGCTCCGCCCAGGCGCGTGCCGTCATCGTTCCCCCCGCAGCGTCCCGGCGAAGGCGAGCAGCTCCTGGTACTGCTCGAAGAGCGCGGCCGGGCCGCCGTCCGGGTCCTTGAAGTAGAAGCCGAGCTGGGGCAGCGGGCCGCTCAGTCCGCGCTCGTGGGCGCGGGCCACCAGCCTGGCGAGGTCCAGGACCAGGGGCGCGGCCAGTGCCGAGTCGCAGCCCTGCCAGGTGGTCTGGAGCACCATCCGCGCGCCGAGGAATCCGTCGAACGCGATGTGGTCCCAGGCGGTCTTCCAGTCGCCGAGCGCCGGTACGTCGTCGATGTGGACCTCGCCCTCCGGCGCGGTGCCCAGGGTGTCGGCGAGTACGCGTTCCTTGCCGGCGTTCTTGGCGGCCGCCGCGCCCGGGTCGGCCAGCGCCGCTCCGTCGCCGCCGCCCAGCAGGTTGGTGCCGGACCAGGCCCGTACGGGCAGGGCGCGTTGCACGAACATCGGGGCGAGTACGGAGCGCAGCAGTGTCTGGCCGGTCTTGCCGTCGCGGCCCGCGTGAGGAAGTCCACAGTCCGCGACGGCGTTCTGGAGGGCGGGGGTGCGCAGCCCGGTGGAGGGGGTGAAGTTGATGTAGGGGCAGCCGGCCCGCAGTGCCGCCGCCGCGTAGAGCGAGCTGGCGGGCAGCCGTTGTCCGCCGGGGTCCGGGACGGGTTCGGTGGACGCCACGTTGATGACGACCGTTCTGGCCAGTTCGTTGCGGCGCGTGAAGTCGGTGAGGTCGGTGGCGAAGGCGGCGATGAGTTCCTCGTCGCTGCGGGTGTCGCCGGGCAGTGGCCCGCCGGGCCGGATCCCGGCGTCGGCGGCGGCGAGTTCGGCGTGCACCGCCGATGGCAGTCCGTGCGGCAGCACTCCGCCGGCCGCCAGTGCCTCGGCGCGTTTGGGCAGTGGGCAGCCGGCCGTGTCGTGCCCGCCGAAGACGAGTGAGGTGAGTGCGGGCAGCCCGCTGTCGGCGAAGGGTGGGGTCTCGGTGACCATGCCTGCCGCCGGGTGGAGCCCTGCCGCGACCGCCGCGCACCCCGCGGTGGCGGTGGTGGCGACGGAGCCGCGTGCTCCGATGAACCAGACTCCGGTACGAACGGCGGGTGCTGACACGGGCTGCCTCCCTGGCTGGGGGTGCTGGCTGGGCAGAGCGAGTGGCGCTGTTCGACGAGGGGGTGGGAACCGGTCGGGGACGGCGGGCGGGGGCTTTGTCGTCTCCCCCGCCCGCCGTCGCCGGGGGCGTGCTACGCCGAGGGCAGTTCCTTCAGCTGGATGTTGCGGAAGGACACATGGTCGTCGGCGCCATGGTTCTGGATGCCGATGTAGCCGTTCTTCAGGCTCCGTACCGGGTCGGTGTTGGTGAAGTCATTGATCTTCACTCCGTTGAGGAAGACCTGGAGACGTTCGCCCTGGACCTTGATCTCGTAGCTGTTCCACTGGCCGGGCGGCCGCAGGACCTGGTCACGGGCCTTGGCGTTGGCCGCCTTGAAGGTGTAGACCGAGCCGGTGGTGCGGTCGGCCGCGTCGGAGGCGTCGATCTGGACCTCGTAGCCGTTGTTCACCGCGGACCAGGGGTCGTCGGACTCCGGGAAGCCGACGAAGACACCGGAGTTGTCGTCGCCCTGCATCTTCCAGTCGAGCTTGAGCGAGTACGACCCCAGCTCCTTGGCCTGGTAGGTGAGCAGGCCCATGCCGCCCTCGGAGCGGAGTTCACCGTCGACGACGTCGAACTTCCCGGGGCCCGCCTGCTTCCAGCCTTCGAGCGTCTTGCCGTTGAAGATCGGCCGGTAGCCGGTGTCGGGCTTGCAGTCGGCCTTCACCTGACCGGCCGCGTACCGCATGCCGCCGAGGAGCAGCTTGCGGAAGTCCGCTTCGGCGTAGGACTCCTTGGTGTGGCCGAGGCCGGTGTAGAAGGAGCGGCCGCCCTGGTAGGTCTGGCACCAGGTGATGGGGTGGTCGCCCTTCATGGTGCCGCCGGTGTAGGTGGTCTCGTCGAGGGTGGCGAGGACCTTGGCCTGACTGCGCGGGTTCGTGCGGTAGTTGTACCACTCGTCGGTGCGGTTCCACTCGTCGCCGAGGTGCGCGGTGGCGGGGTGGTCGTGGTCCTCCACACGGACGGTGGCGGGCTGGATGGCGGGGTGCGAGGAGAAGTACGCCCCGACGAGTCCGCCGTAGAACGCCCAGTCGTACTCGGTGTCCGCCGCCGCGTGGACGCCCATGTAGCCGCCGCCGGTGGCCACGTAGTTCTCGAAGGCCTTCTGCTGGTCGGCGTTGAGCACGTCACCGGTGGTGGAGAGGAAGACGACGGCGTCGTAGCGGGCCAGGTTGCTGGTGGTGAACTGGCCGGCCGTCTCCGTGGCGTCGACGGTGATGTTGCTGTCCTTGCCGAGTTCCTTCAGCGCCGCGATGCCGTCCGGGATCGCGTCGTGCCGGAAGCCGGCCGTCTTCGAGAAGACCAGGATCCGCTTGGCGGTCCTGTCGGGGGCGCTGTTGGAGAGCTCGAAGTCGTCGATGTCGTAGAGCGCTCCGGCGCCGCCCTTGAAGACCAGGAAGAGTTCGGTGGACTTCTTCGGGACGCCGCGCAGCGGTACGTCGATGTCCTGGAAGTTGTCCCAGGCACCGGTCACCGGGACGGGTGCGGAGCCGAGGATCTTGCCGGTCGGCGAACCGGTCCGGACTTCGAGGAAGCCGCCGGCACCGCCGGAGGAGATCCGTGCGGTCAGCTTGGTGGATCCGGTCAGGAGGTACGGCTTGAAGGAGATCCAGTCGTCGTTGTGGATGTCGCCGACGGTCTTGCCGCCGTGCGCGGTGGGCTTGTTCTGCGGGGCCACGCCGTGCGAGTCGCCGTAGTGCTCGGCCTGCCGGTGGCGGGGCTGGAGCTCGGACTGGTCGTGGCCGGACAGGGATGCCTGACCGCCGCCGCCGCCGTCCGTGTACGAGGCGTCGATGACGCCGAAGATGTTGGCGTTGGGATCGTGTCCGCCGTCCATCTCCGTCTTGATGGTGCCGGAGCAGCCGTGCGCCGAGGTGATGGGGTGGCCGTGGCTGTCGTGGCCGAGGATGAAGCGGACCTCGATCTTGGAGCAGTCGATGGTTCCGTCCTCGGGGTCGGTGACGGTCACCTTGAACGGGATCTCGTCGCCGAAGGCGAACAGCTGCCCGTCACCGGGGAGTTCCAGGTTCACCTTGGGAGCGGTGTTGCCGACCGTCACATGGACGTTGGCCGAGCCGGTGCGGCCGGTGGGGTCCGTCGCGGTGACGGTGGCGGTGTAGGTGCCGTTCTTCTTGTACGTGTACGTGGGGTCGGCGGCGGTCGATGTGCCGCCGTCACCGAAGTCCCAGCTGTAGCTGAGGGTGTCCCCGTCGGCGTCGGTGGTTCCGGCCGATGAGAAGGCGACCTTGAGGGGTGCGGTCCCGGAGGTCTTGTCGGCGGTCGCCTCGGCGATCGGCGATCGTCCGCCGGTGGCGTTCTCGATGCGGTAGAGCGCCGAGTTCTGGTCGCCGCCGAAGTAGCCGGTGCCGTAGTCCAGGACGTACAGCGCGCCGTCGGGACCGAACGTCATGTCCATCACCTGGGTTCCCGACCACGGGAAGGCGTTGATGGACTTGACCGTGCCCTCGGTGTCCTGGTCGATGCGCTTGATCCAGCGCCGGCCGAACTCACCGGCGAAGAAGTTGCCGTCGTACGCCTCGGGGAACTTCACCGGCGAGTCGAGGGCGGCGTCGTAGTGGTAGACGGGTCCGCCCATCGGGGACTCGGAGCCGGTGCCGAACTCGGGCACGGACGCGCCGTCGTACGGGATCCAGGCGGGCTGGGCCGGCGGCAGGTCGACCAGACCGGTGTTGTACCGGGAGGTGTTCTTGGGCGCCGCGCAGTCGAAGGCCGCGCCGGAGGTCTTGGTCGCGAAGTCGTAGTCGATGAACGGGTCGTTCTTCCCGGTGCAGAACGGCCAGCCGAAGTTGCCGGCCTTGGTGACGCGGGCGAACTCGACCTGACCGGCCGGTCCGCGCTTCGGGTCGGCGGCACCGGCGTCGGGCCCGTAGTCACCGACGTACACGATGCCGGTGGGCTTGTCGACGGTGAAGCGGAAGGGGTTGCGGAAACCCATCGCGTAGATCTCGGGCCGGGTCTTGTCGGTGCCCGGGGCGAAGAGGTTGCCGTCGGGGACGGTGTACGTGCCGTCGTCGGCAACCTTGATCCGGAGGATCTTGCCGCGCAGGTCGTTGGTGTTCCCGGCGCTGCGGCGGGCGTCGAACACGGGGTTGCGGTCCGGCCGGTCGTCGATCGGTGTGTAGCCGTCGGAGGCGAACGGGTTGGAGTCGTCGCCGGTCGACAGGTACAGGTTGCCCTGCGCGTCGAAGTCGATGTCACCGCCGACGTGGCAGCAGATGCCGCGCGAGGCCGGGATGTCGAGGACCTTCTTCTCGCTGGCGGTGTCGAGCGTGCCGTCCTCCTTGAGGACGAAGCGCGAGAGCCGGTTCACACCGTCGAACTTGGCGAAGTCGGCGGCGGTGCCGTTCTCGGGGGCGTCGCCGGACGGGGTGTCCAGCGGGGGCGCGTAGTAGAGGTAGATCGCCCGGTTCTCGCTGAAGTCCGGGTCGACGCCGACGCCCTGCAGGCCCTCCTCGTCGTGGGAGTAGACGGGCAGGACACCGGCGAGGGTGGTGTCCCCGCCGCTGTCGGTGAGCCAGAGCTCGCCGCCGCGTGCGGTGTGCAGGACGCTGCGGTCGGGGAGCACCGCCAGCGTCATGGGCTCGCCGGTCTCGGCGACTCCCTTGGCGAGGGTGACCTGCTGGAATTCCTCGGCCGCCGCATCGGTGGCGGCCGGCGATGACGGCCCCGTCGCGGCTGCTCCGGGCGTGGCGCCCAGGGCCAGGGTGGCCGCGGCGAGCAGGCCGCCGGTGAACAGTGCGAGGGATTTACGGACGCGGAGCCGTGTTCTGCTTCTGTTTCGGGTGGTGGTTCGGTGCACGAGTGTCCTCCGGAGTGTGCCGGTTGTACGGGCGGGGGTGCTGCCGTGCCGTGCTGCGCGGGGACTGCCGCGCGGGTCGTCCGGGGTGCGTGGGACACCGGCGACCCGAGTCATGTCGTGTACACGTTGTGGACCGTAGACCTGTTCGTCCGGGACGGAAAGCCCTTGCGCAGCGGTCCGGTTGAACTTTTTCCTGCGCCAGGACAAAGCGGGACGAGGGCAGGGGTGGGCCCGGGGCGGCCGTGGAGCTCTCTCCCGGCCCGCCCCTGCCCGGACCCCGGGTGGGGGTATCGGCGCCCCTGGTGGGAGGCGGTCAGTCGCCGCCCCCGAAGGCCGCGTCGAACGACGCCGCCGGCGGGTCGAAGTCGTACCGCTTCAGCGTGGCCAGCGCTTCCGGCGCACCGGCCAGCCGGTCCATCCCGGCGTCCTCCCACTCCACGGAGACCGGCCCGTCGTATTCGATGGACCGGAGCATCCGGAAGACGTCCTCCCAGGGCACATCACCGTGCCCGGCCGAGACGAAGTCCCAGCCGCGCCGGGGATCGCCCCAGGGCAGATGCGAGCCGAGCCGGCCGTTGCGGCCGTCGAGGCGCTTGCGTGCCTCCTTGCAGTCCACGTGGTAGATCCGGTCCCGGAAGTCGTACAGGAAGTTGACCGGGTCCAGGTCCTGCCAGACGAAGTGGCTGGGGTCGAAGTTCAGCCCGAACGCTGCCCGGTGGCCGACGGCCTCCAGGGCGCGGTGCGTGGTCCAGTAGTCGTACGCGATCTCGCTGGGGTGCACCTCGTGGGCGAACCGCACGCCCTCCGCGTCGAAGACGTCCAGGATCGGGTTCCAGCGCTCGGCGAAGTCCTCGTACCCCCGCTCGATCATGTGCGGCGGAACGGGCGGGAACATCGCGACCAGGTGCCAGATGGAAGACCCGGTGAATCCGACGACGGTACGCACTCCGAAGGCGGCGGCGGCCCGCGCGGTGTCCTTGATCTCCTCGGCGGCCCGGCGGCGGACCCCTTCGGGCTCGCCGTCGCCCCAGATGCGCGCGGGCAGGATCCCCCGGTGCCGCTCGTCGATCGGGTCGTCGCAGACGGCCTGGCCGACCAGGTGGTTGGAGATCGCCCAGCACTTCAGTCCGTACTTGTCGAGCAGCCGGCGCCGGCCGTCCAGGTAGCCCGGGTCGGCCAGGGCCTTGTCGACCTCGAAGTGATCTCCCCAGCAGGCGAGTTCAAGACCGTCGTAACCGAAGTCCCGGGCGTGCCGGCAGACCTCCTCCAGCGGCAGGTCGGCCCACTGGCCGGTGAAGAGTGTGAAGGGACGGGGCATGGGCAAGGCCTCCTAGAGAACCACTGGGGTGTGTACGGAGTTCTTCTCGGCGCTCTCCTCCACCGCTGCGAGCACCCGCTGCACCTGGAGTCCGTCGGCGAACGACGGTGCGGGGGCGGTCCCTTCGGCGATCGTCCGCACCAGGTCGCGGGCCTGGTGGACGAAGGTGTGCTCGTAGCCGAGGGCGTGGCCCGGCGGCCACCACGCCTCCAGGTAGGGGTGTTGGGGTTCGGTGACCAGGATGCGCCGGAACCCCGCGGTGGCGGCGGGTTCGGTGTGGTCGTGGAAGGACAGTTCGTTGAGCCGTTCCAGATCGAAGGCGAGCGAGCCGCGCTCCCCGTTGATCTCCAGCCGCAGTGCGTTCTTCCGCCCGGCCGCCATCCGGGTCGCCTCGAACGAGGCCAGCGCCCCGGAGGCGAGCCGGCCGGTGAAGAGCGCCGCGTCGTCGACGGTCACCGCCCCTCGCGCACCGCTGTCCGCCGCTCCCGAGAGCCCGGCCGACGGGCCCGCGAGCCGGGGCCGTTCGCGTACGAATGTCTCGCTGACCGCCGACACCCCGACCAGCGGCTCCCCCGCCAGATACTGGGCCAGGTCGACGATGTGCGCGCCCAGGTCGCCGAGCGCGCCCGAGCCGGCCCGTTCACGTTCCAGCCGCCAGGTGAGCGGTGATTCCGGGTCGACGAGCCAGTCCTGGAGGTAGGCGGCGCGGACGTGCCGCAGGGTGCCGAGCCGCCCCTGTGCGATCAGCTCCCGGGCGTAGGTGATCGCGGGCACCCGGCGGTAGTTGAAGCCCACCATGGCGACCTGACCGCGGGCCGCCGCGCGTGCCGCGGCCTCGGTCATCGCCTCGGCCTCGGCGACCGTGTTGGCGAGCGGCTTCTCGCACAGCACGTGCTTGCCCGCCTCCAGCGCCGCGATGGCGATCTCGGCATGGCTGTCGCCTGGGGTGCAGATGTCGACGAGTTGCACATCGTCCCGGGCGATGAGCGCGCGCCAGTCGGTCTCGGCCGCCGCCCAGCCGAGGCGGGCCGCGGCCGCGTCGACGGCGGCCCGGTCGCGGCCGCAGATCGCGGCGAGAGCCGGTTTCATCGGCAGGTCGAAGACGTGTCCCGCGGTGCGCCAGCCCTGTGAGTGGGCGGCGCCCATGAACGCGTATCCGACCATGCCGACTCCGAGCACCGGCACACTCGTCGCCGGCCGCTGCGTCGGCGGCGCTGCGGCCTCCTGATCCGTCTCTTCCCTACGGGCCATCGGGGCTTCCTCCTCGTCGGTCGTTCGATGAATACGGCAGGAGGGACGGTCAGCACCCCCCTGCGGGGCGGATCAGCTGAAGCCCGTCGGCAGGTACTGCTCGATGTTCTCCTTGGTGACCACCGCCGAGTAGAGGGTGAGGCTGGTCGGGATCTCCAGCTCGGCCAGGCCGCCGACGCCCTTGCCCTGGGCCAGCGCACGGGCCAGGTCGATGGCGGACGCGGCCATCGTCGGCGGGTAGAGCACGGTGGCCTTCAGGACGCTGTTGTCGGCCTTGATGGCATCCATCGCGGACTTGGCCCCGGCGCCGCCGACCATCAGGAACTCGTCCCGGCCGGCCTGCTGGATGGCGCGCAGCGCGCCCACGCCCTGGTCGTCGTCGTGGTTCCACAGCGCGTCGATCTTCTTCTGCGCCTGGAGGAGCTGGGCCATCTTCGCCTGGCCCGACTCGACGGTGAAGTCCGCGGCCTGACGGGCCACCAGTTTGATGTTGGGGTAGTTCTTCAGCGCGTCGGCGAAACCCTGGCTGCGCTGCTTGGTGAGCTCCAGGTTGTCGATCCCCGCCAGCTCGACGACCTTGGCGTCCGCCTTGTCCTTGAGCTGTTCCCCGATGTACGTGCCAGCGTTGAGGCCCATGCCGTAGTTGTCGCCGCCGACCCAGCAGCGGTAGGCCTGCGGGGAGGCGAAGATCCGGTCCAGGTTGACGACGGGAATGCCCGCCCGCATGGCTTCCAGGCCGACCTGGGTGAGCGCCTTGCCGTCGGCCGGGAGGATGACCAGGACGTCGACCTTCTTGTTGATGAGGGTCTTGACCTGGCCGATCTGGGCGGCGGTGTCGTTGGATCCCTCGGTGGACTCCAGCGTCACCTCGGAGTATTCGGCTGCCCGCGACTTGGCGTTCTCGTTGATCGCGTTCAGCCAGCCGTGGTCGGCCTGCGGACCCGCGAAGCCGATGGTGACGGGCTTGCCCGGCTTGTCGTCGGCGGCGGGGCCGGTGTTCTTGGCGGTGTCCTCGGTCTTGGGATCGTTGCTGGTGCAAGCGGTGAGCAGGGCGCCCGCGGAGACGGCTGCGGTGCCGAAGAGCAGTCGTCTGCGGCTGGTTTCTGGCATGGCTGTCAAACCCTTCATCCGGTGCGTGGCATTTCGCGTGGGGCGGGAGGGGCGGTGGGCGAGGTGGTGGATCAGGTCTCGCCGTGCGCCGGTGTGCGGCGCTGGACCAGGACGGCGGCGACGATGATCGCGCCCTTGGCGATCTGCTGGACGTCGCTCTGCAGATTGTTGAGCGCGAAGATGTTGGTGATGGTGGTGAAGACCAGCACACCGAGCACGGAGCCGACGATGGTGCCGCGCCCGCCGCTGAGCAGGGTGCCGCCGATGATCGCGGCCGCGATGGCGTCGAGCTCGTACAGATTGCCGTTGGTGTTCTGTCCCGAGCCGGACAGGATGACCAGCATGAAGGCGGCGATGCCGCAGCACAGTCCGGAGAGCAGATAGAGGTACAGCCGCTGGCGCCGTACGTCGATGCCGGCCAGCCTGGCGGCCTCCGCGTTGCCGCCGACCGCGACCGTGCGCCGTCCGAACGTCGTACGGTTCAGCACCAGCCAGCCGACGACGGTCACCGCGGCGAACATCATGACCAGCGGCGGGATGCCGAGGAAGTAGGAGTCGGGCAGGCCCAGGTCGAGGACCGATTCGACGGTGACGATCTGGGTCTTCCCGTCGGTGATCTGGAGGGCGAGCCCGCGGGCCGAGGCGAGCATGGCCAGCGTCGCGATGAACGGCACGATCCGCCCGTACGCGATGAGCAGCCCGTTCACCAGCCCGGCGCCGAGTCCGACGATCACCGCGGTGAACAGGACCCCCGCGAAGCCGTATTCCTGGGTGGCGACCGTGGTCGCCCATACCGAGGCGAGTGCGACCATCGCGCCGACCGACAGATCGATGCCGCCGCTGGTGATGACGAAGGTCATCCCGACGGTGACGACCCCGATGACGGACGACTGGGTCAGGATCAGCTGAAGGTTCCCGGTGTCCAGGAAGGCGTCGGGCTCGGTGAATCCGCCGACGACGACCAGTGCGACGAGGACGCCGAGGAGCGAGAGGCTGCGGACGTCCAGGCGCAGGCCACCGGTGCGTGCGGGTCCGTCCTTCTTCCGGGGTCCGGAGACCGGGGCGGCTGCGGCTCCCTTGTCCGGCCCGCCCTGCTGCGTCGGGGTAACGGGCTGCGTCATGACGTCGGGCTCCCTTCCATCACTAGGTCGAGTACGCGGTGCTCGTCGAGCTCCCGGGCGTCGGCCGTGTGCACGACGCGGCCCTCACGGAGCACCAGCACCCGGTCGGCGAGGCCCAGCACTTCGGGCACCTCGCTGGAGACGAGCAGGACGGCGAGGCCTTCGTCGGCCAGCCGGCGGATCACGGCATACAGCTCGGCGCGGGCGCCGACATCGACGCCGCGGGTCGGTTCGTCGAGCAGCAGGACCCGGCAGCCGCGCAGCAGCCAACGGGCCAGGACCGCCTTCTGCTGGTTGCCGCCGGAGAGCGTGCGGACGGGGGTGTCCGGGTTGTCGGGGCGCAGCGAGAGTTCGCGGGTGGCCTCGCGGGCCGCCCGGCGCTCGGCCCCGCGGTCGATCCAGCCCGCCCTGGAGAAGCGGGACATCGAGGAGACGGAGACATTGCGGGTGACGGATTCGAGCATCAGCAGGGCCTGCGCCTTGCGCTCCTCGGGGGCGAGGCCGATTCCGGCGGCGACGGCCGCGCGGACGCTGCCGGGCCGCAGCGGTTTCCCGGCCACGGTCACCCGTCCGGCGCTCGGCCTGCGGGCGCCGTAGACGGTCTCCAGGATCTCGGAGCGTCCCGAGCCGACGAGTCCGGCCAGGCCCACGATCTCGCCGGGCCTCAACTCCAGGTCCACCGGGGCGAATTCCCCCTTCCTGGTCAGTCCTTCGACCCTCAGGACGGGCTCCGCCCCGGACGCCCCCGCACGGTCCGTGGTGCGCGGCGGGAAGACGTACTCGACGTTGCGGCCGGTCATCATGGCAACGATGTCGCGTGTCGGGGTGGACTCGGCGGGCAGCCCCACGGCCACGGCGCGGCCGTCCTTGAGGACGGTCACCCGGTCGCCGATCCGGCGGATCTCCTCCAGGCGGTGCGAGATGTAGACGACGGCGACACCGTCGGCGGTGAGCGAGGCGACGGTGCGGAAGAGGTTGTCGACCTCGTCCGGGTCGAGTGCGGCGGACGGCTCGTCCATGACGATGAGCCGTACGTCGTGCGAGAGCGCCCTCGCCATGGAGACGATCTGCTGCTGGGCGGCGGACAGTTCGCCGACCGGGCGGCCCGGGTCGATCTCCGGGTGACCGAGCCGCTTCAGCAGCGCGGCGGCGGCCGTGCGGCCCTCGCGGGTGCGGACGACGAAGCGGGCGGTGGTGGGTTCATGGCCGAGAAAGACGTTCTCGGCGACGGACAGGCCCTCGACCAGGTCGAGTTCCTGGTAGATGGTGGCGATGCCCAGCCGCATGGCGGCGATGGGGGACTTCAGCGCGACCGGTTCGCCGCGCCAGGTGATTTCGCCGTCGTCGGGCTGGTGGGCCCCGGCGAGCACCTTGATGAGGGTGGATTTTCCGGCGCCGTTCTGCCCGAGGAGACAGTGGACTTCGCCGGCCTGGACCTCCAGGTCCACGCCGTCGAGGGCGCGCACTCCGGGGAACGACTTGGTGATGCCGGACATGGTGAGCAGGGGTGGTTCTGGTGCCATGACGAATCCCCTCGGCAAATGAGGTCTCCCCTGCTCGGACGCAGCCGAGTGCTTGGGGAAGGCCGATGAGCGGGCAGGGCTGTACCAGGTGCGGTGGTGCGGGTGTTCCCGGCGCTCCCGGTGTTCCCGGGTGCGCCCCTGTGCTGCCGGCCCGGGGTCAGGCCGGTGAGAAGAGGTGGTCGCTGATGAGCCGGGCGGCGCCGATCACTCCGGCGGCCGGCCCCAACTCGCCCAGCACGATGGGGAGATTGCCGGTGGCCAGCGGCAACGACTGCCGGTAGACCTGGGTCCGGACGCTGGCGAGCAGGGTGTGGCCGAGGCCGGTCACACCGCCGCCGATCACCACCAGACCGGGGTTGAAGAAGCTGACGAGTCCCGCGATGACCTGGCCGACCCGGTTGCCGCCCTCTCGGATCAGGTCGAGCGAGGTGGCATCACCGGCGGCCGCGGCGGCGGCCACATCGGCGGCGGTGAGTTTCCCGGCCGCTTCGAGCAGGCCGGCCAGTTCCGCCGACCGACCGGTGCGGGCCGCGTCCTCGGCGTCGCGGGCGAGCGCCGCACCGCTGAAGTGGGCCTCCAGGCAGCCCCGGTTGCCGCAGGCGCAGGCGCGTCCCTCGGGTTCCACCTGGATGTGGCCGATGTCCCCGGCGCTGCCCGTCGTACCGCGGTGGACCTCGCCGCCGACGACAATGCCGCAGCCTATTCCGGTGCCGATCTTGACGCAGAGGAAGTCGCCCACGGAACGGGCGACGCCCGCGTGCTGCTCCCCCATCGCCATCAGGTTCACGTCGTTGTCGACCATGACGGGGCAGCCCAGTTCCTGGCTGAGCGCCTCGCGGACCGGGAAGCCGTCCCAGCCGGGCATGATCGGCGGTGCTACCGGTACGCCCTCGGGGAAGCGGACCGGGCCGGGTACGCCGATCCCCGCGCCGTCGAAACCCTCGGCGAGTCCCGAGGCCCGGAGCTTGGCCGCCATGGACAGCACCTGCTCGAAGATGGCGACGGGCCCCTCGCGTACGTCCATCGGGTGGTTGAGGTGGCCGAGTACCTCCAACTCGGCGTTGGTGACGGCCACATCGACGGATGTGGCACCGATGTCGACGCCGAGGAAGCGCAGTTGCGGTGCGAGCCGGATGTTGTGCGAGCGGCGCCCGCCACGGGATGCGGCGAGTCCGTCGGCGACGACGAGTCCGGTCTCCAGCAGTCTGTCGACCTCGACGGCGAGCTTGGAGCGGGAGAGATCCACCTGATCCCCCAGCTGTGCCCGGGAGTTGGGCCCGCCGTCGCGCAACAGCCGCAGCAGTCGCGCCTGATGCGCATTCGCGGGTCGTGCAGTCATACGTCTCACGCGCCCCTCCCCGCCACATCGGCCTGTACGTCGGGCTTTCGAGTGGAACGTAGCAGCGGTTGCCGGGAGTGGGAAGAAGTTGCGCAGGAATCCACCACAACTTTCTCCACACCGAGGACAAAGCCGGTCGGCGGGTCCGTGGCCCCACCGGCCGGCTGTCTCAGCGCAGGATTCCGGCCTGCCGGGCGGCCCGCACCCAGGACGGGAACTCCGACAGGACCCGGTCGTACAGCTCCTGGTCGGAAATCGTCTCGATGTCGTCGACCGCGAAGAAGCCGACGTTGTCGACCCGGCGGCCCGACATGGTGTCGAGCCGTTCCAGCACGCCGTACTGGGAGCTGCCGAGCCCGACGAACTGCCAGAACACCGGCTCCTCGGCAGCCGCCCGCAGCTCCTGCTCGATCTCCCGGTTGCGGTGCACACCGCCGTCCGAGAAGAACAGGACCAGCGTCGGATCGGGCGCCGGGTGGGCCCGCACGAAGGCCCGCACCTCGGCGATGACCTTCTGCTCCTCGTTCTGGATGCCGACCGTGCGCATGTCGATCTGACCGGGGACCAGTCCTCTGGGCGGCTTCCTGCGGCCGAAGCCGAAGATCTGGCCGACGCGTACGTGCAGGGCGAGCCACTGGGGCAGGTCGCCGACGGCGAGGTCGGGCAGCCGGGCGGGGTTGGTGGCGAACGTCCATGCCTGCATCTCGCCGTCGTCGTCGAGCTGTGCCGCGACGGCGACCATCCGCTCGGCCACGCCCGCGACCGTGCCGCGCCGGTAGAGGCCGCTCATCGAACCCGAGGCGTCGAGTACCAGGACGACGCGGGCGCGCAGTTCCGGTACGCCGTGTTTGCTCAGGCTGACCAGGACCTGTTGCTTGCGCAGCGACAGGCGCTCACGCATCTCCACCGGCAGCCGTTCCTCGCCCTTGGTGAGCCGGGGGCCGGACCCGCCGCCCGCGGTGTGCCCGGGTGCGGGCCACGAGGGCGGCGAAGCCGGCGCGGGGGGAGGAAACGAGGGCGGGGGCGGGGGCGGGGGCGGAGGGACGGGGCCGGGGCCCGGGGTGGTCACGGGCTGCGGGCCGGGCCCGGCCGCGGTCGGTTCCTCGTCGATGCTGATCCCGAAATCGGTCGCCAGCCCGGCCAGCCCGCTCGCGTAACCCTGGCCGACCGCGCGGAACTTCCAGCCGCCGTCGCGGCGGTAGAGCTCGCCGCCGACCAGCGCGGTCTCCGTACCGGCGGTGATGTCGAAGCGTGTCAGCTCGGCGCCGGAGGCCGCGTCGAGCAGCCGCAGGCACAGCCCCGGTACCTGGCCGAACGTGCCGCCGTCGGCGGAGGCGCAGAGCGCGACACGTTCGACGTCCGGCGCCAGCGCGCCCAGCCGGACGTCCAGCGCTTCGCCGCCGGTCCGTCTGCCGAGGTGGCTCACGGCGCCCGACGCGTGGAGAGGCTGGTTGTAGAAGACGAAGTCGTCGTCGGAGCGCACCCGCCCGCCGCGCGTCAGCAGCAGGGCGGAAGCGTCCACGTCCGGCACTCCGGGCCCCGCCGACCAGTCGAGTACGGCCCGGATCGCGGAGGCCGCGACCGGCACGTTGGCGCCTTTGCTCAATATCGTCACAGCAGCAAGTCTGCCTGCCGTCCAAAACACCGGCGCCGACGGCCCCGCAGGGCCGTCGGGACGCCGGGCCGGATGCCTCAGCTCTCGTCGCGCTGGTGATACGTCCGGCGCGTGTGTTCCGTGTGGGAGCGCATGATCTCCGTGGCCCGCTGTTCGTCGCGCGAGGAGATCGCCGCGATGAGCGAGCGGTGCTCGATCCAGGACCGGGTGCCGCGCTGCCGGGCCACCGGGGTGTAGTACCAGCGGACCCTGCGGTCCACCTGGCCCGCGAGTTCGGCGAGCACGACGTTGCCCGCCAGCTCCATGACCTTGGCGTGGAAGGCCGCGTTGGTGGCGACCGCCAGGTCGACGTCGTCGTCGGCGACGGCCTGCTCGCCCTTGGCGCACAGCTCCTCCAGGGCCGCGATGCCGGCCGTGGAGGAGTTGGCCGCGGCGAGACGCGCGGCCTCGGCCTCCAGAAGGGTACGGACCGAGAGCAGTTGGTCCGCCTCCTCCTCCGTGGGCTCGTGCACGAACGCGCCCTGGGCGGGCCGGAGATCGACCCAGCCCTCGGTGTTCAGCCGCTGCAACGCCTCGCGCACCGGCTGGCGGGACACCCCGAGATGGCCCGCCAGCTCGCTCTCGACCAGGTGCTGGCCGGGGCGGAGGGCACGCGTCGTTATGAGTTCGAGCAGCGCCTCATACACGCGCTCGCGCAGCGGACCGGGCCGTTCCAGCTTCGGCACAGCCCCCTGCGGCAGTCCTGTGGACAACATCGCGGTCCCCCTCCGGCCGACGAGCACCAATTGCTTATCGTCTACAGTCTACCGAGCGCAACGCCCCTCAGGGACAGCGGATCACCTGACCCGCGTACGAGAGATTCCCGCCGAAGCCGAAGAGCAGGACCGGCGCACCGCTGTGGATCTCGCCGCGTTCCACCAGCTTGGACAGGGCCATCGGGATCGAGGCTGCGGACGTGTTGCCGGAGTCGACCACGTCCCTGGCGATGACCGCGTTGACCGCGCCGATCTTCCTGGCGACCGGTTCGATGATCCTCAGGTTGGCCTGGTGCAGCACCACCGCTCCCAGGTCCTCCGGCGCGACACCGGCCTTCTCGCACACCTTGCGGGCGATGGGCGGCAGTTGCGTGGTGGCCCAGCGGTAGACGGACTGACCCTCCTGGGCGAACCGCGGCGGGGTGCCCTCGATCCGTACCGCGTTCCCCATCCCCGGCACCGATCCCCACAGCACGGGACCGATCCCGGGCCGGCCGTCCCCGTCCGGCTCCGCGACGACGACCGCCGCACCGGCTCCGTCACCGAGCAGGACGCAGGTGCTGCGGTCGGTCCAGTCGGCGATGTCCGCCATCTTGTCGGCGCCGATGACCAGGACGCGTCCGGCGGCCCCGGCCCGGATCGCGTGGTCGGCGGTGGCGAGTGCGTGGGTGAAGCCGGAGCAGACCACGTTGATGTCCATCACCGCGGGCGAGCCCATCCCGAGCCGGGCCGCGACGCGCGCCGACATGCTCGGTGAGCGGTCGATCGCGGTCGAGGTGGCGACCAGGACCAGATCGACCTCGGCCGGCTGGAGCCCCGCCGCGGCCAGCGCCTTGGCCCCCGCGTGCGCGGCCATCTCGTCCACCGGCTCGTCCGGGCCACCGACGTGGCGGGTCTTGATGCCGACGCGACTGGTGATCCACTCGTCGCTGGTGTCGACCAGGGCCGCCAGATCGTCGTTGGTGAGCACCTTGGCGGGCTGATAGTGGCCGAGCGCCACGACACGTGAGCCGGTCATGTACGGGGTCCCCTCGCTACGAATGGCAGGAACCATCCAGTCTTGGTCGCTACCGCCCGGTACACGTGCACGTGTTCCCACAGGAATAGCGCCCGGCCGTTGGAGGCTTGACGACAGCCCCGGCACTTTGAAAGGCATATTGTAGACAATGTGCTGTCAAGTGGCGGGCCCGGCGTCGGCGGCGCCCTCCGCACATGCTGCGGCACCGGTTGCGATGTCACACTCCATGTGCAGGGCAAGGGCCGGTCCGGCTTCAGCGCGTTCCGGCCTCCACCACGTACAGAATCGGATTCAGCCGCCATGGGACGGGTCACCGAGCGTCGCCGCACCATCCGCATCAGGGACGGGGCCGTCTCCACCCGCCCCGACACCCTCGTCGCCGAGGAACCCCTGGAGATCCGGCTGAACGGCAGGCCGCTCGCCATCACGATGCGCACCCCGGGAGACGACTTCGCGCTGGCGGCGGGGTTCCTGGTGAGCGAGGGCGTCATCGGTGACGGCTCCGAGGTGCAGTCGATCGTCTACTGCGCGGGGGCGACGGCCGACGGCGTCAACACGTACAACGTGGTGGACGTGAAGCTCGCCCCCGGGGTCGCGGTCCCCGACATCACGCTCGAACGCAATGTGTACACCACCTCGTCCTGCGGGCTGTGCGGCAAGGCGAGCCTGGACGCGGTACGCACCACGACCCGTCACCCGGTCGCCGACACTCCCCCGCTGCGGGTCGAGCCCGCACTCCTCTCCGCCCTTCCCGACCGGCTGCGCGCCGCCCAGCGGGTCTTCGACCGGACCGGCGGGCTGCACGCGGCGGCGCTGTTCTCCGAGACGGGCGAACTGCTCGACATCCGGGAGGACGTCGGCCGGCACAACGCGGTCGACAAACTGGTCGGCCGGGCCCTGACCGACCACAGGCTGCCGCTGAGCCGGGCGATTCTGCTGGTGTCGGGGCGGGCCTCGTTCGAGCTGGCCCAGAAGGCGGTGATGGCCGGCATCCCGATGCTCGCGGCGGTCTCGGCGCCCTCGTCGCTCGCCGTCGATCTGGCGGCCGAGACCGGACTGACCCTGGTCGGCTTCCTGCGGGGTCCGTCGATGAACGTGTACGCGGGCGAGCACCGCATCGCCCTGGAGACGGCGGCAGCCCGGGACTGAGGCGGCCGGCCCGCCCTCAGCTCGCGACGGCGGCCCGGGACGACACCGGCCCGCTCACCGGCTGCTCCTCCTGCGTGTCGCGCGAGCGGCGCTTGGCGATCACCGCGCACACCATCAGCTGCATCTGGTGGAAGAGCATCAGCGGCAGCACCGCGAGGGACGCGTGCGCCCCGAACAGCACGCTCGCCATCGGCAGCCCCGAGGCCAGACTCTTCTTCGAACCGGCGAACTGGACGGCGATCCGGTCCTCCCGGTCGAAGCCGAGCCGCTTCGACCCGTACCAGGTCAGCGCGAGCATCAGCGCGAGCAGCAGCGCCTCGACGCCGAGCAGCGCCCCGAGCCTGGCCGGGGTGACCTGGTGCCAGATGCCCGCGACCACGCCCTCGCTGAACGCCGTGTAGACGACGAGCAGGATCGAGCCTCGGTCGACATAGCCGAGGACCTTCTTGTGGCGGGTGATGAAGCCACCGATCCAGCGGCGCAGCAGTTGCCCGGCGACGAACGGCAGCAGCAGCTGGATCCCGATCTTCAGCAGCGCGTCCGCCGAGAATCCGCCGCCGTCGTTGCCGAGCAGGGCGGCCGCGAGCAGCGGGGTGAGGAAGATCCCGGCGATCGAGGAGAAGGAGCCCGCGCAGATCGCCGCGGGCACGTTGCCGCGGGCGATGGAGGTGAAGGCGATCGACGACTGGATGGTCGAGGGGACGAGGCAGAGGAAGAGGAAGCCGCTGTAGAGCTGCGGCGTCAGCACGTGGGGAACCAGCCCCCGGCCCGCCAGGCCGAGCAACGGGAAGGCCACGAAGGTGCAGATCAGCACGGTGAGATGGAGCCGCCAGTGCTTGAGTCCGTCCAGTGCCTCGGCGGTGGAGAGCCGGGCGCCGTACAGGAAGAAGAGAAAGGCGACGGCCCCGGTCGAGGCACCGCCCGCCACCTTCGCGGCGCTCCCCGACGCGGGCAGTATCGCCGCGAGCACGACGGTGCCGATCAGCGCCAGGATGTACGGGTCGAGCGGCAGCCAGGACGGCAGCTTCAGGGTGCGGCGGCTCATGTGCTCCACATGTTCTCTTGGTTCTGGTCGTGCCCTCTCCATGCTGCTCCCGATCGGAGCGATCGGGAATCCCGCACACCGCTCTCACTGTCATCACGTTGCGCGATAGCCTGGTTTCATGTACGAACCCACGCAGCTCCGTACCTTTCTCGCCGTCGCCCAGACGCTGAGCTTCACCCGGGCCGCCCGTCGGCTGGGGGTACGGCAGTCCACGGTGAGCCAGCATGTGCGGCGCCTGGAGGATGCGGCGGGGCGGCAGTTGTTCACCCGGGACACCCACCGGGTCGACCTCACCGTGGACGGCGAGGCGATGCTCGGCTTCGCGCGGACGATACTCGCGGCCCATGAGCGGGCAGCGGCCTTCTTCACCGGCACCCGGCTGCGCGGGCGGCTGCGGTTCGGGGCCTCCGAGGACTTCGTGCAGACCCGGCTCCCGGAGATCCTGGAGTCGTTCCGCCGTGACCACCCGGAGGTCGAGCTGGAGCTGACGGTGGAACTCTCCGGGACACTCCATCAGCGGCTCGCGGCCGGCCGGCTCGATCTGGTGCTCGCCAAGCGGCGCGCCGGTGACACGCACGGCGAGCTGGTCTGGCAGGACGCGCTGGCCTGGATCGGCGCCCCACACCTGCGGCTCGACCCGGACGGCCCAGTTCCGCTGATCCTCTTCCCCCCGCCGGGCATCACCCGGGCCCGCGCCCTGGAGGTCCTGGAGGAGCACGGCCGACCCTGGCGGATCGCCTGTACGAGCACCAGTCTGAGCGGGCTGATCGCGGCGGCCCACGCGGGGCTGGGCGTGATGGCCCACAGCCGGGGCCTGATCCCGCCGGGACTGGCGCCGGTGCCCGCCAGGGCGGGGCTGCCGGAGCTGGGCGGGGTGGACTTCGTACTGTCGCACGGTCGCCGTCGCGACGGGGCACACGAGGCCGCGGACGCGCTGGCGGCGGCGATCCTGGCGGGCGGCGACCGGCTGATCCGGGGCGTCGGCCCGATGGGATCGATCAACGGCCGGGAGAGCGCATGACCGTCCGCGCGCAGGGGAAACATTGGACGGCGGAGGTCGGGGAACCGACCCACCCGATCCAGGATGGATGAGGGCAGAACACTGCGCATGCGTCCGGAACGGGAGTGGCAGCGGCGTACAGATTCCGTGGAGATTCCGGCGCCGACCGCTCACTCTACGGTCCAGGCCACGCCCGAGCCTTGCCCATCTGGCCGGATTTCGGTGACTGACCTGTGCATATGCCAGGTTGTCCACCGGCCCGGGGCCCTCCCGCCGCGCCGCCCGGTGGGGTAGCGTCACGGCGCTGTGCGGAGCGCCACAAGGAGCAGGTCATTGCGCGAGTTCACTGTCCCACCCATGGCGGCCGCGCCCCTCGTGGGCGGCCTGGCCGATGTGGTGTTCGACCATGCCGAAGAGGACCCGAACAGGGTCGCGCTCGGCCGGAAGGACGCGAGTGGACAATGGCGGGATGTCACTGCTGCGGCCTTCCGTGACGAGGTGCTGGCGCTGGCCAAGGGGCTGATCGCGCACGGCGTCAGATTCGGTGACCGGGTGGCCCTGATGTCGCGCACGCGCTACGAGTGGACGCTCTTCGACCTCGCGCTGTGGGCGGTGGGCGCCCAGTCCGTACCGGTCTATCCGACGTCCTCGGCCGAGCAGGTGCTGTGGATGCTGCACGATGCCGAGGTGTCGGCGGTGATGGTCGAGCACGAGGACCACGCCATGACGATCGCCTCGGTGATCGACCGGCTGCCCGGTCTGAAGCGGCTCTGGCAGCTGGACGCCGGCGCGGTGTCCGAGCTGGTCCGAGCGGGCGCGGACGTCGAGGACGAGGTGGTGCACCGCCACCGCCGCGCGGTGACGCCCGAGTCGGTGGCGACGGTCATCTACACCTCGGGGACGACGGGGCGTCCCAAGGGCTGTGTGCTCACGCACGCCAATTTCATGTTCGAGACGGACACCATGGTCGCCCGCTGGCGGTCGGTCTTCCACTCCAAGCCGGGTGACGAGGCGGCGACCCTGCTCTTCCTGCCGCTGGCCCATGTCTTCGGCCGGATGGTCGAGGTCGCGGCGATCCGGGGCCGGGTGAAGCTGGGCCACCAGCCCGAGCTGTCGGCCAGGGCGCTGATGCCGGACCTGGTGTCGTTCCGGCCGACGTTCATCCTGGCGGTCCCTTACATCTTCGAGAAGGTCTTCGACGCCGCCCGGCGCAAGGCCGAGGCGGAGGGCCGGATCGGGCCGTTCGACAAGGCCGTGGACATCGCGGTGAAGTACGCGGAGGCGCTGGAGGCACGGGCGTTCGGTACCGGTCCGGGGCCGTCCGCCGGGCTGCGGATGCAGCACCAGTTCTTCGACAAGGTCGTGTACAAGAAGGTGCGCGACGCGATGGGCGGCCGGATCCGGCACGCCATGTCGGGCGGTTCGGGGATGGAGCGGCAGCTCGGACTGTTCTTCGGGGGCGCCGGCGTCACGGTGTACGAGGGCTACGGGCTGACCGAGTCGACCGCCGCGGCCACGGCCAATCCGCCGGAGCGCACCAGGTACGGCACGGTCGGGCTGCCGATCCCGGGGACGACCGTGCACATCGCCGAGGACGGCGAGGTGTGGGTGCACGGCGGCAATGTGTTCGGGGGCTATCTCGGCGACCCGAAGGCCACCGACGCGGTGCTGCGCGAGGGCTGGCTGGCCACCGGGGATCTCGGTTCGCTCGACGAGGACGGCTATCTGACGATCACCGGGCGGAAGAAGGAGATCCTGGTGACGTCGGGCGGCAAGAGCGTGTCGCCGACCGGTCTGGAGGAGCGGGTGCGGGCGCATCCGCTGGTCGCGCAGTGCATCGTGGTCGGCAACGACCGGCCGTACATCGCGGCCCTGGTCACGGTCGACCAGGAGTCGGTGGACCACTGGCTCGCGATGCAGGGGCGGGCGCCCCTGAAGCCTGAGGAGCTGGTGCGCGATCCGGACCTGGAGATGGAGGTCCGGCGGGCGGTGGTGGCCGCCAACACGGCGGTCTCGCAGGCCGAGTCGATCCGTACGTTCCGGATCCTGGCGCATCCCTTCAGCGAGGAGCACGGCCTGCTCACCCCGTCGCTGAAGCTGAAGCGCAGGGCGATCGAGACGGCGTACGCGGCGGAGGTCGACGCGCTGTACCGCTGAGACACGACGTGCCCCGGCGGTACAGCGCGTACGACGTCAGGTGCCGGCGCCTCTCGTTCGGATCATGCCGGGCTCGCGTGCCCCGGCGCCGCGCCTCGCCGCGTTGTCGTCACTCGCCAGGGCTCCTTCCCCGAGCTCCCGGCGGACCCCGCTCCCCGATCCGGCCCGATCCAAACGAAACGCCCTAGGTGATCGAGACACGGAACAGCTTGTCCGAGCCGTCGGGTTCATTGCCCTTGTTGTCGCAGTTGGTGGTGGAGAGCCAGAGCTGGTCCTGGCCGGGCACCTTGGTGACGGTGCGCAGCCTGCCGTACGTACCGACGTAGTACGCGCTCGGTGTGCCCAGGTTCTCGGTGTCACCGGTGATCGGCACCCGCCACAGCCGTTCGCCCTTCAGGGCGGCCATGTAGATGACGTTGCGGACGATGGCGATCCCGCTGGGCGAGGCCTCGGAGATGTTCCAGGTCTTCTTCGGGTTGGTCATGCCGGTGGTGGTGCAGGTGCCCTCGCAGACGGGCCAGCCGTAGTTCTTGCCCGGCTTGATCAGGTTGAGCTCGTCCTTCTTGCTGTCGCCGAACTCCGCCTCCCACAGACGGCCGTTGCGGTCGAAGGCGAGGCCCTGCGGGTTGCGGTGTCCGTAGCTGTAGACGTAGTTGCCGAACGGGTTGCCGGGGGCGGCCTTGCCGTCCGTCGTCATCCGCAGGATCTTGCCGTTCAGCGAGTTCTTGTCCTGGGCCAGGTCGGGGGTCTGCGCCTCGCCGGTCGACGCGTACAGATAGCCGTCGGGGCCGAAGGCGAGCCGTCCGCCGTTGTGGTACCGGCTCTTCTTGATCCCCTGGAGCAGGACCGTGTACCCGCCGAGCGAGCTGCCGTCGTAGGTCATCCGGGCGACCCGGTTGCCCTCGGACGCGGTGTGCATGAAGTACACGTAGTGGTTGCTGGACCACTTCGGGTCGACGGCGATGCCGAGCAGGCCGCCCTCGCCGTCGGTCGTGACGGCGTTGGGCACGGTGCCGACCTGGGTGCGGGTGCCGTCGGGGGTGGCCTTGAGGACCTTGAAGCTGTCCCGTTCGGTCACCAGCGCGGTCTTGCCGTCGGGCATCCAGTAGGTGCCCCAGGGAATGGACCAGCCGCTGGAGACGGTGGCGATGCCGGAGGGCACCCCGCCGTCGGTGGCGCAGTCCGGGGTGGTGAAGGTGACGGCGTTGCTGGGCGGTGAGGCGTTGCCCGCCGCGTCCTTGGCGACGACGTCCAGGGTGTACGGGCTGGCGCAGGCGAGCCCGGTGAGTGTGGTCGTGGTGGCCGGCGGGGTGCCGGTCACGGTCTTGTAGACGGTGCTGCCGCTGCGTACCTCGTAGGTGGCGACGGCCTTGTCGTCCGTCGACGCCCCCCAGCTCAGGGCGACGCTGTTCGCGGTGAGGCCCGAGGTGGACAGGGTGCCGGGTGCCGTGGGTGCGGTGGTGTCGGAGCTGCGCAGGGTGGTGCAGTCCACGATGGGGCTGACCGATGACACATTGCCGGCCGCGTCGCGCGCGAACAGTGTGAGGTTGTAGGTGGTGTCGGGGGTGAGGCCGGTCAGGTTCTTCGTGGTGGTGGTGCCCGGTGCCTCGCCGAACTTGTTGCCGTGTTCGTAGATGTCGTACGCGACGACACCCACGTCGTCCGTGGCGGCGCCCCAGCTGAGCGTGAGGCTGTTCTCGGTGATCTCCGAGCAGCTGGGCGCCGTGGGTGCGGTGGGTGCCTGGGTGTCCGACGGGGCGGTGACGGTGACGTCGAGGTAGTCGAGGTTGGGCAGCCCGTTGGTCGTCGTGGACGTGAGCCGGATCTTGTTGCTGCCCGCCTTGACCGGGGTGGTCAGGGTGGAGGTGGCCCAGGTGTTCCAGTCGGTGGTGGCGTTGAAGGCGCGGGCGGCCGAGACGACCGTGCCGCCCACGGCGACATCGGCGGGCCGGGCGTCCGCCGTGCCGTTGGAGTACCGGATGGCGATCTTCCCGGTGCCGGCAAAAGCCGCGTCGACGGTGAACTCCACATAGCTGCCGACGACGTTGTCGCCGTTGACGAATCCGGTGCCCGAGTAGCCGGAGTGGTTGGACTCGGCGGCGCCCTCGACTATGGTCGCGGACTCCGCCTCGTACCGGGTGGCGGCGGCGGAGGCCGGCTGCGGGACCGCCTGCACCAGGGCGGTACAGAGCAGCACGGCCGTGAGGGCGGCCACTCTTCCTCGTACCGTGGTGAGTGTTCTGGCCTGCATCTGAACCTCCGTCAGGGAACCCAGTAGTTGCCGGATGCGACGATCATCGACTGGAGCTGGACGCTCCCGCCGTAGTAGAGGTCCGGGTCGACCGACGTGGTGGCGAGCTTGTTCCAGAGCGCGTCGAGCCAGGCCTGGGAGCCGGAGTCGGTCAGCGCGGTCACGACGAACGGGGCGGTGAACGCCATGTCGTTGCCGCTGTCGAACACCGAACCGTTCAGGTGGTAGCCGCTGGCGATCTTGTCCGGGTCGGCGCCGGTCTTGGTCTTGATCCAGGAGTTGAGCTTGCGGGCCGAGGCGAGCGAGGCACTGTCCCCGCTGGTGACCGCGTCGGCGCCGATGCGCCACGGGTCGCGGCAGGCGTTCCAGGAGTAGTCGCCGTCGTTGGGGCTCTCCAGCACCTCGCCCGGGGCGGGCTTGGCGGTGCTGTTGGTGTTGACGACGAAGTCCGCCAACAGCCCTGTCCCGGAAGCGTACTTGGACTGCTGGGAGGTGATCAGGTTCTGGTGTGCGGTGCGCACGGTGTCCCAGGTGCTGTCACCGGTGGCGGCCCTGAAGGCGCGGAAGTGGTCGATCATCCAGTCCGAGGAGCGGGTCATCCAGTAGTGGGATTCGCCGGAGTCCGACCAGTCGCCGAAGAGCATCAGGTGCGTGGTCGGGTTGACCTCGCTCTTCTTGATGGCGTTGATGTGTTTGACCGCGAGGTCCTTGTAGTCGTACGTGCCGGTCGAGCCCCACTGCTTGTCGGCGAGGAGCAGCCCGAAGGCGACGTCGAGGTCCCCGTCGGTCGCCGAGTCGGAGCCGTCGACGCTCTTGCAGGAGGCGTCCTGTTCGGCGGCGAGCAGGTTGGCGTTGTTCACCGAGGGGTGCGCGAGCATGTACTTGACCATGCCGTCGAAGACGGTCTTCGCGTCGGGGTCGGCCCCGGCCATGGTCGCGGTGACGACCATCCCGTAACCCTGGGCCTCGGCTACGTAGGGGTGGTCGGCGTCCGGCGAGATGACCTCGTACCAGCCGTTGCCGCAGTTCTTCCTGACGAACGCGGACTTCCAGGCGTTGTAGGTCTTGACCACGGCCTGGTCGAGTGACGCCTGCGTACCCGAGGGCTTCAGCATCCCGGCGGCGTAGGGGAATTGACGGCTGCCGAAGGGCACCGCGGGGCCACCGGCCGCCGGGGCCGCGGTGTCGAGGTAGTCGAGGTTGGGGCCGCCGTTCGCCGTGGTGGCGGTGGCGCGGACGGTGTTGGTCCCGGCGGCGAGCTTCGCGCCGATGGTCTTCGTCTTCCAGGTGTCCCAGGATCCGGTCCCGCCGAAGGAGACGCCGGAGGCGACGACCGTTCCGTTCACACTGATGTCCAGCGGGCGGTCGGTGGTGGTGCCGTTGGCGTAGCGGATGGCCAGTGAGTCGCTGCCCGCGGCGGTGTTCACCGTGAACTCCACGGAGGAGCCGGCCACGTTGGTGTAGTCGACGAAGCCGGTGCCGGAGTAGCCGGTGTGGTTCGTCGCCACTGCCGCCCGGGCCAGCAGGGCGCTCTCCGCCTCGTAGCGGGTGTCCGCCGCGGCGGCGGACGGCGCGCCGAGCAGGGGCAGCAGCAGTCCGGCGGCGGCGAGTGCCGCTCCGCCGAGGGTCAGTCTGCTCGTGGTGGTACGCATGGGATCTCCTCAGCCCTTGTACTGGACGACGATCTTGGTGAAGTCGTACGGGGACTGGGACACCCCGCTGCAGGCGTCCCCGTCGCTGCCGGAGCCGCAGGAGCGGTCGCGGTTGACGGACCAGAAGGCGAAGCGCGCGATGTGGTGCTGCTGCGCGTAGCCGAGGATCGTCCGGAAGTCGGCGGTGGTGACGGTCTCGCCGGCCTCGTCCGTCCTCCCGTTCATCGAGGAGACCCCGATGTGCCGGTGGGCGGCGTCGTCGCCGTACCCGTAGGCGCTCTTCACGGCGGCCTTCAGCCCGTCGAGGGCGCTGACCGTGGCGGCGCCCATCGTGCCGCTGTGCCCGCCGAAGTCGAAGGGCATGATGACCCAGCCGTCGTTGTCGAGCCCCGCGGCGGCGCCCCGTTCGATGAGGTCCTTGCCCGTGGCGTCGGGGCCGGTCGGGGTGGTCCCCATGGTCACGTACGTCACGATGCCCGGGTTGGCGGTCTTGACGATCTTCAGGGCGTCGACCACCCGCTGCCGCACGGTGGCCCTGGAGAACTCGGTGTCCTCGATGTCGATGTCCAGCGCCTTGAGGCGGTAGGCGTTGATCACCTTCTGGTAGGCCCCGGCCAGCGCGGTGGCGCTGGTGCACTTCTCGCCGAGCTTGTCGCCGCTCCAGCCGCCCACCGAGACGACGATGTCACCACCGGCCGCCCGGATGGAGTCGATGGCCTTCTGGTCCGAGCCGCCGGTCAGCGGCCGGTCCCCGTCCCACTTCGGGTTGCAGGTGCCGTCCGAGAGGATGAACGCGAGCGTGAACCACTTCACGCCGGTCGCCGCCATCACATCGGCCGGCTTCTGCGGGTTTCCCCAGCCGAGGTACTCGTACGGTGCCGCGGCCATGGCGCCGGGGCCCGCGGCCGTGATGCCGGGGGGCTGGGAGTCGGGGCCGGGGCGGCCGTCCGCCGTGGTGGCGGTGAAGTCTGTGGGGGCCCCGGGCGCGTTCTCGGCGGCGGAGGCCTTCGGGAGGTGGCCCAGCAGGGGCAGGAGCAGACAGCTGAGGCCCGCGACGACGGCCACCAAGCGGCGTGGGGGTGCGGCAGGGTGCACGGATGATCCCTTCCGGTTCCGGTGTTAGGAAAGGTTCCTAACCGACACTGCATAGGATTCCCTGAGGAGCTTTCTGTCAATGCCCCGCGTGGGCCCAAATCTCGTGCGGGGCAGCCGGGTTGGCCGGTGTGCGGGCAGCTCGGCGGGGCGACGGGGATTCACCCCGCCGCCCCGGGTGCGCCGGTTCGTGCCACCTCCTGCCGGGACGGTTCGGGCCGGTCAGACCAGTTGGTAACCGCGCATGCCGGTGAGCAGGAGATGGGTGTCCCGCAACGATCCCGAGGTGTCGCCGAGCGACCGGTAGATGCCCCATTTGGGCCGGACCCGGTCGGCGAGGAGCGTGTCGGCACCGGACTTCGACCTGTCGATGACGGTGGTCGCCCCGTCCTTCAGGATCCAGCGGACCGAGCCCGACGTCCCGTCACCGATCGTGATCCGGAAGTCGACGTCGATCCACTTGTTCTGGAGCGGTTCGAGGTCGGTACGGCCGACGAGGATGTCGGCGATGGCCAGCTTGAGCTCGATGGTCTGTACGCCGCTCACCCGGCGCAGGGACTGGACGACGATCGGCGAGGTGCCGGTGCCCGGCTGCTTCATCTGCATGATGTGGGTGAAGCTGGTGGTCGCCTTCAGCGAGTCGGGGATGTACATGCGGTACGTGACCCGCCAGGTCTCCCCGGGCAGCCACTTGAGGTACGAGCCGCTGCCGGTGCGCAGTCCGGTCACCTCCTGGCGCTGACGGTCCGTCGAGGTGTCCCGGTCGACGGTGTGCATGTTGAACCGGAAGTTGTCACCCTCGGTGAAGATGTGGGGCTGCCCCGCCGGATGGGAGTCGGCGCGGTCGTCCTCGACGGTCTCGAAGGCGCCGAGTCCGTCGCCGCTCGCCGAGGGCGACCAGCGCAGTTTCCAGCTCGCCGCGTGGGCGGTGCCGGGGAGCCCGGCGGTTGCGGCGACGGCGCCGCCGATGGCCGCACCGAGCAGTGCTCGCCTGGAAGGGTTCGTCACTTCGACCTCGCTCGGAGTCGTTCGTTCGGGATCCCGGGAGTTGTCGCGTCGTTGTCACGTTCACAAGGGTGTCCGTTGTTCAGTGACGTGCTCAAGAGTTGCGTGCTGACGGGTCTCGGTCAATGGCCCGGACGGAAGCGGCCGGAGCAATGGCGGCGCGTCGAGGGGGTGCCGGCGCGAGCCCCGGAACTTCGGGCGGCGGGGGAATGTCCGGCGGCCGGTGATCGTTGACCATGGGAGTACCAACCGACGACGTAAGGATCGACCGCTCGTGAGCCAGGTCCCCTCCATCACTCTCAACAATGGCGTCGAGATGCCGCAGCTCGGTTTCGGCGTCTGGCAGGTGCCGGACGACGAGGCCGCGAAGGCGGTCGCCACGGCCATCGAGTCCGGGTACCGGAGCATCGACACCGCCGCGATCTACGAGAACGAGCAGGGCACCGGGCGGGCGATCGCGGCCTCCGGCGTCCCTCGCGAAGAGCTGTTCGTCACCACGAAGCTGTGGAACAGCGAGCAGGGCTACGACTCGACGCTGCGCGCCTTCGACGCCTCGCTCGACAAGCTGGGTCTGGACCACGTGGATCTGTACCTGATCCACTGGCCGATGCCGGCCAAGGGCGCGTACGTCGACACGTACAAGGCATTCGAGAAGATCCACGCCGACGGCCGCGCGAAGGCCATCGGTGTGTCGAACTTCCTCCCCGAGCACCTGGAGCGGCTGCTCGGCGAGACCTCCGTGGTCCCGGCGGTCAACCAGATCGAGCTCCACCCGCAGCTCCAGCAGGCCGAGTCGCGCGCCTTCCACGCCGAGCACGGCATCGCGACCGAGGCGTGGTCGCCGCTGGGCCAGGGCAAGGGCCTCCTCGACGTCCCGACGGTCGTCGCGATCGCCCGAAAGCACGAGCGCACGGCCGCCCAGGTGGTGCTCCGCTGGCACCTCCAGCTCGGCAATGTGGTGATCCCGAAGTCCGTGACCCCGTCCCGGATCGCGGAGAACCTCGATGTGTTCGGCTTCGAGCTGGACGCCGACGACCTGGCCGCGCTCGCCGCGCTGGACGAGGGCAAGCGCCTCGGCCCGGACCCCGCCGAGTTCAACATCGGCGCCTGAGCCACGAAGAAACGGACCGCCGCCCGGCTGCCGAGCCGGACGGCGGTCCGCCGTTGGACAGCCCTGGGGCTGAAGGGACCGGAACCATGAGCGGGAACACCGCACCCGCCGTCGCCGCGGGCCGCTATCAGCTGCGCAATGTGGCCAGCGGACTGCTGCTGGAGGTGTACGGCTCCGCCAAGGGCGGCGGCGCCCCGGTGCAGCAGGGCCCGGAGACCGGGGCGACTGCCCAGCACTGCCAGCTCTCGCCCGTGCACGAGGGTGCGGCGCTCCACTACCTGGTCAATGTCAACAGCGGAAAACGCCTGGACGTCGCCAATGCCTCGACCGAGAACGGCGCCGTGATCCAGCAGTGGCGGGCCAACAACTTCGGCGCCCAGGAATGGCTGATCGAGCGGCACCTGGAGGCACCGGGGGTGGTGACCCTGGTCAGCTTCATCAGCGGACTCGTCCTCGAAGTCGCCGATGGCAGCATGGCTGACGGCGCTCGTGTCCAGCAGTGGGAGGACACCGACTCCCCCGGCCAGTGGTGGCGGCTGGAACCGGTGCCGGACACCACCGGCGCATAGGCCGGATACGGTCCCGCACGGAGATGCGTGCGGGTGTGCGGATGCGTGCGGACCGAGATTCGGGGTGCCCCTTCGGGGCCGCCCCGACCGGACCGTCGGTCGCCCTGGGCCAATACGGCCCTCCGACCCCTGGCGGCCGGGACGTGGGCGGCGTCTGCCGCGCCGTCGCCACGTTCTGCCACCTGGTCGGCTGGCGGTGCATCGCCACCCGGCATTAGCATGGCCTGGCAGGTGTTCGAACCTGTCAGTCGTCATTCAGGTGCGGCTGTCCGACCGGGTTCGCCCCGGCCGGACAGCCTGAATGGAGCCCCGGCCCGATTACGGCGGGCCGGGGTTCTACTTCACCCGAGTGACCGGAGCACTGGCTTCGGTCACCAGTCGCGGTCGCCGCCGCCGTCGTGGCGCTCGATCACCCGGAAGCTGCCCACGACTCCGTTGTCGACCCACACGCCGCCCTTGACGTGGCCCGGACGCACCCCGTTGCTGGTGCTGTGCGGTCCGACGGTGGCGATGGGGGCGCCGTTGTCGCAGGTGACCCCGCGGAAGACCTCAAGGGTCCGGCGGCTGTCGTTGCGGATGTTGAGGGTCCTGGAGCCGAGGCCGCTGACCACGGTCACGCAGCCACCCAGGTTGTCGGTGTACGTCCGCTCGTTGATGTGGATGCGACCCTCGTAGTGGCCACGGCCGCCCTCGTCGTGGCCGCCACCGCCACCGCGCTCGTTGTCCTTGCCCTCGTTGCCCTTGCCGACGTCGCCGCCGCCGAGAGCCGAAGCAGGAGCGGCCTGCTGGACGGCCGGGACCGCTGCCCGGGCCGGCTCGGAGGTGGCGGCCGAGGCGTAGGTGATGCCGGTGGCGGCCAGAGCCGCAGCAGCCGCGACGGCAGCCGTAACGATGGTGGAACGCGTGATCATTTCGCTTCTCCTGTCTCAGGTGGATCGACCGAGCAGTCGACCCGCGAACGAAAGTACAGACAATCCGAATATGTGTCATATAAGACACATAAAAGGTTGTCGCCAGAGCGCCGATCGAGCTAAGCGAAATGCACGAAATGCTATTTTCAGACCGTCATATGGGACATCAATTGCCCTTGCAGATACGCGAGTTGACCGGCCATTAGCCCGCCCAGGGGGTTTCTGACGTCCACTCACTCCGGTGGCAGCATGTCTTCCCTCGACGCGGCCCGGTCGGCGACCGGTGTTCGTGACCGCCCATCAGCCGTCCAGCCAGCGCCTGAGGGCCTCCGTGTGCTCACCGAGGCGCGGCGGCCGTCGTTCGTACCGCGGCGGGGTGCGGGACAGCCCGATGGGGTTGGCCACCAGGCGCATGGGGTCGTCGGGGCCCGCATCGGCCGGTGTGACCCGCGGGGACAGGCCCAGGCGCTCGGCGAGACCGAAGGCGCCCGCGAGGTCATTGACCGGACCGCAGGGCACCCCGAGCGGGGTGAGCAGGTCGAACCACTCGGCCGCGGTGCGCGGGGCGAGCCGCGTGGAGATCTCCTCGGCCAGCGCGTCGACATGTGCGACCCGGTCCGCGTTCGACACGAACCGGGGGTCGGTGGCCAGCTCCTCGGCGCCCAGGCCCCGGCACAGCGCGCGGAACTGCCGGTCGTTGCCGACGGCAACGACCAGCGGCCGGTCCGCCGCCGGGTAGAGCTCGTACGGGGCGATGGACGGGTGCCGGTTGCCGAGGATGCCAGGCACCTGACCGGCCAGGGTGTAGCCACCCGCCTGGTTCACCATGCTCGACAGCAGCGAGGACAGCAGATCGACCTCGACGTGCTGGCCTTCGCCGGTCGCGTCGCGGTGGCGCAGCGCCGCCATGACGCCCACGGCGGCGTGCAGCCCGGTGAGCACATCGACGAGTGCCACACCCGTCTTGACGGGCTGCCCCGGTGCGGGCCCGGTGACGCTCATCAGCCCGCCGACCGCTTGCAGCAGCAAGTCGTAGCCGGGCAGCGCGGCGCCCCGGCCGGATCCGAATCCGGTCACCGAGCAGTAGACGATGCCGGGGTTGAGCAGCTCGGCCTGCGCGTAGGAGAGGCCGTACTTGTCCATCGTGCCGGGGCGGAAGTTCTCGAAGAGCACATCGGACCGGCGCACCAGTTCGTGGGCGTCGCGGCGCCCTTCCGGTGTGCCGAGATCGATGGCGAAGGACCGTTTGTTGCGGTTCACGGACAGGAAGTATGTCGACTCCCCATGGGCGTGGGGCGGCCCCCAGGCCCGGGTGTCGTCGCCCGTGCCGGGACGTTCCACCTTGATGACGTCGGCGCCGAGGTCCGCGAGGAGCATCGTGGCGTACGGAGCGGCCAGCACCCGCCCGAAGTCGGCGACCACGACACCCGAGAGGGGGCCGGGAACGGGAGTGCCCACCGGGGGGCCGTCCGGAATCCGCCTCTGCGACGGGGAAGCCGACGCGGCCGCTTGAGCGGACGGGGTGGCTGGAGTGTGCTGCATTCGGATCCCTCTCGATGCGGCTTCTCATGCGCCGGGCCGCTGATGGCCGCGATCGCGAAGCCTCATCCTGGGCATGCCGCACACCCCGTGCCAGTGGACGAGATGTCCTGTCCGGACACCCGGTACCACTCCAATCCGTCGATGGCCGGGGCAGGCGTCAGCCCCGTCGGCCCAGGTGCACCGTGCGCGCCGAGAGCAGGAAGACATCGGGGCGCCGGCGCAGTCCGGCCGGGTCCTCGGGGTCGAGCAGCCGGTCGAGTACGGCGATGTCCTCGGCCGAGAGGTCGTCGGCGAACATCTCACGGCGACGGGTGAGTTCGGCGACGACATGGTCGCGGGCCCGGTCGGGAAGGGGCGCCGGCAGGTCGAGCAGGAAGCTGCGGGTGCCCTGCGGCTCCAGCCCCACCGCGGTGAACAGGGCGCTCCAGTCCTCGGTCTCCCGCTTGGCGCCGGGCAGCGCGGCCCGCATGTTCTCGAACCGGTCCGCGTTGATCGCTTCGAGCCTGGCCTCCAGACCGGGCCGTCCCATGCCGATGTCGCGCGGGAGGCGACGGGGCTGCAGACCACCCTCGGCCAGGGCCACCGTTCCGCCGGGTCGCAGCAGCGCGGCGAATCCGGCGAGGACGGCGCGCTGGTCGCCCATGTGGTGCAGGGCGTTGCCCACCCAGATGAGGTCCGCCTCCCCGAGTCCTTCGAGGTCGTCGGGGATGTCGGCATGCCGGGTACGGACCCGGTCGCCGAGGCCGAGCTGTTCGGCGCGGGCGCGGGTGCGCTCCAGCAGGGCCGGGGTGCCGTCGACGGCGACGACCTCCGCCTCCGGGAACACCTCGGCGAGCAGGCAGGAGATCACCCCCGGTCCACTGCCGATGTCGAGGACCCTGCGCACCTTCGGTGCGGTGGGGAGCCCGGCGATCCAGCGGGCGGCCTCCTCGTACTGCGGTCGGCTGACCTCGGCCTCCTGCTCCAGCATCGGTCCCATGACGTCCCAGTCGAGGTCGCCGTTGTCGTGGTGATGTCCCTGGGGGTCGCCGTGGTGGTGGCCGGGGGAGGTGTGCCGGTGATGACCGTGATCGGTTCGCTGACTCATGGAGCCAGCCTCACCCCACTCCGCACCCTCCGGCAAGATTTATTGCCGCTTCAGCAATACGTACACAGGATGCGTCATAACCCCCTCGCACCGTGAGCCATTCACGCATCAAGCACTACGGGATCAAGATCACCCCCGAGGCGCGGCGAGGCACCGACCGAAGGGCGTTCCCCCTGGTGAGCGAGGCAGGCAGTGGCCCGGCACCGCAAACATCATCCCCACACCGGCCTTAGCGCGTTAATTCATCGCCCAACAATCTTGTGTGACAACGGTGTTGACGCGTTATGACCGGGCCCATACGGTGCACTCGCCCGCCCCATCGAGCCAACGCCGGAGCGTACCCATGAAGCGCCGTACCTTCCTTGCCGGAACCGCCGCCGTGTCCGCACCGGCCGTCGCCCTGGCCGCTGCGGCACCCGTCGTCGCCGCGCCCGCTCCCGGTGACGGCGCCACCGCCGCGGAGACCGTACGCCTCGTCATCGACGGCATACCGCACGATCTGCCGCCCACCACACTGCACAACACCGCCCTCGCGGCCACCGGCACCGCCGGGCAGGCGCGGGTCACCATGACCGGGACGTACAGCGAGTTCTCGGTGGCCTTCCCGAGCCCGTACGCGCCCGGCCTCGCCCGGGTGTCGGTGTGGCTCACCGGGGTCACCCCGAAGAAGGGCAACCTCTGGCTGAAGCTCTTCGACGGGGACAGCGAGGAGTGGGGGACGCTGGCAAGCAGGGTCGACCCGGCCGGTTTCGACGGGCGGACCCGGGTCACGTTCGAGCCGCAGCGGCTGGCCCGGATGACATGGAGCGGAAAGGGCGACGGCCGGCTCACCCACCCGCTGCGCCGGCTGGTGCTGGTGTTCTTCCCCGACGACAAGCAGTCGGCCGAGCCACTCGTGCTGGACGTGGACTCCGTGGAGGTGGTCGGCGACGGCGGGCCGGTGGCCGGCTGGAACCGGGCCGGTGCGCTGGAACTGACCAGCGGCGCGGACCGGGTCCTCATCGACGACCGCGGCCGGCTGCTCGACTGGACGTCCGGTGGCCGGGTCCAGTCCCCCGGTGTGCTGCCGCTCGCCGTGTACTACGACAACGGCACCGGTGTCTTCTCCGACGAGGCCACGGTCGACATCACCCGGGTCGCCGCGGACGAGGCCAGGGTCGGTTTCACCGTGCCCGGGTTCTTCACCGCCGAGCTGGCGGTGAGACTCCGTCCGGGCGGCCTCGAACTGCGCCCCACCGCCGTCCGGAACCTCTGGTCCCGGCCCATCCTCAGGATCACCTGCCCCGAGGTGGCGTACCGGCTGATCCCCGCCGACGGCACCATGCTCGGCATCGCGCCGAAGTGGGGCGGGCTCGCCCACACCCGTTCGGTGCTCGCCGGTGGCTTCTACGCCAACTACGGCATGCCGACCGCGACCCATGACCTGATCCTGTTCGAGGAGGACGACTCCGCGATCGGCGTGTACTCCGTACAGCCCGCGAGCGCGAAGCCCTACCGCCCGACGCAGTTCGGTTTCGTGGGTGCCCGTGCCCGCGAGGAGTCCCTGACCGGGCTGATGCACCGGCTGGACGCCTGGATCGCCCCCGGCGGGACCGGGGGCCTGCCCGCGACCCGGCTGGTGGCCGGGGGCACCGCGTTCGACCTGTTCGCGGCCTACCGGGCGGACAACGGGATGGACTCCTGGCGCGGGCTGTCGGACAAGCTCGGCCCGCGGCTGCGCGCCGGGCTGCCCGACGCGGTGCACCTCAAGGTGGACCTGTGGCAGCCGACCGGCGGCACCTGGGCGACGGGACGGCCCGAAGCGGCCCTCGAATACCTGCGTGCCGTGCCCGGCGGGCCGTACAGCGTAGAGCTGGCCAGCTACTACTCCGACGGGCAGCACGACCACCACTACCCGGACTTCCTCACCTTCGACTACCTCGGCGGGCCCGCGGAGTTCCAGCGGCTCATCGACACCATCCACGACGGCGGGCACTACGCCAGCGCGTACACCAACCCGACGTGGTGGCACCCCGACAGCCGGGCGGTGGCGGAGCTCGGCGGCGTCGAGCGGATCGGGATCCGCGACGGGCGCGGCAAGCTGGTCACCAAGACCCACACCGACAACCCGGGGTATCTCATCGGCGGCTGGCGGAAGGCGCCCAGGGCGCTGATCCTCGACCAGCTCCGCACATTCCGCGACACCTACGGACTGGACATGATGTTCCAGGACGAGATCGCGCGCCGGGAGTACGACTACTCGGCCGACTTCTGCGCACCGCCGTACGCGTACTGCGAGGAACTGGTGGAGCAGACCGCGCAGTCGGCCGCGATCCTTCCGATCGGCACCGAGGGGGTGGGCGGGGACCGGCTCTTCCAGACTCTGACGTCGAGCCTCGGCTTCTTCCTCAACACCATGCAGGGCGACCGGGCCAACACGTACGACGGCCCCAACCGCAACGGTGCCGTGGTGCAGCAGTGGCCACTGGGGACCGGCGTCCTGCACGACAAGGTCGCGTTCTACCCGCACAACCTCGACCGGGGCGTCGACACCACCGAGAACCTGAGCTGGGCACTGGCTTTCGGCCTCAATCTGCACTACCAGGCGCAGCACATGGAGAGGGACTTCAGGGCGGGGCGCGGATTCGAGATGCTCAAGGGCCTGTCGCTGGTCCAGCGGCGGGTCGCCGGCCGGTACTTCGGGCGGCGGATGACCGCGTTCCGGTACCTCACCGAGGACCTGAAGGTGTCGCGGACGGTGTTCGACGGGGGTGTGGAGATCGTGGCCAGCCACGACATCCAGCCCCGCGCGCTGCCACTGCCCGGCGGCCTGGGCACGGTGACCGTCGCGCCGCACGGCTTCGTCGCCTCCGAGCACGGAACCCCGACGTACGCGCTGATCGACGACGCGCACCACCGGCCCGGCCATCTCGCGCGCTGGGCGGGCGGCCGGTTCGTTCCCGAACTCGCTTGGTACCCGGCTGATCTGGCGGGCTACCGGACCGACACGATCCACGCCGACCTCCGGCTCACCGCCACACCCGCCGAGCTCCCCGCCGCCGGCACCACCCGGGCGGCGCTGGCCCTCGCCGCCTGGGACGGCGCACCGGTCGACCTGACCGGTGCGGACATCGAGTGGGAGATCGAGGGCCGGCCGATCGCCCGTCTGGTCACCGACGCCGACGGCAGTGTGTGGCTCGCCCCGAACCCCGGCGGTGCCACGGGCTGGGTCACGGTCCGCGCGGTCGTCACGCGGGACGGGGTACCGGCGTACAGCGGCGTCGAACTGGTCAAGCTCACCGACGGGTGACCCAAGGCGTGCGGGGTCCGGGGCGTTCAGGTGTATGTCATCGTTCCGGACACGCCGCTGCCGATTGGACACCGGCATATTGCCGGTAGGCCTCCGGGCCCATAACTTGCGTTTATGGAGCTGGAGTTGCGCCATCTGCGAACCGTACGTGCCATCGCCGACACCGGGAGCCTGACCAAGGCGGCCGCGGCCCTCGGGCTCGCCCAGCCGGCCCTGAGCGCGCAGTTGCGGAGGATCGAGAAGGCGCTCGGCGGGCCGCTGTTCGACCGGGACCACACCGGCGCCCGGCCCACGCTCCTCGGCGAGCTGGTGCTGGAACGGGCCCGGGTGGTGCTGCCCGCCGTGAGCGAACTCCAGGAGGAGGCGGTGCGGTTCGCCAACGCCTGGGGGACCATGGAACGCTTCCGGCTGGGCGGCACGCACGGACCGCTGCTGGGCGGTCTGGTGGACCGGCTGGTCGCCGCGCACCCGGCCGCTCCCGTGTCGACGTACACCTCCTGGTCGGTGGGCGAGATCGCCGCCCAACTGATCGACGGCAGGCTCGACTTCGCGCTCATCGGGGCGTGCGGTCAGAGCCCGCCGCCCGCGCACGACCGGTTGACCTGGCAGGTGATCGGCATCGACCCGGTCTTCGTGATGCTGCCGGATTCCCATCCGCTGGCCGGTGCCGAGGAGCTCAGCCTCTCCGCCCTGGCGGACGAGTGCTGGGCGGACGTGCCGGGCGAGGGCTGTTTCGCCGACTGTTTCGTCGGCGCGTGCGCACGGGCCGGGTTCAGCCCGGTCTCGGTGTACGAGACCGACACGGCGTCCGTCGTCCATCTCGTACAGGTGGGGCGGGCGGTCGGGCTGTGCCGGGCGACGTTCCCGCCGACACCCGGGGTGGTGACACGGCCGATCACCGGCTCGCCGCTCAGCTGGCGCCATCTGCTGGGCTGGCATCCTCGGTCGGCGGCGGCCGCTGCCGCGGCGGGCGCGGTGAGCGGGCACACCCGGGCGGCGTACGCGGCGGCGGCGGAGCGCAGCGAGAGCTATACGCGCTGGCTCGCCGCACATCCGCGGTTCGGGGCGGCTATGTGACATGTGGCGTGACGCGCACCGCGTGCCGCCCCGGCTACCGCACCCCGTGTCCGTCGGCGATCGCCGCCACTCGCGCGGCCAGCTTCAGATCGTTCTCGGTGACCACACCGCCCGCGTCGTGCGTGTTCACGGAGAGGGAGACGGTGTTGTAGCCGAGGGTCAGATCGGAGTGGTGGTTCAGTTCGTCCTGGATCGCGGCGACGTGCGCGGTCAGTCCGAGGGCGGCGAAGTGGCTGTGGAGCCGGTAGGTGCAGGTGATCCGGTCGCCCTCCAGCGACCAGCCGGGCAGGTCGCCCAGACGGTCCTCGATCTCCTGCTGCGACAGCGGTGCGGCGGGCATGCGGCGACTCCCTCATCGGTGAACGGTGCCGGTCGGCGGTGCCGGTGACGTTACGGTCTGGGTATGACGACTGTCGCGATTGACACGGGGGTAGGGCCGCTGCTGCGCAGTTGGCGGGAGCAGCGCCGGATCAGCCAACTGGAACTGGCGCTCCGTGCCGATTCCTCGGCCCGGCACATCTCCTTCATCGAGACGGGCCGGTCCCGCCCCAGCGAGGAGATGATCCTGCGGCTGGCCGAGCACCTGGAAGTCCCGGTCAGGGAGCGCAACGCCCTTCTGGTGGTGGCCGGTTACGCCCCGCGCTACGCGCAGACCGCGCTCGACGACCCCGCGCTGGACACGCTGCGGGAGGGCATGGAGCGGCTGCTCCGGGCGTACGACCCGTATCCGGCGCTCGTCGTCGACGGCACGTACAACGTGGTGGCGGCCAATCGGGGCATGGCGCTGCTGATGGACAAGGTGGCCGAGCACCTGCTCGTGCCGCCGCTGAACGCCATGCGGCTCACCCTGCACCCGGACGGGCTCGCCCCGCACATCCGGAATCTGCGGGAGTGGCGGGCCGATCTGCTGGCCCAGATGGAGCGTCAGATCGCCCTGGCCCGTTCGGCGGAGCTTCGCGAGGTGTACGAGGAGGTCGCGGGCTATCCCGTACCGGAGAGCACCGGCTCCATCGGCGCCGGGGCCGCCCCGTCGCTGCCGTTCGCGCTGCCGTTGCTGATCGAGCACGACGGAGAGGTGCTCTCCTTCGTCTGCTCCATCGCGACGTTCAACACGCCGATGGATGTGACGGTGGCCGAGCTGGCGATCGAGACGTTCCTGCCCGCCGACCGGGCCACCGCCGACCATCTGCGCGCGCTCACTTCCTGACGACCGGAGCGACCCACTGCGCCCGGGAGCGCGCCAGGACGGTCGCCGCGACGGTCACGCAGGCCAGCACGGCCGCGGCGATCAGCAGCGGAAGCCTCGGATGCCCGTGCAGTACGGCCATGGCGCCGGCGACCGCGCCCAGCATCATCGCGGCGGCCGAGAGCACCCGCCGTCCGGCCCGGCTGCCGCCTCCGCCGGCGAACCGGCTGTCGGAGAGGATGCCGGTGATGGTCAGGGTCAGCACGGTCGTGGTGAGGTCGGGAACCGCCAGCGCCCGGGACACGGCGTTCTGCACACCGAGCCCCAGGCCGAGGAGCACGACGAGCGCGAAGCGGACCCCGCCGGTGAACGGGTGGCCGGAGGCCGCGGTGACGATCAGCGCGGCCAGGACGCAGGCGGTCTCCACGAGGAGCGCGTACAGCAGCATCCGGCCGCGGTGCGTCTGGGTGCGGTGCACGATCAGGCCGCCGAGCAGTGCCCCGGCCGCGAACGCGGCGAGCGCGACGAGGGACGCTGCGAGCGAGAACCCGGGGGCTCCGGCGATGGCGAAGCCGGAGAAGACCACGTTGCCGGTCATGTTCGCCACGAACACCCGGCCCAGCTCCAGATAGCTGACGGCGTCGACCAGCCCGGTGACGACGGTCAGGGCGAGCATCAGGGGCGGCAGCGGTCCATGACGGTCCTTCAGATCCGGAACGACGGTGCTCCAGGCCTCACGCAGCAGGACGGGCATGGGCACGGGCACACTCCGATCACGGGGACGGCTGCTCGGAATTGTGCGCCCCGGGCCCGTGGAACACCATGACCGACGCACAGTGCTCCTCCCGGCACGGCGGGCCGGGAGGAGCACCGGTCGCTACACGCGTGCCCCGTTGTCGAGCGGATCCCGACGCGCCGTTCTCGTACCGGAGCGGCGGCCGGGAGACCGCTTCCGGGCGGGCGGCGGGGCCTTGCTGCTCCGTTCCAGGACGAGGGCGGCCGGGACCGCGGTCATCACCGAGGAGTACGTGCCGACGCAGATCCCGATGAGCAGGGCCAGCGCGAAGTCCGCGAGCGAGTCACCGCCCAGCACGGCGAGTGCGGTGAGGATGAACAGGGCGCCCATTCCGGTGTTGAGCGTTCTCGGGACGGTCTGCAGGACGGCCCGGTTGGCGACCTCGGCGACGGGCCGGCGGCGGGCCTTCGCCCACAGTTCCCGCACCCGGTCGAAGACCACCACCGAGTCGTTGACGGAGTATCCGATGACGGTGAGGAGCGCGGCCAGGAAGATGCCGTCGACGGTGCGCCCCAGCCAGGCGAAGGCGCCGACCAGGACGATGACGTCATGGACGAGGGCTCCGACCGCGGCCACCGCGAACGTCCAGCGGAACCTGACCGCCAGATAGGCCAGTTGGACCAGGACTGCGATGCCGAGCGCGATCAGGGCATTGCGCCGGAGTTCGTCGCCGAGGCTGGGGCCGATGAGTTCGTCGCGGACCTTGGTGGTCTTGCCGCCCTCCTCCGCGAGGGCTGCGCGCAGGGCGTGCTCGCCGTCGTTGTCGAGCTTCCCGGTCCGTACGGAGAGGTCGCCCGCACCCGCCGTGGTGACCTCGGCATCGCCGAAGCCCGCGCCGGCCAGGGCGGTGCGGGCCCGCTCCACGTCGACGGGCCGGCTGGTCGAATACTCCACGAGCCGACCGCCGGTGAATTCGACACCCAGGTTGACGCCGCGTACGAGGATGCCGAGGACGGCGACGGCGACCAGTGCCGAGGAGATCAGCAGCCAGCGGCGCGGGGACCGCATCAGCTGGGGGTCGCGGCGGGTCAGCCAGGTGCGCACCCGGCCGGGGCCGGAGATGCCGTTGACGCCCCGGTAGTCGCCGACGAACCGGGAGCCCGCGGCGATCTCGGTGAGTGCGCGGGCGATGACGAGCGCGGAGAACATGGAGGCCAGTACGCCGATGGCAAGGGTGACGCCGAAGCCCTTCACCGGTCCCGAGCCGAGGAAGAAGAGCAGTCCGGCCGCGATCAGCGTCGTCACGTTGGAGTCGGCGACGGCGCTCCAGGCGCCGCGGAATCCGGCGATCAGCGAGGAGCGCAGCGACCGCCCAGGATGCTGGGTGTGCTCCTCCCTGGCCCGCTCGAAGACCAGCACGTTGGCGTCGACCGCCATCCCGATGGCCAGGACGAATCCGGCGAGGCCCGGAAGGGTGAGGGTGACGCCGAGGGCCACCAGGGCCGCGTAGGAGATCAGTCCGTAGGCGGCGAGGGCGACGGCGGCCAGTGCGCCGAAGAGCCGGTACACGACGGTGATGAAGAGCGCGGTGGCGGCGGCGCCGATGAGGGCGGCCCGGGCGCTGGCATCGATCGCGGCGGCGCCGAGCGTCGGGCCGACGGTCCGCTGCTCGACGATCTCGACGGGGAGCGGCAGGGCACCGCCCTTGATCAGCAGGGCCAGTTCGCGGGCCTCGTCCGCGCTGAAGGATCCGGTGATCTGGGTGGAGCCGGAGGGCAGGCCGGCGTTGCAGCCGACGGAGGGCGAGACCTGCGGCGAGGAGATGATCTGCTGGTCGAGGACGATGGCGACGCGGCGCCGGTCGTCCTGTACCGGGTGGCAGGCGGCTTCCCCGGTCAGCCGGGTCCAGTCCCGGCCCGCCGCCTTGTGGAAGTCGAGGGAGACGGTCCAGCCGGCGCCCTGCTGGGCGTCGAACACGGCGGTGGCGTCCTTGACCCCGGCGCCGGAGAGCCTGGCCGGGCCGAGGTCGAGGGCGCGGCCCTGTTCATCGGGGAGCGTCGGCCCGGCATCGGGGCTCCGGCCGGCACCGGGCTCGGCTCCGGGCTTGGATCCGGGCTCGGCTCCGGGCTCGGTGTCCGCCCCGTCCTCGTTCGGAGCGGTGGCGGGGCCCTGGACCGCGTGGAAGCTGAGCTGGGCGGTTCTGCCGATGACCTCGGCGGCCTTGCGCGGGTCCTGGACGTCCGGGAGTTCGACGATGATCCGGTCCTCGCCGGAACGGGTCAGTGTGGGTTCGGCGACGCCGAGGGAGTCGATGCGCTGGCGGAGCACCTCCAGGGTGCGGTCGGTGCTCTCCCGGTCCGCCTTCGCGGTGTCCGAGTCCTTGGCCTGGAGCACCATTCGGGTGCCGCCCTGAAGATCGAGGCCGAGTCTGGGTGACATGGTCAGCGTGATGAGCACGGAGACGAGCAGTACGGCCGCAGCCAGAACCGCCCGCACCGTGGTGGCGCGAGTCATGGGTTTCCTCCGAGGGGGCGCCGGGCGCCCTCACCTCGGCGAGGACGGGACGGCGGTTCAGCGGGACGGGACCGGTGACAGGACCGGTGGCCGGTGAACGGCCGTCCACGGAGGCCCGCGTACGCCGGGGAGCGTGACGCGGGAACGGTCGGTGGCACGAGAGGGCGCGGCGGGGGCCGGGCGGTGGGCGCGGCGCGGCGTGTGGATGCCGGGCGCGCCGGGCAGCAGGACGAGGTCCGGGCCGGGCGGCGGGAGGTGGTGCGCCGTGCGAGCCTGGTCGCTGCCGGCCCGGGGCAGGGGACGGGGTGCGGGCGGCGGCTGGGACCGGTGGTGGTCGGTGGCCGTGACGGTGCGGCTGCGCCGGGAGTCGTGGAAGGCGCCGGCGCGGGCGGTCCGGTCGGTGTGCTGGGTGGGCTGATGGGCGCCGGGTGTGTACGCGGCGGAGGGCGGTACCCCGGCGGACGGCCGGGCGGGGAGTACGTAACCGGCGGCTGCGGGGGTGCCGCCGACGACGGTGAGGACGGCGAGCAGAAGGGCGGCGAGGAGCAGCCGGGCCGACCGCGCGGTGCCGGGGTGTGCCGGGGCGCCCGGCCGTGCCCTCGGGGACACCTTCCCCGGGGGCGGCCCCGGGAGGGGGGTCACCCGGTTTCGCCGGTCGGGGCCGGTGCCGTGCCGGCCCGGCGGAGTACGGAGCTGAGGACCAGGCCGGCGCCGCGTACGACCGCGGTCGCCGGGTCGTCGGCGGGACGGACCGGGACGCCGAGGCGGAGCGCGATCCCGTCGGTGATGTCGGGGCGGGCGGCACCGCCCCCGGTCAGCAACGGGCCCTTGCGCAGGGCGCCGAGGACGGCGCCGTGCCGGTCCTGCTTCCACATCTGCGTGATCATGTCCAGCACGGTGCGGGCGACGGCGGCAGGCGGCCGGGCCGGGTCGAGGTCGTCGAGCCCGGTCTCGGCCTGGCGGGCGTCGCGGACCTGCCCGTCGACGAGCACGGTCACCTCGGTCAGTCCGGCGCCGATGTCGACGACGAGCAGCGGCCCGCCGGTCCGTGGTCCGGCGCATGCGGCGGCGGCCCTCGCGCTGTCGAGGGCGATGACGGTCGTCGGCCCCAGACCGGCGATCAGTTCCGCCGCCGCGGCACGGTGCCGGGCCCCGGCGAGGACGGGGTGGCTGACCACGATCACGGTGCCGGTGCGGTCCGTACCCAGTGCCGTGTCGGCGATACGGCCGAGCAGCCGGCCGCAGGACTCGGGGTCGACGATGCGCCCCCGCCGGACCGGGCGGCCGGGCCCCGACTCCGTACCGGAGTCGTCGTGGACGTCGCTGTCGGCCAGGACGCCGTGTCCGGGCACCCAGACGCGGGTGCGGGAGCTGCCGAGATCGAGGGCGAGGCCACGGGTGACACCGCGGTGGCCCCGGCGGGAGGACGGGCCGAGTCGTCGTCCGTCGTGCAGAGAACGCATCGCCCCTCCCCCGCCCTGCTACCGCAGCCACGCAAACCACCCATGGACCCGCTGATAGCGAGGCATGGCCGAGCCCTCACTATGCAATAGGGAGGCAAAGAAAGCCACTCCCGGGCAAAATCCAAGGGCCGGGGGCTGTCGTGTGTCACACCTCCGACGGCAGGAAGACGGCAACCAGTTCGGCGAACTCGTCCGGTGCGGCGATCCGGACGCCGAGATCCTCGGCCTTGGTGCGCTTGGATCCGGCCTTCTCCCCGGCCACCAGGAGCGAGGTGCGCTTGGAGACGCTGGACGAGGACTTCCCGCCGGCCCGCTCGATCAGCTCGTTCATCTCGTTGCGGGAGAGCTTCTCCAGTGCGCCGGTCATGGCTCCGGTGACGACCACGGTCATCCCCTCCAGCGGCAGACCGTCCCCCTCCCCGTCCCCGTCGGCAACAGCGCCTTCCGTGCTCTCCTCCCCCGGCTCGGGCGGCGGCGTCGCGCCGGGCTCCGTCATGTTCACCCCGGCGGCCACCAGCTTCTCGATCAGCGGGGCCAGCTCCACCAGCTCCGCGACGACACCCGCGGCCTTCTCCTTGCCGATGCCGTCGACCTGCTGGAGCTCCTCCGCGTCGGCCGCCCTGATCCGGTCCATGTCCGCGAAGTACCGTGCGATGCGCCGGGACATGGAGCGCCCGGTGCCGCGTACGCCGAGCGCGCAGAAGACCCGGGAGAGCGGCTGGGTCCGGGCCGCATCGATGGCGGCCAGGAGGTTGTCGGTGCTGGTCTCGCCCATCCGTTCCAGGCCCAGCAGTTGTTCGCGGCCGAGGGTGAACAGGTCGGCGAAGTCGGCGACCAGGCCCGCGTCGACGAGCTGGACGACCCGGGTCGCGCCGAGGCCCTCGATGTCGAGCTGGTCGCGGCCCGCCGCGTACGAGACGGAGGCGACGAGCCGGCAGCCGCGGCCCCGGACGCAGCGCCAGCGCTGCTCGCTGGTGTCTATCTCGGAGCCGCACTGCGGGCAGGCCCCGGGGAAGTCGATGGGCTTCTCGTCACCGGTGCGCAGATGGGCGACGGGGGCCTCGATCCGGGGGATGATGTCGCCCGCCTTGTAGACCATCACCCGGTCGCCCAGGCGCAGATCGCGGCGGGTTATGTCGGCGGGGTTGTGCAGCGTGGCGTAGCTGACGGTCGAGCCGTCGATCTCGACCGGCTCCAGCACGGCGCGCGGTGCGATGATGCCGGTCCGGCCCACGTTCCATTCGACGGCCAGGAGCCGGGTGACCTTCTCGACGGCCGGGAGCTTGTACGCGATGGCCCAGCGCGGCGCCCTGGTCCCGGATCCGGCCTCGCGCCGGTCGGCCGCGAGGTCGGCCTTGATCACGATGCCGTCGATGCCGAACGGCAACGAGGCGCGCAGGGCGGCGACTTCCTCGACCCGGCTCTGCACCTCCTCGACGGTGGTGACGGTGCGCGGCGCGACGTCCGTGTCCGCCGCGGTGTGCACGCCGAGCCGGGCGACGTAGGAGAGGACCTCGCTGTGCGGGAGTCCGGCGAGTCGGTCGGCCAGCTCGCCGGAGTCGGGCAGCGGCAGGGCACCGTAGGCGAAGAACGTCATCTCCACCGTGTAGGCGCGGTCCTTGGCACGGAGGGTGCCCGCCGCGCCGTTCCTCGGGTTGGCGAAGGGGGCGCCGCCGTGTTCGGTGCGTACGGCGTTGGCCTGCTCGAACTGCTCGGTGGTCATGAGGATCTCGCCGCGCATCTCGATCGTCACCGGCTCGGCGAGCTGCTCGGGCAGGCCCACCACGGTGCCGATCGCGTGCGAGACGTCCTCGCCCGCGGTGCCGTCGCCCCGGGTGATCAGCTGCTCCAGGCGGCCCGCCCGGTAGCGCGCCGCGACGGCGAGCCCGTCGAGCTTCGGCTCCACGCTCCAGGCCACGACGGGGCGGCCTATCCGGCGCTCCAGCGACGCCGTCCAGGTGACGAACTGTTCGGCCGAGAAGACGTTGTCCAGGGACAGCATCGGAACGGTGTGCGGCACGTCCCCGGTCGCGGCGCCGCCCGCCACCTTGCCGGTCGGGGAGGCGTCCAGCGTCTCCTCGGGGTGCTCGTGTTCGTATGCGGCGATCCCCCGCACCAGCCGGTCGTAGGCGTCGTCGTCGAGCGTGCTCTCGCCCGTGGCGTAGTACGCGGCGGCGGCCCGCGACGCCTCTTCGACTGCGGCGGCGTAGGCGGCGGTGTCGGCGAGCACATCAGCTGAGTTCGTCATGGCCCCCATCCTGCCGCCCACCACTGACAACGGCCCTCAGCCGGCTGCCCGGACCGTTCCGTCCGGCTCGTCGGTGCCGCCCGCCGCGCCCGGTGGCGGCAGCGGAATCTGCGGGCCCGAGCACTCCCGCAGCCAGCGCCGCAGCACGCCGTGCACCTGTTCGGCGCCGACCAGCTCCGTGTCCGGGGCCACCGGCGCGGACAGCTCGGACGGCCACAGCAGGAACGGCCGGGACTGCTCGCCGCCGAGGCCGCCGTGCGAGCCGATCTGTTCCTCGAAGGCGTGCACGCAGCCCGTGGCGCCGTCGTACATCGAGTTGACCATGATGTCGGCGACGTGCGGGAAGGTGTCAGTCCGCCGCACCGCCGCGGCCGCCCCGGGGCCGAACGGGGCCAGCGGCCCCTCCCCGTCCACCAGCTCCGACACCGGGATCTCCGCGCCGCCGCGGCCCAGCACCACCGATCCGCGTCCCTCGCTGCGGACCAGCAGAAAGCCGATGCCGGGGTGGTTGGCGAGGGTGCCGAGCAGGGCGGGGTGACTGCGGTCGAGCTGTTCGCGCGAGGCGCGCCCCGCGATGTCGGGGAAGGAGATCAGGCCGAGGTTCCCGGACGCGAGGACCACCGGGTCGGACGGGGTCGCGAGAGGTTCCGCCGCGCCCTCGCCGACCGGCCGGTGCAGGGCGATCCGTACCGCGTCACGCGCCTCCGAGCCGCTGGGGGTGCGCTGCGCCCGTCGGGACACCGGCAGCCCGCAGCCGGCCCGCACCAGATCCTTGAGGGTCAGCCCGTACGCCCCCGCGAAGGTCTCCCCCGGGCTCTGCCCGTGGTCGGAGAGCAGCACGATCCGGTAGGTGCGCGGGGTGTGCTCGGCGACCTTGACGATCAGGGCGAGCGAGCGGTCCAGACGGGCGAGCACCTTCTCCGCGTCGCGGCTGTTGGGTCCGGAGTGGTGCGCCACCTCGTCATAGGCGACCAGGTCGGCGTAGACGGCGGTCCGGCCGGCGAACATGTCCCCGATGACGGCGGAGACCACCACATCGCGTTCGACGACGGTCGCGAAGGCCCGGATGAAGGGGTACAGCCCGCCGCGCTTGATCCGGGGCGTGACCTTCCGCATCCGCGCCCGGGTCGACTGGCCGATCTCGCGACAGACCTCGGCGACGAACGAGAGGGCGGTGCGCACGGCGTTGGCCGGGTCGGAGAAGTACGCGAAGTACCCGGCCCTGGAGCGGCGGCCCTTGCCGAACCGGGCCGCCATGGACAGGACGAGCGCCAGCTGGTCGGCGCCGCCGCTGAAGAGGTTGCCGCGGCTGGCCCCGTCCAGGGTGAGCAGCCCAGGGTCGTTGGTGCGTGCGATGGCCCTGCGCTGGAGTTCGAGGGCGCTGGCGGGTCTGCTGGAGACCATGACGTCGCCGGTCTCCTTCTCGTACCAGCGGAAGGCGGGGACGTCGTGGTTGCTGCCGTGCAGGATGCCGAGCTGGCTGGCCCCGGTCTGGCTGGACCAGTCGGTGCGCCACGGGGTGAGCCGGTGCCCCTCCTTGTCGGCCAGCCACTGTGCGACGGTCGGCATCAGCCCTTCGTCGGCGGCGCGGGCGAGCGCGTCGTGGCCGACGCCGTCGAGCTGGAGGAAGACGGTGCCCGGCGGTCCGCTGCGTCCGCTGTCCGTGCCGGTGCGGCGCCGGCGGCGGACGGCCAGCCGGGAGAGCCTGCGCCGGTAGGCGTTGTCGTCACGGACGGCGAGCGCGGTGGAGGTCGCCGAGGCGACGGCGGACATCACGGCAGCGACGACGACGGCCGTCTCCGGGTTGGCGGCGCCGCGCCCGTCCGGGATGAGCCGCAGGGCGAGCAGCAGCAGCGAGCCGTTCAGGAAGAACACGAGCAGCCCGAGAACCAGTGCGGGCACGATGAGCAGCGCCCTCACCAGGAGCGGCCAGACCAGTGCGGAGAGCAGACCGAACGCGCCGGCGCCCCAGGCGGCGGTGAACGCGGTCTTGGTTATGCTGTCGCCGTCGTCCGACTGGAGCTGGAAGTCCGGCAGGATCCCGGCGAGCGCCAGCATCGTGAGCGTCGAGACCGCCCACACCACGACCACTCGCATCAGGGCGCTGCCGGCTGCTCGCCATCGCCCGTCATTCACGCCTTTTCCACCTCACGTCCGGCCCCCGCCGTTCCGGGCCTCGGCCCCCCAGCTTTTCACAGCGGGGCCGCGGACCACCGGGGCCGGACGGTCAGCAGCCGTCGTAGCCGGCGGTCGGCATGGAGAGTCTGCGGTGCACGCTCGCCTTGGCACGGGCGTTGTACGGCGGCTCGTCCAGCCCGGCCAGCTCCAGGCGCACACCGCGCCGCTCGCACTCCGCGGCGAACTCCGGCACCGAGGTGAGGGCCCGTGCCAGCACCCGGTCGTTGGCGGCGACGAAGAGTTCGACGTCGCCGCTCTCGACGTCGGTCCACAGGGCGTGGTGGTCGGGGCGCAGTCCGTAGAGCCGCAGCTGCCGGGTGACGACGTAGCCCTTGTCCGCGGCCCAGCGGGCGCACATGTCCTGCTGGCTGCGGGTGTCCACGAGGAACGGGTCGTTGTCGAGCTCTTCCAGCGGTGTGAGGCTGGCGATGGCCGCCACCCGTACGTCCGTCACGTCCACCATGGCCGTTCCCCCGGTGCTAGGCGTATCGGCGACCCTACCCTCCGCCCTCCCGCGCAAAAAGGCGCGCGCCGGGACGGGAGGGAGCGGGAGGAGTGCGGGGCGCGGGCCCGGACCATCTGCGCGCCCCCAACCCTTAGGCTCGATGCCGGGGACAGGATTCGAGGAGTCCGGGAACGAGGAGGGATCGCGTGCCGGTGGAAGTCACCTGGTGGGGTCATGCCACCTGCACGATCGAGGACTCCGGGGTCCGGGTGCTGACCGATCCGCTCTTCGTGCGACGCATGGCACATCTGCGGCGCCGCCGCGGTGAGCTGCCCGGCCCCGAGGCCGCGGTCGCGGATGTCGTGCTCGTCTCGCATCTGCACTCCGACCATCTGCATCTGCCGTCCCTGGCCAGACTCGCCCCCGGCAGCAGGCTGATCGTGCCGGTGGGCGCGGTGCGCGCGGTGCCGGGGCTGCGGGTGCTGCGCTCGATGCGCGGGCTGCGGATCACCGAGGTCGCCGCGGGCGACGAGGTCCGGGTCGGCGAGGTGCGGGTGCGGGCGGTTCCGGCGCTGCACGACGGCAGGCGGCTGCCGATGGGTCCGCATCGCTCCCCCGCGCTCGGCTTCGTGGTCGAGGGCGAGGCGCGGACGTACTTCGCCGGGGACACCGGGCTCTTCGACACGATGGCCGAGGCCGTCGGTCCGGTGGATGTGGCGCTGCTGCCGGTCGGCGGCTGGGGTCCGCATCTTGGCCACGGTCATCTGGACGCGGGCCGGGCGGCGCAGGCGCTGGCCCGGCTGGCACCGCGGTCGGCCGTGCCGGTGCACTACGGCACATACTGGCCGATCGGCATGGACGCGGTCAGGCCGCACGAATTCCATTCGCCGGGTGACGAGTTCGTCCGCAAGGCGGCGCTGCTGGCGCCGGAGGTGTCCGTGCACCGGCTGTCCCACGGTGAACATGTGCGGCCGGAGGCCGCCAGGTGATCCATCAGGTCGTGGGGCAGTTGCCCCCGGAGTCGACGCAGCAGGCGGTCGGCTATCCGTCGCTGTTCCTGCTGGTGGCACTGGGGGCGCTGGTGCCGGTGGTGCCGACGGGTGCGCTGGTGAGTTCGGCCGCGGTGGTGGCGCTGCATCAGTCGTCGCCGTTCTCGCTGCTGATCGTCTTCGCGGTGGCCTCGGCCGCGGCGTTCCTCGGTGACGTCTGCCTGTACTGGCTCGGTCAGCGCGGGGTGCGGTCGAGGAACGGTTCCAGGTGGCTGCGGGCGATCCGGGACCGGGCGGCTCCTGAGCGGCTGGCGCAGGCGCAGCGGAAGCTGGACGAGCACGGTGCGATGGTGCTGGTGCTGTCCAGGCTGGTGCCCGCCGGGCGGATTCCGGTGATGCTGGCGTGCCTGCTGGGCCGGATGCCGCTGCGGCGGTTCGCCCGTGGCGATGTGCCGGCGTGTCTGGCGTGGGCGGCGACGTACCAGCTGATCGGGATACTGGGCGGTTCGCTCTTCCCCGAGCCGTGGCAGGGGGTGGTCGCCGCGGTGGGTCTGACGCTGCTGGTCAGCGGGGCTCCCGCGGTGTGGCGCAGGACGCGGGCGCGGTTCAGCCACTGATCGGGCGGGGTGCCGGTTCCAGCACCCGCGAGGCGCCGATCGGCAGGTCCCAGAGCCGGTCGCGGGGGTGTCCGGCCCGTTGCCAGGCGGTACGCAGCCGGGTCAGCGGTTCGAGTACGGGTTCCGCGGAGAGCAGGAAGGTGGCCCAGTGCATCGGCGCCATCGCACGGGCGCCGAGGTCCTCGTACGCCTGCACCGCCTCCTCGGGATCGGTGTGTACGTCGCCGAGCCACCAGCGCGGTTCGTACGCGCCGATCGGCAGGAGGGTCAGGTCGATCCCGGGGTACCGGCTGCCGATCTCGCCGAACCAGTGCCCGTAGCCGGTGTCCCCGGCGAAGTGGATGCGCTGCGCCTCGGGGCCGGGGGCCGTGATGATCCAGCCGCCCCACAGGGAGCGGCAGGTGTCGGTGAGGGTCCGCTTGGACCAGTGATGGGCCGGTACGAAGTCGAAGCGGACGCCGTCGATCTCGGCCGATTCCCACCAGTCGAGTTCGGTGACGCAGGTGAAGCGGCGACGGCGGCACCAGCGGCCGAGTCCGGCGGGGACGAGGAGCGGGGTGTCCCGGGGCAGTCTGCGCAGGGTGGGGGCGTCGAGGTGGTCGTAGTGGTTGTGGCTGATGACGACGGCGTCCACGGGCGGCAGGTCCTGCCAGCGGACGCCGACCGGAGTGATCCTGGCCGGGGTTCCGAGGATGCGCCGGGACCAGACGGGGTCGGCGAGGACGGTCAGTCCGCCGGTGCGGATGATCCAGCTGGCGTGCCCGGCCCAGGTGACGGCCGTGGCGCCCTCGGGGGTGTCGGGCAGGGGTTCGGGGGCGTACGGGAGCCGGTGGATGCCACGCAGTCCTTCCGCGTTGGGCCGCAGGGCGTGCTCACGGGCCAGTCGGGACATGCCCATGACACCCGGGAGGGGTGCGGTGAGCCGGTCCGCGAAGCTCTTGGGCCAGGTCCGGATCTCGCCGAGCGGACGCGGTGCGACGATCCGGACCTGGGGGCCGTGGTGCGGTAGCGGCTGTGCGGTCCCGGTGCGGGAGCGCTCGGTCTGTTCCGTCATCGAGAGACTCCCGTCTCGCAGTTCCTCATCGGAGTTCGTCGAGGGCCGTTGCGAAAATGCTCAGGGCCTCGGCCACATGCGGCAATTCCAGGGGCGCCACAGCGGTGAGGGACTCCAGTTGCTGTTCCGGGGTCGACCCGAGCAGCGTCCCGGTGCCCAGCCGTACCCGCAGCGCCCCCAGTTCGTCGCCGAACCGGTGTCCGCCCGGCGTCGGCGCGCCGAGACGCTCTGTCAGGTACTCCTCCAGTTCCAGCGAGTCCGTGACGCCGCGGCCGGCCAGCCGGGATCTGAGCGGGCCCAGATCGGCGTAGAGGTGCCGGCCCGCCTGCGGGGGCCGGGCCAGCGCGCCCGCCGCCAGGACCGCGCGGTGGGCCGCGGCGGCGATCCTCGCCTGGAGCGCGGCGGCCCGGCGCACCCGGTCCGTCACGGCCCCGGGCTCGCGCAGCGCGTGGGCGGCGGCCATGGCCACCGGCCCCGCGACGAGCGCGCCGAGCGCGGTGAGGATGTCGAGCGTACGGGCGTGGCGCACCGCCGCCCGTTCGGTGTCCGGGAACCGGGCGACCGCGACCGGCCAGGCGGACGGGGCCAGCGCTCCGGCGAGATCGCAGACGACCGTGACGTCGTCCGGGCACATCTCGGCCGGGCTGAGCAGGACCGTTTCGTGCGGCCGGTGCAGGGTGTCGCGCCAGGTCTCGTCGCTCACGACGTGCAGCCCCTCGGCGATCGCCGCCTCGCACGCCTCGCGGACCAGCTCCGGCGGGGCGACGGTGGCGGTCGGGTCGTCGACGACGGAGACCATCAGCAGCCGGGGCCGGCCGCCCTCGGCACGCACCCTGCGCACGGTCTCCAGCAGCGCATACGGGTCGGGCACGCCACCGCACTCGGCCGGGGTCGGCACATGGTAGGCGGGCCTGCCGAGCAGCCGGGCCTGCGGGATCCAGGTGGCGGGGCAGGGGCGCGGCATGAGTACGTCGCCGCCGTGCGCGGCGATCAGCGCGAGCAGCAGCGGCGAGGCGCCAGGGGCCGCGGCGATGCGCTCCGGGCTGCCGGGCAGTCCGCGCCGCTCCCAGTAGGCGGCCGCGGCCGTGCGCAGGGCCTCGCCGCCGCCGGTCGGTTCGGGCTCGCTGCGGCCCGCCGCCGCGGCGAGCACCTCGGCCAGTTCGGGCAGCACCGGCAGCCCCGGATCGGGGGCGGGCGGCCCGTACCGGACGGGGCCGCGGTCCTCGCGTACGGAGCGCGCGCCGCCCCCGGCCCGTCCGGGCCGCTCGGTCCGCTGCCGCGCCATCCGGGCCTCCTTCGCCGCCGCCCCGTCACCCTGTCGCGCCGTCTCGCACTCAGGGCCCTTTATACGAGGGTTCGGCCGACCGCGCCCGCCGACGAAGCGGCGGGCGTCGATGACACGGGATCAGCCGGCGAAGGGTGTACCGGGCATTCCGCGCCCCGCGCCGGGCAGCACCAGCAGTGAACCGGACAGCGGGTGCGGGGCGGTGAGCCCGGTGCGGGCGGTGGAAATGTACAGGTCGTCGAGGTCCCGGCCGCCGAAGGCGCAGGCGGTCGGGCGACGGACCGGCACCGCGACGATCCGGTCCAGGGCGCCGTCGGGCGTGTACCGGCGCACCGCGGCGCCGTCCCACAGGGCGACCCAGACGGCCCCTTCGGCGTCGACCGTCAGCCCGTCGGGGAATCCCGCGCCCTCCTCGACGATGGCGAACGGGCGCCGGTCCACTGCGTGTTCCCCGTCGAATTCGAAGACGTCGATCCGGCGCGTCGGTGTGTCGATGAAGTACATCAGCCGGCCGTCCGGGCTCCAGCCGATGCCGTTGCCGCACGTCACGACGGGCAGCACCGCGGTCACCCGGCCGTCGGCGGCGACGCGGGTGAGGCTGCCGCCGTCGGCGGCTCCGTCGTAGCGCATGCTGCCCGCCCACAGCGCCCCGTCGGGCGCGACCGCCGCGTCGTTGCCGCGCCGGCCCGGCACCGGGTCGTGAACCAGCCAGTGGAAGGTGCCGCCGGCGTCGTACAGGCCGATGCCGTCGCGAAGATTGACCACGAGTCCGCCGCCGGCGCGCGGTTTGGCGGCCCCGACGTGCTGTTCGGTCGCCATCACCGTACGGCGGCCGCTCACCGGGTCGTAGGTGTGCACTCGCGCGGAGACGATGTCGACCCAGATCAGCCGGCCGGTGGCCGCGTCCCACGTCGGCCCCTCGCCGAGTTCGGCCTGCTCATGTACGGCCACGTCCACGTGCGGTGCGTTCACTTCTGCCTCTCACGCCGGAATATCGAACACACACTAGAACACGCGGTGCCGCGTGACATCCGGCGCTTGCCGCGTCCTGGCTGCGGTGGAGGCCGGGGGCGGCGTGCGCAGACGGTCAGCTCAGCGGTGGCGCCGTGTTCTGCACCGAGGCGACCGGTGCGGTCATGTCGAGCAGGAGCAGGGCGCCGTGGTCGGGGCTGCCGGGCTCGGCGGTGCAGGCGCCGATGCGTTGGCCGGGGGTGCCTTCCACGTGCAGGGACCGGGACGTGGGGGTGAGCGTGCCGACCCGCGGGTGCTGGAAGGTCTTGTCGGCGGGCTTGCGTCCGGTCACTTCGCAGCGCTCCCGGAGACCCGCGAAGTCGGGGCTCTTGAGGAGGAGTTCGCCGACGAGCTGGGTGAGGTCGGGGGCGTCGGGAGCGGTGCCGGCGATGGCGCGCAGGCGGGCGACGCAGGCGGTGATCCGACGGTCCCAGTCGTGAGCAGCTCGCGGGCGGCCGGTGCAGGAACAGATGGCTCGCGAGGACCTGTCCGTCACCACCGAACCGTGGGTCCGGGACGCCCCCGACGAGGACAACACCAAGCGCGCGCTCGTCGCATCGCTGGAGAAGCTGGGCCCGGACCACCTCGACCTGTACCTGATACACCAACCAGCCCTTCGGCGATGTCCACGGCCAGTGGCGTGCCATGGAAGCCCTCGACCGGGAGCGCCTCGCGAAGGCGACCGGTGTCGCCGACCTCTGCCCCGGCCGGCTCCTTGACCTGATCGACAACAACGAGGTCACCCCGCAGGTCAACCAGATCGAGACCCACCCCTTCTTCCGGCACGCCGACTACCAGGACCTCATGCGGGAGCACGGCGTGCAGATCCAGTCCTGGGGCGGCTTCGCCGAGGGCAGGAACGACCTGTTCACCAACCCGCTGCCGGCCGAGATCGGCGAAGGGTGCAGTCGGCCCGAGCGGCCGGCCGCACCGCTCAGTCGTACCGGGCCTGCCTCCACGGACCGGCGACAGGTGGTGGTGGGCACACCGGGGTCACACCCCCACGTAACCTTTCTCCCGTGTCGGACTCCCGCCTGTACCGCGTCGCCGTGCTCGTGCTCGAAGGCGCGAAACCGCTCGATGTCGGCATTCCCGCGCAGGTCTTCTCGACGCGCGCGAGCATGCCGTACGAGGTGCGGGTGTGCGGGGCGGCGCCCGGTCTCGTGACCGGCGGCGACGGCCTGTCGTACCACGTCGCCCATGGCCTCGACGCACTCGCGTGGGCCGACATCGTCTTCGTCCCCGGCTACCGGTTCCCGGACCGCGACGACCCGCCGCGCTCCGTGCTCGACGCGCTGATCTGCGCCCACGCCCGGGGCGCGCGGCTCGCCGCCATCTCGACGGGTGCCTTCGCGCTCGCCGCCACGGGACTGCTCGACGGCAGGCGCGCCACGACGCACTGGCACTACACACGGGCGCTGATGGCACGGCACCCGCTCGTTCAGGTCGACGAGAACGTCCTGTTCGTCGACGAGGGCAGCGTGCTGACGTCGGCCGGCGCCGCCTCGGGCATCGATCTGTGCCTGCACATCCTGCGCAGCGACCTCGGAGTGGCAGCCTCGAACCACGCGGCCCGGCGCCTCGTCGCGGCCCCCTACCGCAGCGGCGGTCAGGCGCAGTACGTGCCACGCAGCGTGCCCGAGCCACTCGGCGAGCGGTTCGCCGCCACCCGCGAGTGGGCACTCCACCGACTGGGCGAGCCCCTCACCCTGGAAGCGCTCGCCCGGCACGCGGCGGTGTCGCCGCGCACGTTCTCACGGCGCTTCGTCGAGGACACGGGATACACGCCGGTGCAGTGGGTCATGCGCGCCCGCGTCGACCTGGCCCGCGAACTGCTCGAACGTTCGGAGCGGAGCGTCGAGCAGATCGCCACCGACGTCGGTCTGGGCACCGGTGCCAATCTGCGGTTGCACTTCCAGCGGATCCTCGGCACGACGCCGAGCGAGTACCGGCGCACCTTCACCCGGGGCGAGTAGCCCGCCGCCCGGTGGCGAGATCCTTTTGAACCGTGGCGATCCTGCCGCTGTCAGAGGCGGACGCGGCGCGCGAGATTGGTGGCGAACCGAAGGGACACCACCAATGACTCGCATTGCCATCAACGGATTCGGCCGCATCGGACGCAGCGTGTTCCGCGCACTGCTCGAACGCGACAGCGCCCTTGAGATCGTCGCCGTCAACGACCTCACGGAGCCCGGATCCCTCGCGCGGCTGCTCGCCTACGACACGACGGCCGGCCGGCTCGGCCGCCCGGTGTCCGTCGACGGGAACGCCCTCGTCGTGGACGGCCGTCGCATCACGGTGCTCGCGGAGCGCGAACCGGCGCAGCTTCCGTGGGCCGGGCTCGGCGTGGACATCGTGCTTGAGGCGACCGGCCGCTTCACGTCGGCCGGGGCCGCCCGCGGCCACCTGGACGCGGGCGCGAAGAAGGTGCTCGTCAGTGCTCCGTCGGACGGCGCCGACGTCACGCTCGCGTTCGGGGTCAACACGGATGCGTACGCCCCGGACGCGCACACCATCGTCTCGAACGCCTCGTGCACGACCAATGCGCTGGCGCCGCTGGCCTCGGTGCTCGACGACCTCGCCGGCATCGAGCACGGCTTCATGACGACGGTGCACGCCTACACGCAGGAGCAGAACCTCCACGACGGTCCGCACCGTGACGCCCGCCGTGCCCGGGCCGCCGCCGTCAACATCGTGCCGACCACGACGGGCGCCGCCAAGGCCATCGGCCACGTGCTGCCGAACCTCGACGGCAAGCTGTCCGGCGACTCGATCCGCGTGCCGGTCCCGGTGGGCTCGATCGTCGAACTCAACACCACCGTCAGCCGCGACGTGACGCGCGACGAGGTGCTGGCCGCCTACCGTGCCGCGGCGGAGGGGCCGCTCGCAGGCGTGCTCGAATATTCGGACGACCCGCTCGTGTCGTCCGACATCACGGGCAATCCGGCTTCGTCGATCTTCGACTCGGCCCTCACCCGTGTCGACGGGCGCCACATCAAGGTGGTCGCCTGGTACGACAACGAGTGGGGCTTCTCGAACCGCGTGATCGATACGCTCGAACTGCTCGCCACACGCTGACCGGGCGCCGGCCCGGTACCCCGCCCCGGCAACCGGCGACCGTGCCTCCCGGCACCTCCTGCGGCGCTCCGGTCGGCAGCCGGGCCGACCGGAGCGCCCGGCCGGACCCGGGCCGGGCCTCAGGCCCGTCGGCCGAGCAGCGCGAGCAGTCGGGTCTGCTGGTCGGCGTCCGGTGCGGTCTCCACGGGCGCGTCGAACAGTCCGCTCCGCGAGAGGTCCTTCGCGTACGGCCCGACCTCGCGGCGGGTGAAGTCGACCAGCCCGGCGGGCAGCCGATCGTCGGCGCCGATCGCCCGGGACAGGTCCCAGGCGTGCACCACCGCGTCGGCCACCATCTGCGCGCAGTAGGCGTCGGCGGCGGTGTTCCCGTACGAGAGGTTCACCGTCCTCTCCAGCGCGCCCGGCGCCTCGAACGCCCTGCGCGCCCCGGCCGCCGCCCGGTCCCACACGGCCACGGGGTCCTCGCCCAGCACATCGCCCGCGAAGGCGTCACCGACCTCGGCGACGGTGCGGCCCTCGGTGACGAGCGGCGGCACCCAGAGCTGTTCGGAGGTGAGATGGGCGACCAGGTCCCGGACGGTCCATTCGGTGCACGGAGTGGGCGAGGACCACTGGTCCTCGCGCACCGCGTGCACCCGGTCGGTGAAGAGCCGGAGCGCCTCGCCGTGGCGTTCGAGGAGTTCACTTGCGGAGACAGATGCCATGCGTCCACTCTTCCCGGCCCGGCGCCCGGGCGCGAGCCGCCCATATATCAAGACGCGTATCTCATACTTCGACACTCCGGCGTACGGTGACGGAACCGATCAACGCTTCGCGGCCCGCGGTCGCGGCCGCGTTCCGAGAAAGGATCCACACCCATGCCGAAGGAGACCGCCGTCTACACCCACGGCCACCACGAGTCGGTGCTGCGCTCGCACCGCTGGCGCACCGCCGCCAACTCCGCGGCCTATCTGCTCGACGAGCTCCGCTCCGGTCTGACCGTGCTGGACGTGGGTTGCGGCCCGGGCACGATCACCGCGGATCTGGCCGCGCTGGTGGCCCCCGGCCGGGTGACCGCCGTCGACACCACCGAGGAGATCCTGTCCCGGGCGGCCGAGGCCGCGGCCGAACGTGGCCTGGACAACGTCGAGTTCACCACTGCGGATGTGCACGCCCTGGATTTCCCCGACGACTCCTTCGACGTGGTCCACGCCCACCAGGTCCTCCAGCATGTGGGCGACCCGGTGCAGGCGCTGCGCGAGATGCGGCGCGTCTGCCGCCCCGGCGGCGTGGTCGCGGCCCGCGACAGCGACTACGCGGCGATGGCCTGGTACCCGCAGGTGCCCGGCCTGGACCACTGGCTGGACCTCTACCGCCGGGTGGCCCGCGCCAACGGCGGCGAGCCGGACGCGGGCCGCCGGCTGCTCTCCTGGGCCCGCCGGGCCGGTTTCACCGACATCACCCCGACCGCCGCCAGCTGGTGCTTCGCCACCCCGGAGAGCAGGGCCTGGTGGAGCGGCATGTGGGCGGACCGCACGGTCGGTTCGGCGTACGCGAGGATGGCCGTCGACGGCGGCCGTGCGAGCACCGGGGAACTGGCGGAGATCGCCACCGCATGGCGCGAGTGGGGCGCGGCGGACGACGCCTGGTTCATGGTCCCGCACGGCGAGGTGCTCTGCCGGGCCTGAGCACGCCGCCCCTCCCCCGAATCGATCACACTCCCATGTGCCGCCAACTACCCTTGTGCGCATGGACATTCTGGGAACCACGCTGCGTATCTGCGTCGACGACCTGGAGGCCGCGGTGGCCTTCTACGAGGACCTCACGGGCAGTTCGGCGCTCCGTTTCGAGCGCGGTGGGGTCTCGGTCGCCGCGATCAGCTGCTTTCTCCTGATGAGCGGCCCGGAGTCGGAGCTGGAGATCCTGCGCAAGGTGACGGCGACGATCGCGGTCAAGGACGTCGACGACGCACACGCCTCCCTCAGCCGGGTCGGCGCCCGGATCATCGCGGGTCCGGTGCCGACGCCGGTCGGCCGCAATCTGATCGCGGTGCACCCGGACGGTTCGGTCTTCGAGTACGTCGACCGGGCCCTGCCGTCCGGCCGGTGAGGGCCGGACGGCGTCGGTGCGGCCTCGTCAGCGCTCGGGGCGCATCCGGAAGTTGTACCGGTCGGGCAGCGGCTCGTCCGTGAGCCCGGCCCACACCTCGTCCAGGATCTGCGCGCCTTCGCGCAGGTCCTCGACCTCGAAGCCCTCGTCGAAGACGGCGCGGGCGGCGGCCCGGTCGTCCTCGGCGATCAGCAGCCGGGCCTCCAGCAGACGGAACCGGCCGCGCTGCCGGACCGCCGGAGGCAGGGCGGCCCATACGGACCGGGCCGCCGCGGGGCGCCCGGCCGCCAGCAGTGCCTCCACCGCCTCCCGGCCCAGCGCGGTCGCGGCCGCCGTCCAGTCCTCGTCCTCGTCGCGGCGGTCCGCGCACAGGTCGTCGAACGCCTCGCCGTAGAGGTCCGCGGCCCGGTCCCGCTGCCGGCCCTCCTCGGCGGCGACGGCGAGACACCGCAGCAGCGGCCAGCGCGACGGGGCGAGCACCAGTCCGCGCTCCCAGCTGCGGACCGCCTGGGCGCGGTCACCGGCATGCCACTGGGCGATGCCCAGGTGGTACTCGGTGAGGGGTTCGGCCGGAGCCGTCTCCAGCATGTCGCGCCAGTGCGGGGAGACCAGGGAGGGACCGGGCGGGACCACCGGGTGCGGCTCGGGGAAAGCGCCCTGGTCCAGCAACTCCAGCCAGGGCTGCTGCTGTTCACCCAGGGTGGCGTCGGCGAACGGGGTGCCGGGAAGCTCGTACTTGCCCCGTCTGACTTCCAGCGCTCCCCAGCCCGATCCGGTGGCGAGCGACTCGCCCGGTTCGGTGTCGGCGAAGGGGCGCCAGGCGGCGTACGCGGCCTCGACATCGGCCCGCGGCAACGCCTCGGCGAGCCGCTGCTCGGTCTCGGCGCGGGCCGCCGCCCAGTCCTCGCCGTGCACGGTGAGCGGGTCCGCGGACAGCGGCCCGTACGACTCCAGCCAGCTGAACTCGGCGCCCGGTTCGAGGGGGACGTGCTCCAGCTGGGTGCGGGCGAGCCCGGCCTGGATCTCGGCGTATCCGACGGTGCCGGGCTCGGTCAGCCACTCCTGCCAGCGCCGCCCGCCGGCGCCACTGCCCCAGAGGAACAGCTTCCGGCCGCGCAGCAGATCGGTCGACGTCTGGACGAGCCCGTGGCCGTCCTCGTCGAGCGAGGCTATCCAGCGGCGGGCGCCGTCGGGCACCTCGTAGAAGTAGTCGGCGGGGAATTCGCCGCGCAGCGGGTACGTCCGGTCGACGGAGCCGGACACCGGGACCGGAACCCGGGTCAGGGTCCGTTCGTACCCGAAGTGCCAGGCCTCGTCGGCGGGGGCGAGGACGCGGGTGCGTTCGCCTTCGGGGACGGCGATGTTGGACCACCAGTACACGGGCGCGGTGTGTTCGTGCGGATTGCGGATCCGTACGCCGACGTGCAGGAAGGCGGAGTCCTCCGGCAGCCACAGGTCGACCTGGAACGGCAGGTCGCGCAGCCGCTCCCACTCCCAGAGGCGGACCATCTCGCCGCCGTCGGGCGCGGGGACCAGGGCCGCGTGGAGCGGGGCGCAGGACAGCGTGGTGTGGCCCGTGGCGCCGATGTTCCATTCGATGCCGCCGGAGAACCAGGCGCCGTTGAGCGCGAAGTCGGCGGGCTGCAGGACGGGGTTGCGGTAGAGGAGTTCCCGGCCGGTCGGCTTGTGGTGGAGGGAGTGGATACGGCCGCCGAGTCCGGGCAGCACGGTGGCCCGCAGCCGGTCGTTCTCGATGACGATCGCGTCGAGTGCGGTGGGGGTGCGCTCGCGCCCGAAGCCGTCGAGGATGCGCGCCGGCAGCACGGTGGACAGTGGTTGAAAGCCGATCTGGCGTGCCATGTCACGTGGCAGTGCGGCCCGGTCACGTTCGTCGACCACATGCGTCTCGTCGAGCGGCCGCAGCGCGGGCAGCGGATTCTCCGGGCCCAGCGGCCCGGCGGGCAGAGTCAGTACGGTACGTCGCACGGTCGTGGCCAAGGCAACCTCGCTCCCTCGCGCGGGCCGCCACAGGTCCGGGCGCCCCCCGATGACCATGGAACACGTTCGACAACGCCCTGGCCAGGGGGCTTCGCCGTCAGACTTCGGCAAATACCCGGCGGAGGCGGTCCCCGGGGCCCGCCTCCCGATAATTCGGGTGCGCACCGCCCACGTCGCCGTAGCCTTGGTCCTCGACGGGGATCAGTGGCAGTGGCCGGTGCGGCATGCCCGAACGGAACGCGGAGCGGAACACGATGAGCACGCAGCACACCTACCGAGTGATCGTGCGTGGCACCTGGGACGGTCTGACGGACGAGGCCCGTGCCCGGCTGCTGTCCGAGGTGGACGATCACGGCCTGAGTGCGATGCAGTTCACCGAGGAGGGCTCGCTCACGTACGACCGCGTGCTCAAGCACTTCAGCTTCCGGTACGTGGTCGTCTGCGATGCCGAGGACGGCGAGGAGATGGCGGCCGCGATCGCCGAGGACCGGGCCGAGACCTACCTCGACGAGCACGGGTACGGGCATGGCGCACTGCGGTCCACGGTGACGGACATGGACACCATGAAGATCAATTACAAGGGGCGGCGCGGCTAGGGTCTTTCGCCGGATCGCCGTCGTCGCCCGGACGGCGGGCCACCAGGCGGTGCCGGACACGGCGCGGCCTGTCGCGGTGCGGCTGCCGCCGGAGCGGTATGCCGATCCCGGTGTCCGGAACCGTCCCCCCGATCGCGGTGATGCGGGCGGCGCGGGTGGTGGTGGAGCGGCGGTACGGCGTGGGGAACGGTGTTCCTGGGTCCAGGTGTTGAGGAATCCGCCCCCGTGGGTCCGGGCGTCCTCGCACAGGGACCGTGCGGCCGGTGTGATGGCGAGCACGGCCACCGGCCGGCCGGGCCATCACCCGCCCGGCCACCACGGGCCCGGCCGGCTCCCCGACACCGGCTCCGCGGCCGGCACGGCACTGATCGCCACCACCGCGGTCCTGCTCGGCGCCGGCGGTGCGCTCTTCCTCACCGCTCGCCGCCGACGCCGCTGACAACAACGGCACCACCCGCACAACGACGGGGCACCCGTGGCCGGTCACTGGTCGGCGCCACCGCGACGAGGGTGGTCCCCCGCCCGGGCGGCGAGCCGGACTCGCGGCCGAGGCGGACTCCCGTGGCGCCCATGGGACGTCCGGCCCGGAGCAGGCGTCCGGTGCTCCCGTCCGGCAGCGCTTCGCCCCGCCGGATGACCGACGGGGCGAAGCGGTGGGGCCGGGCCCCGGAGTTCGTGGACTACTGGCCGGCGGCCTTCTTCCGGCGGAGGAAGAACACGGCGCCGCCGCCGACCACGACGAGCGCCGCCGCGACACCGGCGATCACCGGCGTGGTGGAGGAGCTGCCGGTCTCGGCGAGGTCACCGCCGCCGGTGGAGGAGCCGGTGGTCGAGCCGGCCGGACCACCGGTGGCCGGGCCCTCGGTCGCGACCGGGGAGGGCGACTCGGAGGGGGCTACGGTCGGCTTGGTGCCCGGGGCAGCCGTCTTGCAGTCGAGGACACCCTTGAAGTTCTTCTCGAAGCCGTCGGGGCCGGTGACCGTGAAGTCGTAGGCCGCGTCCTCGGCGACGGGGACCGTCACGGTCTTGGTCTCACCGGCGGGGACGGTGTACTTCGTGCCCTTGAGGTCGAAGGTCCAGTCCTCGTCGCCCTCGTTGGTGGCGATCACGTTCACGCCGCCCTTCGCGCAGTCGTTGGCGATCGAGACGGCCGGGACCGCGCCCTTCTTCGCCCACGCGGCGGTGGCCTCGGCGGTGACCGACGAACGGCTGGAGCCGGCCAGGATCAGCGTCTGGCTGGGGCCGTCGGTGCTGACGAAGGCCCGCCCGAGAGGCACCTCGGTGCCGGCCCGGGCGATCAGGTCGGTGGAACCGTCGGCGGTGCCGGCGGGCACGTCCAGGAAGACCTGGGCGCCGTCGCCCGCGGATTCGACCGGCTTGCCGTCCTTGTCGACGATCCGGGCACCGGCCGGAGCGCCGGGGGCCAGGGAGAGGGTGGCGGCCGACGAGTTCGTGCCGATGGTGATCGGTCCGAGCTTGTCTCCGGACTTGCCCGCGACGGACGACGGGGAGAGGCTGAGGGAGGCCGCGGGCTCCTGCAGGGCTTCCGCCTTGTCGAGGAGGTACTCGGTGAGCAGCTTGGCGTCGGCATCGGCCGGGGTGGCCGTGACCTTGTCCGAGAAGTGCCAGATCGCTGCCTGCGTCGCCGCGGCGGCGTCGCTCTTGTCGAGGCCCTTGGCCCCCACCTTGCCGGCCAGGTCGTTCACGCCGACCTTCGGGTAGGAGTTCTCCAGGATCCAGAGGATCCTGCCCGCGTCGGCGTTGTTGTGCAGCGACGACTCGCCCCAGCCGACTTCCTTGTAGTCGTAGCCCTGCTTCGCCCCGGTCCGCAGGTCGATGCAGTAGGTCGAGAGCGTGCCGCCCTGCTGGACGCGCATCTCGAAGAGCCCCGCGCGGCCGACGGACCAGCGGCTGCCGTCCGTCTCCTTGATGTCGACCCGGCCGTAGTCGGTCATGCCACCGAGCTTCGCGGTCGCTCCCCCGGTGCCTCGGGTGTTCTCGTCCGCTGCCGCGGAACCGGCCGTGGCTATCGCACCTGTCACGACCAGGCCCGACGCCAGGGCCGTCGCGGCCAGGCGGGCAACGCGCCGCCGGAAGATAGAGATCATGGAATTCCCCTCTAGGGCAGGCCACTCCGCGTGGTCGATGCATGCGGAGGTGCCTGCGGAAGACTCAAAGGGCATATGGGCGCCCCGAGTACGCGAAATCCTAGAGACGGAAATCCTGTTACTTCCGGACCATATGACTCAGATAAGGATTCCGAGTCGGAATCGTGATCAAGAGGGAGGCGGGGCACGGACCGTGACAGAGTCTCGGCGGTCCTGCCCCTGCGCTCCTCTTCCCCTGTGGCCCGCGGGCCTCAGGTGCGTTTGAAGAACTCGACCTCCCCGACCGCGATCGGCCGCCCCTCGCCCTGGCCTGCCGCGGCCTTCAGCACCAGCTGGATGGACACGACGTCGCTGATGCCGGTCCGGACCGTCTGCCGGCCCGGCTTGTCGGTGAGCGTGACCGCCTTCTTCCGGACCTCGCCGTCCTCCGTGGTGATGACGAGTTCGGCCTTGGTGGGCCTGGCCCCCTGCCGGAATTCCTCGGGTTTCGTCGACACGCCGGTGTACACCACGACGCCGACCAGCCGGAACGGCTTCTCGAAGTCGCACGTGAGCGACGAGTCGAGCGTGGGTGCGCCCCAGTACCTGTTGGTCAGTCCGTCGATGGCCGCGGATGCCGGGTGGCCGGGGGCGTGTGCGCTCGCGGTGGCCTTGGCCGGGCTGATCTCCGCAGTACCGCCGAGTTTGTCCCGTACGTCCTCGAAGACGTAGCGCCCGGCCGGTATGAGCAGGAAGCCCGCGAACAGCAGCCCGACGATCACCAGGGCCAGCACGGTCCGCCGCAGTGCCCGGCCCGATCCGTTCCGCACCCGGCGGCGGAACGGCCACACCGTGCGCCACCAGGGCAGCGGTGCGGGCTGCTCCCTGGTCTGCAGGGGTGCGGCGCACCTGCGGCAGAACTTGCGTCCAGGCAGGTTCGGGGTGCCGCATGCCGGGCACGGCGGCCCGTCCGGCTCCTCGTCCGCAGCCACGGGCCGCACGACGGGCCGCCGGGCGATCGGCCGGGCCGGCTGCACCGCACCGACCGGCTCCTCAGCAGCCGGTGAATCCGGCCGTACGGGGGCCGGTTGCGCCGGTCGTTCCGGGCGTACGGGGGCGGGCTGGGGCGGTCGCGCGGGCGGCTGAGGTACCGGCGCGGGTGGCCGCGGCGGACGCGTGGGCGGCGGCGGTGCCGGTACGGGCGGGGCGGGCGGTGGCCCGGCGGGTGCCGGTGCCGGTGGCTCGGGGGGTGCGGCGGGCGGGGCTCCGGCCGAGGGCGGTGCGGGCTCCGGGGCAGTTCGGGTTCCGGGCTCGGACGGAGTGCCGGTCGCGGGCCCGGCTGCCGGGCGCGCCGGTGCTGACGGGCCCGCAGGACGCGTCGCGGGGGCAGCCGGTTCCGGTGCGGGAGCGGAGGGCTCGGTTGTGGTGCCGGCCGGCTCGGCTGCGGAACCGGAAGGTTCTGTCGCGGAACCGGCGGGTTCTGTCGCGGAACCGGCGGGTTCTGTTGTGGTGCCGGAAGGCTCCGTCGCCGGGGCGGCGGGTTCCGTCGTGGGAGCGGCGGGCTCCGTCGTGGGAGCGGCGGGCTCCGTCGTGGGAGCGGCGGGCTCCGTCGTGACGGGAGGGGTTCGCGGCGTCCGGGAGGACCAGCCCAGGTAGGAGCCGCAGTTCCCGCAGAAGTCGTCGTCCTCGCGGTTGGCGGAACCGCACGCCGGACACGAGCGCATCGCGTCAGTCTCCTGTCTCGTCCGGTGGGCCCGGCAGGATCTCCACCCGGCATGTGAGGTGTACAGGGCACGAGGCGGCGACGACGTCGCGGACGCGATCGGCGTCCACCGGTCCGCCGTGCGGTGCCCAGACCCGTACCAGCAGTTCCCCGGTCGGGGCCGGGGGCAGTTCGGCGCCCGGCCGGGACGACCACGCGGCGCCGCCGCCGTCCCGGATGTCGGCGTGCACGCCGAAACAGAGCCGTAGTTGTTCGACCAGGCCGCGGCGGGTGCCGCGCCACCGGTGCAGCTCGACGGCGCGGGCGATGACGGCCCGTCGCAGCTCCTCGGGCCACGCCGGATCGACCTCGGCGGCCACCCAGGACGACAGCCACGGCAGGAAGTCGGCCGGGGCCAGCGACGGGTCGAAGTAGGCGGGAAGGTTGTCCAGCGTGGACAGGACCGGCGCCAGGACGGTGTCCAGGCCCGCCGTGAACCGCTGGGCCAGGTCGTCGTCCGCGTACAACGCCGGCAGCAGCCCGCCGATCGGATAGCGGCTGGCCAGCCCGGGTACGGCAGCTCTGGTCATGAGCCGTCACCGGCCGTGCTCGCGGTGACCTCGACCTGGTGCTGGTGCGAGAAGACCAGGGCGCCGGGGGCGACATCGATCCGGTCGACCGCCGCCCCGCGCCGGCCGGTGATCGGGTCCGCGGGGAACAGCCGCACCTCCTCCACCAGGCCCACCCCCCGCACGCCCTGGAGCACGGCGAAGATCTCGCCGTACTGCACCGGCCTGCCGAACGGCCACCCGGTCCCGTCCGCCCCGCCCCGCAGCGGGTCGATGTGGTCGAACAGCGCCGCGATCGCGTCAGCGCGGACCCGGTCCACGTCACCACCGTTCGTCACCAGCCTGGCGACCACGGTGACGCCCTGATACGCAGGCGGTTCCACCAGCAGCCGGGTGCCGACCAGGCGCCGTTCGTCGAGCCGCGCCATGACCGTCGAGAGCACCGAGTCCGACGGGATCAGCTGCTCGAACCGGAGTTGGCCGCCCTCGTCGATGACCGCGTCCGGCACGACCAGGACCCGTACCGCACCGGCCTCCCCCGCGACGGCGGGCACGCAGCGGACCCGGCGCAGGGAGGGTGCGGCCTCTCGGGCGATGGACTCGTAGTCCCCGGCCGTGACCGCGCGTTCCTGGATCCGCAGGAGGTTGGGCGCCCGGACCTTCGCGTTCTCCACGGTCTCACCGTCGACCCCGCCGCCGGCCGCCTCGCGGTTGTCCACGCCCGCCACGTACGGCACCGAGCTGCGCAGTACGTTGATGGCGCCGCGGGCGACGTTCCCGGCCGCCCCACCGCCCGTGCGGTAGCGGGGGATCCGCAGTTGGGCGCCCTTCTCGGGCACCGCACCGTAGGCGCGCATCGTGCCGTCCGGTTCGCGTACCTCGGGCGGGAAGGCGAACTCGCCGGAGACCGCGTCGATCCGCACGTGCCGGTCGTGCGGGGCGGAGGCGCCGAAGTGTTCCACGGCGGTCCAGACCTGCCAGCCCTCCCCGGACGACACCTGGACGACCGGCGGCTCCCCGTCCAGCAGCAGCGGCGCCCGGCTCACCGAGAACCGCTGCCCGGCGACGCCCTCGGAGACACCGAGCGGCACGTCGAGGACGGTCTCCGCGTGTTCGACGTCCGCCGTGCCGCCGACGGTGAAGACCTCCGCCTCCCTGATCGTCGGCGACTCCGAGTAGAACGGCTGGCCCGGCTCCGGTGCGGTGACCCGGCAGCGCAGCCAGCCCGCCCGAATTCCCGCGGTCACCGAGGGAGTGTGTCCGGCGGGGACGAACACAATGACCTCACCGGGCCTGTTCAGCCCGCCGGTGCTGTCGGTGCCGGTCCGGCAGGTGACCCAGCGGGCACCGTCCCACGCCTCCCAGACCAGCGGCGGCTGCCTCGGGTCGACGCCGACGCCCTCCACCCGGCTGTCCAGCCGGACGGCGACGATGCACCGGGGCACGGCGGTGGGCAGTCCGAACAGCAGGGCGTCGCCGGGTTCCGGCCTGGACTGGAAGCACGGGATGTCCTTGCCCGCGCCGAGCGGTGCGGTGCGGTCGGTCTGATCGCCCGACACCGGCGCGGTGACCAGCCGGATCAGCGAACTCGGCACGATCGGCAGCTCCTCGGAGGTGGAGAACACCACCGCCTCCTCGGTCTCGCCGCGTGAGGTGGCGACCTCGGTGCCCGCCGGGAGCCGCACGGTCTCCGGCTGCGGCGCGGAGAGCCAGAAGTCGACCTCGGCCCGCGCCACCGTCGGCGGGAACAGGGTGACGCCCAGAAGATCGAGGAAGGCCGAGTAGTTCTTGTCCGGTACCCGGTTCAGCCGGTAGAGCAGCTGGTCGACCATGTACGCGAACGTCTCGATGAGCGTGACCCCGGGGTCCGACACGTTGTGGTCGGTCCACTCGGGTGAGCGCTGCTGGACGTACCGCTTGGCCTCGTCGACGAGTTGCTGGAAGCGCCGGTCGTCCAGATTGGGTGAGGGCAGGGCCATCAGCGCACTCCCGATTCTTCGGAGCCCTCGGAGGACGGAATGGTGTAGAAGGGGAAGACCAGGTTGCGCAGGTCGTTGGTGGCCCGCACGGTGTAGTGCACGTCGATGTACAAGGTGCCCTCCTCGATGGCGTCGAAGGCGATCACCACGTCGGTCACCTCGATGCGCGGCTCCCACCGCTCCAGCGAGGTGCGGACCTCGTGCGCGATGCGTCCTGCGGTGGCTCCGTCACCGGGTGCGAAGACGTAGTCGTGGATGCCGCAGCCGAACTCCGGACGCATCGGCCGCTCGCCCGGCGCCGTGCCGAGCACCAGCCCGATGGCCTCCTCGATCTCCCGGTCCCGCTCGACCATGCCGATGCCGCCGGTGGCGCCGACCCGCAGCGGGAAGCCCCAGCCGCGCCCGATGAACCCGCTGCCACTCACATCGGGCCCCCGATCAGTACGTTCAGCGCGCCGCTGATGATGGGCGCGCCGCAGCTGGTGTTGTCCCGCATCCGGGCGGCGGGCAGTCCGCCGATCAGGACCTGACCGGTGACCGCGGCGGCCGGGTTGGGCATGATCACGTTCCCCGGCCCGAGCGCGGCGTGCGGGGGGACGACGCACACGTGCAGGCTCCCGGTGACGGCCGCGGGCCGACCACCGATCAGCACGGTGGCGACGGCAACCGCGCCGGGGGGCGGGGTGCCGATGAGGCCGCCGTGGGCGGTGCTGTCGCCCGTGCGAGCTGCGGGGGGCATGGTCGCTTCTCCTTGCTGTGATGGGACTTCGCTGTGCGAGGGACTTCGGTGCGAAGGAGCTCGTTGTGAAACGGGCTTCGTCGCGAAAGGGGGCCTCTGTCGCCGTGGAGCGGCATGGGCCCGGGAGCGGGCTTCAGTTGATCCGGATGAGCTTGGCCTTGAGCACCGCGAGCAGTCCGCCGTCCACCGTGACTCCCGTCTTGCCGTTGATGGTCACCGAGCGTCCCTTCACGTTGACGTCCCCCGTACCGGCGTCGAGGGTGATCCCGGACGAGGAGAGGGTCACGGAACTCAACGCGCGGGTGCCGCCGCGGGCGAACACCGTCAGGGCGATCTCGCCCCGCCGCTCGTCCAGTGTGATGTCGAGCCGCTTGTCACCGGTGGCCAGCCGGACGCCGGACGGTCCGCGCGGGGCGTCCAGCAGTTCCAGCCGGTTGCCCGAACGGGACACCAGAGAACGGCGGTTGACCTTGCCGCTGGTCGGATCGACCAGCGGCACGTCGTGCGGCGAGGGCTTGTCCACCCCGTTGTAGAGACCGCCCAGCACATAGGGGCTGTCCAGCATCCCCTGCTCGAACCCGACCAGCACCTCGTCGTTGACCTCGGGGCTGAACACCCCGCCGCCGCCCTGCCCGCCCCACTGCACCGTGCGGACCCAGTCGGTCACATAGGTGTCGTCGAGCCAGGGGAACTTGAGCTTGACCCAGCCCCGTTCGGTCTTGCCCTCGCGGATGTCGGTGACCACACCGATCGCGAGGCCGGGCATCCGCGGGCCGCGCGAGGGCGCGTTGGAGCCGCTGGTCAGTCCCGCCAGCGAACGGTCGGGCGCCGCGCTCACCAGCACGGTGGTGCGGTAGCCACCGTTCGGTTCGAGCACGTGGTGTGCCGCGGTCGCCGTGTAGCGCCCGGCGAACGCGGGTCCGACGTTTCCGAGGGCCACCGGCAGGCCCGCCCTCAGCTGGGGGTTGCCCTCGGCGACCGCCTCGATCTCGCCGAATCCGGAGCTCACCGAGGCGGCCACCGATCCTGCCACGGCCCTGGCCTCGGCCTGGGTCCGGTACGGGGTGTCGGTGACGGTCATCCGGGCGTTCGGACCGAATGCCCCGGCGGCCAGCGACGGGCTCATCCCCGGGGACACGGTGTCGCTGCGGATGGACTGTTCGCGGGCCACCAGCCGGGTCTTGGTGTCGACGTTCCAGCCGCGCACCTCCACACTGTCCGCGCCGTCCGCACCGGTCAGCACGGCCCGCAGGGCCAGCAGGTTGCGCCCGTACTCCAGAACCATCGGGTGGCGGGTGGCGGAGGTGGCGGGCGAGGGCGCGGATGAGGCGGGCTTCGGCTTGACGAACTGCAACAGGCCCTTGTCGTCCACCCGTACGTGCGCGCCGCTCTCGCCCGCGAGGTACTGGAGGAACTCCCAGTCCGAGACGTTGGGCTGGGTCAGCTGCTTGTACGTGATGGGCGCAGCCTCGATCTTTCCGCAGGCCAGCCCGGCACCAGTGGCGACCTTGCGGACGATGTCCGCGGTCTTCATGTTGCGGAAGGCCACCACCTTCCGGCCGCGCTGGAGCCGGTGGGCCTTGGAGAAGGCGCGCACCACGGTGAACGAACCGGTGGTGTCGCTGTCCAGCTCGACCGCCGTGACCTCACCGGTGAACAGCCGCTCGCGCACCCGCTCCTGCACGGTGACCACGGAGATCTTCAGCGGGGTGCCGATGGTGATTCCGGTGGCGGTGAGCAGCTTGTGATCGGGGTCGCGGTACGTCAGCACGGCGGCGTCGGGCAGGCCGACGTTCTCGTCCACCACACAGCTCACCAGCTGGGCCACCCAGGCCGCCGGCAGCTCGCCGGGGGCCTCGACGATCGGATCCGCGGCGAAGGAACGGCCGGCGGCGGTCACCGGTCGGCCTCCGAAGCACGGTCTTCCAGTCCGGGCACGACCAGCTCCCTGCCGGGTGTCAACTGCATCGGGTCGTCCACGTCGTTGGCCTCCGCGATGGTGCGCCACGCGGTGGCGTCGCCGTACTCCCGCCAGGCGAGCAGCGGCAGGCTGTCCCCGGCCACCACCCGGTGGGTACGGCGCGCCTCGCGCGAGCCCGACGTGGGGTTCTGGCCGGCCGGGTCGACGCTCGCCTCCTCGATCGAGAGCGAGCAGGTGGCACGCAGCGGCTTCCCGTCGACGTCGAACAGTGTGTACGAGACGGAGAGGTTGGACATCACACCGTCGAACGAGGTCGTCTTCGACGTGCCCCAGTCGAAGCGGACCCAGGGGCTGGCGGGTGTCTTGCGGGCCAGGCTGCTCGGGGTGGGCACACAGGCCGTCATGAGTTGTTCCACCGCCTTCTCCACCGAGTTGTCGTGGGTGGCGGTGGCGTCCAGGAAGACCTCCAGGGACAACGACCGGGGCCCGCTGCCCACGAATTCGGGCAGTGCGGACTGCCCGGCCATCCGGGACGGTGTGCGCCGCCACTCGGTGCTCTTGCTCAGCGACAGCTTCGCGGGGTTGAACTGCAACGTGATCCGGGCGAGGCTCCCGCCGGGCTTGGCGCCGACGGTCGCCGGCGGTTCCATGATGGTCAGCTGGGCGCGAGCACGGCTCGTACGGACAGCGGGTGACATTGCGTTCCTCCTTCCCGGTCTTCTCCGGTATCTGTGCCGGTCACGGCATATGACGACACGTCAGGACGCTTCCAGGCCCTCGTGTGCGATCTCCAGCGTCTCGATCGCCGCCTGGGAGTTGGCGGGGTCGAAGGACGGTCCCTGCCAGCGGACCGGCACGATGCCCTGCACCTGCCAGCTGATGATGCGGCTGAGGTCGGGGCGGAGCGCGACGATCTCGCCGTCCTTTGGCTCGACCCGCTGGATCGTCTCGTTCAGCCATCGCGCGATCTTGATCGTGTCGGCGGTGACGGGGCGGGTCAATGTGATGTTGGTCCAGGTGATCCGCCCCGGCAGCTGCCAGGTGAACCCGTTGTTGCCGCCCTCGGCGTACTGCTCCATCTCCACCTCGGCGCCCAGACCCGAGCAGGTGTGGAAGGCCCCCAGGTCGCTGCCTCCGATGACGAGCTTGAAGAACACACTCGTCGCGAAGATGTTGTCCGTCATGTGCTTCTCTTCTTCTCTGCTGTTGCCACGTACGTTGCGGAAGGGGCGGACCGTTGTCAGTGGCGGCCGTCGTACAGCCGTCCGGTACGTTCCCGCCCTCTGCGCAGGTCCGCACGGATCAGCCGGCTCACCGGATCGATCAGGCGGCGGGCCAGCTCCTCGATGTCCGCCCCGGTGACCCGGTTCGCGGCCGCCGGGTCGCCGGTGGCCGGCGCGTGCGGTCCGGCCGGGACGGTTCTGCCCGGCGGATCGGAGCGCTGCACGGGGACCGCCCGCACCGGAACTCCGGTGATCCCGGCGTCTGCCGCCGCCCGCTGAAGCGCCTCGGCCGTGGCGCCCGGGGCGCGGGCTCCGGCAGTCGGAGCGGGATTCGGTGCCGCGGTCCGGACGGGAACCGGTGCGCGTTGTGGAGCCCGCACCGCGAGGGTCGGTGGTCCGGAGGGTGCGGACCCGGCGGACTCGGGAACGGGTACGGCGGTCGCGGGGGTGGCGGATTCGGGCACCACCGGGAACGACATCCGCTGCACGGGCGCGGCGGCCATGCCCGGCCGGTCCGTCGCGGGCGGATGCGGACGCACCACCGGGACGGGTCGGGCGACGGATCGCACGGGCGGAGTTCCGGGAACGGCAGGTGCGGGGCGCGGCGCCGGGGTTGGCGTTGTGGGGCGGTGGGCGGGGGGTGGTGTTGCGGGGCGGTGGGCGGGGTGTGACTGTGCGGAGCCCCGCTCCGGCGGGTGTACGTCGGTCCGGGACAGTGCCGCCGACGGTGCCGCCGACGCGTCGCCGCGTGACGAACGCTGTACGAGCCGCAGGAGGGAGCGGGCTGCCCCCGGTCCGCGCTCCGGCCGCCGGTCGGGCTTGATCCTGGCTCCGGATTCGGCTCCTGCTTCGGCACCGGCTCCGGCTCCGGCTCCGGATTCGGCTCTTTTTCCGGTTCCGGCACCGGTCCGGGCGTCTGCCACGGGCCCGGCTCCCGCTCCGGTGCTCGCGGCGCGGCGGGGGTCGCTGCCGGGCATGCGGCCGGGGACACGGGCGGACGTTCGGCCCGAGGGCGTGCCGCTGTTCCGGAAGGTGCCGGACGCCGGGCTCCCGGACACGAGGCGTTGGACGGTGCCGCCGGGCGCCGAGCCGTCGGGCGCCGAGCCGTCGGATGCCGGCCCACCGGTGGTCGCCCCCGGGCCGGCGGCACGGGGCCGACGGGGTGGGGTGGGTTCGGCGGGGCGGGTGGGTGCGTGAGGAACTGCTTGCCGGGATGTGGTGTCCGGCTGTGCCCGGTGTTCCCCGGTGGGAGAGTTCCCGCGCCCCGGCGAAGGCGACGGGGCTTCGGACCCGGGCTGCCGTACGTCACGACGCCAGGTGGCTGCCACGACGGGCCGGGCCGGGCCGCCCGCCGTCGTCCTCGCCGAGAATCCCTCGGCGGAGCCGGTGCTCACGTCCAGGGCCCTGCCCGAGAGGAGGCCCCGAGACCGCTGAACGACGGCTGCCGATCCCCCGGCAACGACAGCGGGCCCGGCAGTCCGGCCCTTCTGCCGATCCGGGGCGATCCTCCGGATACGTACCGGCGCAACGGGACCGGAAGGAGACGGTGACGTGGGCGCGGACGGGCCGGCGAGGGGGGTGTTCGGACGCGCCGGGTCCGCCACGCGCCGGACGGCCGCAGGTTCCGGTGCGGACCCGCCGGGCCGCGCGGGCCCGGCGGACGAGCGAACCGGCATCTCGGCGGGCGCGTTCAGGGGTGTCGGGCCCGGCTCGGCGGCTGCCGGGGACAAGGCCGAGGGCGAGGTCTGGAGTGGGACCGTCCCGGGCTCTCCCGCTGCTGCCCTGTCCTGCCGAGGGCCCGCACCTCCCGGCTGCGCCCGACGCCGATCACCGAGCAGCGGTGCGTCGTTCTGGAGCCTGGCGGTCGGCGGAAGCGAGGTGAGCGGGGCACCGATCCCGCCGCGGGCACGGGCCGGTGAGCCGGAGGCGTCGCGCTGCGACGGCTGCGGAGCCCGCGGGCTCGACAACTGACCATCGGCCGAGGGTGACTGACGATCCGTCGGATGTGATGCTTCCGGTGAGGGTGTGGTCGCCGCAGGGGTTGCCGCGTCCGATGCCTGGCGTTGCAGTACGGGCATGCCCGCCGCGTCCGGCCCTTCCGGGGCGGACGGCACGACCCCGCCCGGCGCCGCCCGGCCGGGGGACACGGCCCCGCTGGGCAACTCCCGCAGTGGCTTGCCGAGGGCGGGGCGCACCGGTGCGGCGGGACGGTCGGCAGTGTGGTCCGTCGACAGAGCGGCGCTCAGCGGAGCAGCGGGAGTCACACCGCCGGAACCGCCCTGCTGCTCAGCGATGCTGGAGGCAGAGGTGGCGGTGGTTGCGGCAGCCTGAGGAGTGGCCGGTGCGGAAGCCGTGGGCGGCAGTACCCCGGCTATCCGGCGCAGCGTCATCGCCGGACGCCGGGCAATGATCAGCGGCGGGGCGGTCCGCCGAGGGCGTACGGCGGCGGGCCGGGCCCGCTGGGGCGAATCCGGCGCCGGTGCGCCGGCCCCGGCCTGCTGCGACGCCGATGCGGTGACCGGACCCCGGGCCGCGCCCGGGCCGCTCGCCCGCGCCGTGCTCCTCGCCGTGGCCTCCCCTCCCATGGCCTCCACGGCAGTGGCATCGTCCGCACGTTGCTGCCGTCCGGGCGCTCCGTTCCCGGAGGAATGCGGAGACTTCGTACCGCTCGACCTCTGGACGGTCGCGGGGGCCGACGACCTCCCGCGCGCCCCGCCACCACCGCTGCCGTTGGCCCCGCCCGCCGGGGCGGGTGCCGGGCCCGCAGCGGCTTCCGCTTCCCCGTCCGCCCCGGTCCGGGCGGCACGCAGCAGCAGTGGCCCACCCGGGGCCGTGGACCGTGCGCCGCCCGGACGGGCGACGCCGTGGATCAGGCCCACCGGTGCGGACGGCAGTACGGCATGGCCGAGTTCGCCCGCGAACGCGAGGTTCTGCCAAGAGGCGAGGCCGGCCCGGAACCGCAGGCCGTCGCTCACCCCGATCGAGGACCGGGCGACGGTCACCGCCGGCGGCGCGACCTGCCGCCAGCCACCGTCCCAGCCGGAGTCGCCCCGGCCGTCGTCCCGCTGATCGGCCCCGGTGTCGCTCCGGCCGGTCTCCGGTTCCGGAGTGACGGCGGGAGCGACCCCGGTGTCGGTCCCGGTGTCGGTCCCCGTCCCGTCCCGGGAGGGCGTTGGGGGCTGCTGCCCGCCCCCTCGGCGGAACCAGTTCCCGAGACCCACACGATCACCCGCCTTCGTTGACGCGGGTGTTGATCCGCGCTATCTCCCGTACCCACTCCTGACGCTCGGCGTGGGTGAGGTCGAGAATGTCCTCTCGTGGCCAATGGAAGTGGTAGGCGACGTACGCGATCTCCTCCCGCAACCGGGGAAGCGCGTACGTCACGATTCCCCCAGGCGCCCACCCGAGAGGTCCACCTCGAACGATCCGTGGCACAGCGGACAGGTCACCGCTGCGTGCGTGTGGCCCTCGCTGTTGATCCGGCGGTAGAAGTCCTGGAGGAACGCCACGTCCGTGGCGTACATCCGCTCGACGACCCCGGCGTGCACATCGGTGATGGTGCCGAGCTGGGTGATCACCTGGCTCAGCAGCACCACCGACAGGTACGCCGGGTTCTCCTTCACCCGCAGGTCGATCTGCGGGCGCAGCTCGTCCCGTGCCGTCGCGAGCCGCATCGAGCCGTGCCGATGGACCTGGCCCTCGTCGTCGACGTATCCGCGCGGGAGCTCGAACTCGAACTCCGTACGCAGGTCCTGCTGGTCCCGGTCACGCTCCCGGGGCCGTGCCGCAGCCGGTGCGGGAGCCTCCTCGCCCCCGGCGGGCGGGGTGGACGCGAGGCTGTCGAGGACTTCGTCGAGCCCACCCGACGTAACGGTCCTGCGCCTCATTCGACCACGATCTCCTCGAAGGTGATGGTCACCGACTCGGTCGCGGCACTGGACTCGCCGGCCTTCAGCGAGGGGCCCTCCCACTTGCTGGCCCAGCCCTGCATCAGCTGGATGCGCCGGACCGTCTCACCCTTCGAGTCCTTGATCTCGATGGTCAGGTTCTGGCGCGCGGTGTCCACCGCACCGTTGTTGAGCGTCTCCTTGATCCATTTGGTGAACTCGCTGCTCTTGTCGAGCCCGCGCGTGATCGTCACCTCGCCCGCCTGGCGTGCGCCGGGCTGCTTGCGGATGATCTGCTTGCCCTCGGCGGTCACTTGACGGACCTCGACGACTTCCTCCTCGACGGTCAATCCGCTGATCTCTTGGATCGACTCGACGAGATAGCCGCCCAGCTGGACGCCGAAGACGTGGGTGGAAAGAGCGTCGCCCTCTGCCATGACTCTGTGTCACCTGTTCTGTTCGCGGACCCTGTCGGGTCACTCGTTGACGAGGCTCGTGCTGTCGGAGAACTGCGCGAGGCGGAATATCACGAACTCCGCGGGCTTCACCGGAGCCACGCCGATCTCACACACGACCTGGCCGAGGTCGATCGACTCCTGCGGATTGTTGTCGCGGTCGCACTTGACGTAGAACGCCTCCTCGGCCGTGCGGCCGAAGAGAGCGCCGCGGCGCCACTCCTCGGTGAGGAAGGCGGTGACGTTGCGCCGGATGCTCGACCAGAGGCGGTCGTCGTTCGGCTCGAACACCACCCACTGGGTGCCCAGGAGGATCGACTCCTCCAGGTAGTTGAAGAGGCGGCGTACGTTGAGGTAGCGCCAGGCCGGGTCGGACGAGAGGGTGCGCGCGCCCCAGATCCGGATGCCACGGCCGGGGAAGGCGCGCACGCAGTTGACGCCGATCGGGTTGAGCAGGTCCTGCTCGCCCTTGCTGAGGCGGATCTCCAGGTCCAGTGCGCCGCGGATGACCTCGTTGGCGGGGGCCTTGTGCACACCGCGCTCACCGTCGCTGCGCGCCCAGACGCCGGCGACGTGACCGCTCGGCGGCACCAGGGAGTTGTGGCCGGTCGCCGGGTCGAAGACCTTGACCCACGGGTAGTACACGGTGGCGTAGCGCGAGTCGTAACCGGCGTCGTCGTTGCGCCAGGCACGGACGCGCTGGGCGTTCATGCCCGGCGGGGTGTCCAGAATGGCGACCCGGTCGCCCATCTGCTCGCAGTGCGAGATGACGGCCAACTGGACGGCCTTGACGCCGTCGGCGTCGATGTCTCCGCGCTGGTAGGCGCTCATCAGGTCCGGGACGGCCACCATGGTGATCTCGTCGATCGCTTCGAGGCCGGCGAACCCGGTACGGGCGGCGGCGTCGCCGACGTACTCGGACGGGTCGAGCCGTGCGACACCGGCTCCGGGGGCCGCGGCGGGCGCCAGCGAGAGGCTCTGGTTCTCGGGGCGGGTCTGGGGCGAGCCGGCCTGCTCGGTGACATGGATGAGCTTGGACTGGCGGGCCTGGGTGACGAGATAGCCCTTGACGTTCTTGCGGCTGGAGGCGTCGTAGGTCTCCACCACCTTGCCGGCCTGCCGCACCAGCAGCCGGAACCGGTCCTCCGGGGGGTTCTCGCCCTCGGCGTCGGTGATCTCGACGGTGAGGTCGGCGCTCGTGCCGGGCCTTGCGGAGACCTGGAATCCGCCGAGGGCGGCGGGCGCGGCCGACTCGGACACGGACTTCTGCCCCGAGTCCTGCGCGGGGCCGCCGATGCGCACGATGTACGCGGCGCCGCCGCCGTTGGCGAAGTAGCCGTAGACCGCGGGGGCCAGATAGGTGTCGGCGGTGAAGGTGCCGAAGGTCTGGACGTACTGGTCCCAGTTGGTCACCAGTGTCGGCTGGTGGAAGGGGCCGGACTCCGCGAAACCGACGAAGGCTGCGACCGCGGTGCCGACTCCCTCGATGGGCCGCGCACCGGACTGCACCTCCTCCACGTAAACACCCGGGGTGAGGTACGACGGCATGCTCGCTCCTTCGCGTGGTCATTCGTTCGTCGCCGAGTCTTCCTCGGCGGCTGTGGCGGACAGTAGGTCTCAAGGTCCTGGGCACGGGGCAAGGGTGCTGCCTTCCCAGGTACCCCGCAGGGCAGGAAGTGCTTCCCTTTGCGGGCCGGCCCCGGCTTCGGCCGCCGTCACTTTTCCCGCCTCAACCACGTGACGGAAAGGTGAACTCTGGTTTAACAAAAGGTGTTCACCGGAACACCGTCAGAGGGCTCGGCGGAAATATGGGGCCCTGCCGTCGGTGCCACATCGGCGGAAATCAGCCAGAATTCGCTGCCCTCGGCCCTCTCACGGGGCTCCGACGACCGGAACCGGTCCTTGACCACCCCACCCCACATGATGTGAGCAGGAGAAAGAAACTGCCACGGACCGGCAAGCCGGGTTTCCATCGGTCCGGTTTTCTGCTGTTCTCATCCCCCGTGAAGGAAGCAGGAGGCCGGACGCATTGTTCCTACGGTGCGAGATCGCTCAGCACACCGCTGACATTGAGCACCTGGTGGCATTCGGAGGCCTGAGTTCCGGTCGCCGGGGTGCCAGGTTTGTTGCAGGTCACGGAGGCGGTGACGGTGTCGTTCTCCTGAATCTGGATGGGGGTGACCCAGTGATAGTCCTGGTTGCGGAAGGTCTCCAGGGCGATGGTGGTGATCTTCCGTTCCCCGAAGGAGATCGTCAGCACGCCTTCGTCACCCTGGAAGTTCGCCACCACGATGTCCGTGATTCCGAATACCTTCCCCTCCGGAACCCGGTACGTCCCCTTCTTCTTGGCCCCGGACCCGGTCTGCACATCGATCGTCGCCGAGCTCTGCTGGGTGCCGCCGGTCCCGCCGCCCGTTCCCGAGTCGGAGCCGCCCGAACCGCCCCCGGACGTACCGGGCTTGCCCTTCCCGTCACCCTTGTCCTGCCCCTGGCCGCCGGTCGGGTCGCCCGTGCCGCCGTCCGCCGCGCCCTGTTGCCCGTCGGGCTTCTTCTCCTGCGCGGCCTCGTTCGCCGCCTGCTTCGCGGTGCTCCGCACCGCGGGCCGGACCAGCGCGAACCAGGCGAGCAGCAGCGCCAGCAGCGCGGCCAGGACGATCAGCAACCACCTTGGCAGTACCGGACGTTGGGCGAACTCACCGGGCAGCGTCTCGGACCGGCCGGACCGCTCGCCGTCGGTGTCCCCCGCGGTGCTCTCGGCGGCCTCGACCTCGAACGGCCAGGTCACCGGCTGCCCGAACCAGATCAGCTTCCGGGCCCGCACCCGCAGGCCCACTTCGGCGGACTCGCCCGGTTCCAGGCGCCGTTGGCCCTGGGTGAAGGCCAGGCGGAGTTCCTCCCCGGCCTGCTTCCCGGAGAGCGCGACATCGACCGGGGTGTTGCCCCTGTTCTGCACCGCGGCCCGGAAGCGGGCGCCCAGCCAGCCGGAGCGCCGGCCCGGGTCCAGCTCCGCCCGGAGCTCATGGAAGGGCCCGACGATCACCGTGGCCTCGGGGACCGCCACCGATTCGGGGTGCTCCGCGGGCAGTACGCGGACACCCAGGGGTATCTCGCCGGCCCGGACCTCGTGGGATCTGGGCGGCGCGAGCCGTACGGTCACCACTTCGGAGGTACCCGGGTAGAGGGACACGCGGGCCGGCTCGACGGTGCTCCAGGCTGCGCAGTCGCCGACCACTTCGAGCGTGTACGCCTCGACGATGTCACCGTCGTTGCGCACGGTCAGGGTCGTCGTCGCTTCGGTGCCGGGCGACACCGTCACCGTGGGCGTTTCGAGTTCGGCAGATGTGGTCACGATGCGACGGTAGGCCCACCCTGCCGCCGCGCAGCAGAGACGCGAGGGCAACGAACGGGCAGGGGTGGTGCCCCGACGGCCCATGGGCACGCTGTCCCGGCGAGCCCTCCCCGGGCCCGGTCACCCTGCCGAGGACCGACGCGGTCGAGATCGGAAACCGGCGTATCGGACGGAAGTACCTGAGGAAGACAGGCACGCAGAAGAATGACGACGACAGCAGCAGAGACGAACAACCGAGGAGTGGATCGCGGCCAGTTCCGCAGGTCCGCCGCCTCGGCGTACGCCGCAGGGGGCAGTACCCCCGAGGCTCCCCGGGGCAGAGTCACCGTGGCGGTGTACGCGGAGGACCTGATACTGCAGACCGGTGTGGTCCAGCAATTACGCCCACGGCCGGAGATAGAGCTGATACCCGAGTCCGAGGCGGACCGGGCCCAGGTCTCCCTGGTGGTGGTGGACATGGTGAACGAACCCACCGTCCAGCTCCTGCAACGCCTCCAGCGCAACACCTCGACCCGCACCGGACTCGTCGTCGGGTTCTTCGAATCGGGCGCGCTCCAGACCATGATCGAGTGCGGAGTCGCCGCCGTGCTGAGACGCGGCGAGGCCGATCAGGACAGCCTCGTCCACCTGGTGACGGCGATGGCGAACGGCGAAGGAGTGCTGCCGGGCGACCTGCTCGGAAAGCTCCTCACCCATGTCAGCAGCCTCCAGCGCACGGTCCTCGACCCCCGGGGGCTCTCGCTCTCCACGCTCACGACGCGGGAGGCGGAGATGATCAGGCTGGTGTCTGAGGGCTACGGCACCGCGGAGATCGCGCAGAAGACGTCGTACTCCGAACGCACCGTCAAGAACGTGCTGCACGAGGTGGCGACCCGGCTCGAACTGCGCAACCGGGCCCATGCCGTCGGCTACGCCATGCGACACGGACTCATCTGAGTCCCGCCGCGGGCTCCCGTGCGGACGGCGTGACGACGTCACCGCACGGGGGCGCGCCGGTGTTCACGAAGGAGCGGCCGGGTGGGGCAGAAGGGCGCCGCAAAGGGCAACCGCCCCTTCCCCCGGGCCGGGTACTTGGGACCTGTATTTGCCCCCGTGCGAGCGGGATGCTTGTCGTGGAGAGTCATCGACAGAACTGTGAGGTGGGCCGTGACCGGCACCGCTGGCCCGGCGAGGAAAACCCGGCTGGGCCGACTGACAGGCGCTGTGGTGCTGTTGGCACCGCTGCTGGTGGCGGGTTCCGCGTCCGCCCCGCAGGGTGCGCCGAGACTCGCCGCGGCGGCGGACGAGAGCCCCGCGGATGCCGGACGCATCGCCTACGCCGGTACCGGACACCGCAGCCTCGGCCGGGTCTCCGACCAGGCCACCAGCGCACCGCTGTTCGGCACCGGACCGGCCCACCACGACCAGGATCCCTCCGCACGCGGTGAGGTGGTGGTCTTCACCAGTCTCCGCGACAGCCTGCAACCGCAGGTGTACGTACGCGACGCGGGCGGCGCGGTGCGCAAGCTCACCACCGGCCGGGACGCCGCCCACCCCGAACTCTCCCCGGACGGACGGACCGTGGTGTTCGACTCCGCGGAGCGGGGGCCGGGCGATGTGGTCCAGCGTGAGCTGTGGATCGTCGGGATCGACGGCTCCGGCCTGCGGCGGCTGACGGACACTCCCAACAACGAGACCTCCCCGACGTTCTCCCCGGACGGCTCGCGGATCGCGTACTCCTGCGACTCCGGTCCCGGGCGGAACGGGCTGATATTCGAGATGGCCGTGGCCGGCGGCGCCGCGAGGGTGATCAGTGACGGCCCGGCCGGCGACGCGACCGAACCGGCGTGGAACCCGGTGGACGACGACACCCACCGCGCCCGGGTCGCGTACACCCTCACGACGGACGCGGAGACCGGACCCCGGCTCCGGGTGACCGAGGGAATCGGAACCGACCGTCCGCTGCTGGCCGGTGTCCAGGCCGGCTGGCGCACCCGCTCGGCCGCCTGGCTGCCGAACGGCGACGACCTGCTCTTCCTGAGTCCCGACACGACCTGCGGGTGCAAGGACTACGACCACGTCTACCGGACGATCGCCTTCGACGGGAAGGAGCCGGGCCTGACGCTCGGCGAGGACCGTGAGGTCGAATCGCCGACCTGGACCGGGTCCATGGACACCGGGACCGTCGTCGTGGCACGACGGACCCACCGCGAGGAGCACGAGGTGACGCTCCAGGACGTCCGGCAGGACGGTTCGGACCCCCGGGACCTCGGACTCACCATCCTGAAGGAGGACCCGGAGGCCGACTCGAACACCGATCCCGCCAAGGATCCGCTGTTCAACCCGAGGGACGTCTACGACCCGTGGACCGAGCGGCAGAACTACACACCGGACGGCCGGCGCATCGTCGTGACCCGCTTCGAGGGCAAGGAGAAGGAGCGCGTCGAACAGATCTGGCTGGCCGACGCGGACGGTACCGACGAGGCGGCGATGCCGCTCGCCGGACGCGGTCCGCGCGACTGGGACACCGACCCCACGTTCTCGCCGGACGGCACCAAGCTGGCGTTCACCAGGACCTCGCCCGGTGGGGTCGGCGAGGCCGCGGGGCCGAGCAGCATTCTCATCGCGGATGTCGCCACGGGAGCGATCCTGGGCAGGATCGTGCCCCCGGAAGGGCAGTTGACCGGCGGGGACGCACAGCCGACCTGGTCGTCGGACGGCACCACACTCGCCTTCACCCGCAACCACGTGATCCGGGGCCTCGGCGGCATCAAGCACGTCTGGACGGTCCCGGTGGCGGCGCTCGACCAGCAGCGCGACCTCAGCGCCACCGTCTGCCCCGGTGAGTGCAAGAAGATCGACGACAGCCCGGCCTTCTCCCCCGACGGCAGCACGATCGCCTTCAACCGCAAGGACGGCGGCGGCCAGGTCAACGAGCGCACCGGGATCGTCGTCACCTCGCTGGACGGTGGCGACTGCCGGGTCGTGCTGCCGTCCAGCCGGCGGGACAACCCCGACGCGTGCCGTCAGGAAATCCCCGACACCTCGCTGACCGGGCCCTTCCAGCCCCGCGACGTGGCCTGGTCGCCGGACGCGACACGGCTGGTGTTCAGCTCGCGCAGGGCGCTCGCGCCGAACTCCCCGGAGCAGCTGTCCATGCTCGATCTCGCCTCCGGCAGCCTGACGCCGTTCGGCGAGCGGCTCGGCGGGCGGCAGAAGGAGCCCAGCTTCCAGCAGTCGGTCGACCTGACCCTGACCGCGCCGCCCACCGGCCCCTCCGTGGAGGTCGGTTCCTCGGTCACGGTGCCGGTCACCGTCACCAACCGGGGGCCCGCCGCAGCGCCCGGCACCGTACTGACCGTCGACGCCCCGCCCGGTGTGCGCCTGGAGGAGCTCACCACCCCGGCCGGTACCTGTGCCGCCGGGTCGCCGCAGTGCGATCTGGGGGTGCTCCGGCCCGGGGACAGTGTGGAGGTCACCGCCCGGCTGACCGGTGTGACGAGCGGGGACCAGCGGATCGGCTGGTCGGTCACCGGAGCCGTGGTCGACCCGAACCCCACGGACAACGCCACCGGGACGGTCGTCCCGGTCCAGGACGTGACCCCGACGCCCACACCGACACCGACGCCCACACCGCCCCGGCCGCCGGCCCCGGAACCGCCCGCGCCCGAGGCGGGGCCCGGCGTCACGGTGCGGGCGCAGCCCAGCCCCGGCTATGTCGGCGGCCGGGTGGTCGTGACGTACACCGTGCGCAACGGCCGCAACGCGCTCGCCACCGGCCTGCGGCTGAAGCTCGGGCTGCCCGCGCGGATCCCGGCGGGTCCGCTTCCCCCTGGGTGCACGGACGGTGTGTGCACACTGCCCGATCTGACACCGGGCGCGTCCACGGTCGTCCGGGTGGTGCTCAAGCCGGATCAGGCGCTGCGGACGACCATCACCGGAACGCTGACCACGACCGGCACCGACGCCGACACCCGCGACAACGTCGCCAGGAAGCCGCTGCGCATCCTCCAGCCGCGGATCATCGCGGTGCCCGCCGTCGGCAAACCGGGGTTCGTCACCTCCGTGCGCGGCAAGGACTTCCCGCCCGGTGCGCCCGTGAAGCTCACCTGGAAGCCGGGGATCACGGCGACCGCGCCGCCCGCCTTCCCGCGCCGGAACGGAACGTTCATCGCGCAGTTGCTGATCCTGGCGAAGGACCAGACGGGGCCGCGCACGATCACCGCCTCGGGTCCGGGATTCGGCCCCGTCACCACGCCCTTCCTGGTGGTGGCCGGAACCATCGTCCCGCCGGACGAGGTGGGGCGCCGATGATCCACGAAGTCGACGAGGGGCTGCGGCTGTTGCTGGTCGACGGCGGACTCCAGGAGAGCGGGGTGGACCTGGTCTTCGACGCGCCGACGAAGGACTGGTCCGCCCGGCGCAACGCCCCCACGATCAGTGTGTTCCTGCACCGCATCCGTGAGGACGCGGGCCGCCGCCGCACCGGGGCGGCCGAGGAGCACGACGACGAGGGAGTGGTGATCGGCTGGCGCACCCCGCCGCGCTGGTACGAGCTGACGTATCTGGTGACCGCGTGGACCAATCGCCCGCAGGACGAACACCGGCTGCTCTCCGAGGCGTTGCGCTGTCTCGTACGGTCGGACGTGCTGCCCGCCCATATGCACACCGGCAGTCTCGCCGAGCTGGGGCTGACCGTGGAGATCGAGGCGGCGGGTCCGGGTACCGACGGGCCGTCCGCCTCGGACGTCTGGTCGGCGCTCGGCGGTGAGCTCAAGGCCGCGATCGACCTGCGGGTATGGGCGCCGCTGGCCGGTGAGCGGACCGCCGCGGGACCGCCGGTCACCGAGGGGCTGGTGGTCAGGAGCGCGCCCGGCCCGGACGGCGACAGTACGGAGCCGGGGCGCCGGCTGCGCTACGACGGGGCGTCCGACCCCGGCGGGCAGGGCTTCGCGGCGCAGCGGCAACGGCAGTTGCCGCCCGGCCGGCGCAGGCGTGGGGGCGCGGCCCGGTGACCACGACACAGGGCGCCCGTGCCGTCCCCGGCACGGCCGACGCCCCGACCGCGGTCATCGAGGACCTGTGGGAACGGCTGGTCCACGTCGAGCAGCGGGTCAGGAACGCCGTGGCCGTCAGGCGGGCCAACGACCCGCAGCCGGACGATCCGTACCGGGGGCAGTACCTCACGCCCGAGGCGGCCGGGCGGATCGTGGAGGCCCGCGACGCGTTCGCGCCCGTACCGGCGTACGCCTCCGGGCCCTCGCCGCAGTCCCCGCCGGGGAGCCGCATCCGCCGGCTGGCCGAGAGCTTCGGCCTGGTGCCGCTGGATGTCGATCTCCTGCTGGTCGCGCTGGCCCCGGACATCGACAGCCGGTTCGAGCAGCTGTACGGCTACCTCAACGACGACCTCACCCGGCGCAGGCCCACCATCGGGCTGGCGCTGGAACTCTGCGGGCTGCCCGCAGCGAGCTCCGGCCGCTTCCGGTTCTCGCCGTCCGCCCCGCTGGTCGCGGGCGGGCTGCTGGAGGTCCGCGATGCCGAACGCCCGCTGCTGTCCCGGGTGTTGCGGGTGCCGGACCGGATCAGCGCGTATCTGCTCGGCGACGACGAGATCGACGGGAGGCTGCGCGGCCTGGTCCGCGCGGCCGTGTCCGAGGGGCGGCCGGAGGCGGGCCCGGAGGCCGGGCCGGAGGTGCTGCGGGTCGCGGCGGCGCTGGGCACGGGCAGCGGTCTGGTGCATCTGCTCGACCGGGGCGGTGACCCCGGCAGGCTGGCGGTCGAGGCGCTGCTCGCCGCGGGGCGCCGGCCGCTGGTGGTGGACATCGCGGAGCTGGCCGCCCTTCCCGAACCGGCCGATGCCGTGAGGACGTTGGCGGCCGAGGTCCGGCTGAGCAACGGCGGGGTCGTCCTCGGTCCGCTCGAAGCGCTCGCCCCCGAACGCCCCGAGCGGGCCCGGCTGCTCGGGGGCCTCTGTGCGGCGGTCAGTGGCGCCCCGCTGGTCGCGTACGGGAAGAAGAACTGGGATCCCCTGTGGGCCGGGGAGAGTCCGGTGCCGGTGCACGTCCTCTCCCCCGGCCCGACGGGCCTGGCGCGGCAGTGGCGGCAGGCGCTCGCGGACGCCGGCGCGTCCGTCGGTCTGCCCGCCGCGAACAGGTCGGCCGACGAGGAAGTCATCGAGGCCACCGCCTCGTACCGGCTCGACTCCGACCAGGTACGCAAGGCCGCCGCGGTCGCCTCCCGGCTGGCCGTCCTGGAGGACCGTCCGGTGGACGTAAGGGACCTGCGCACGGCGGTCCGGGCACAGAACGGCGCCGGGCTCGAACGCCTCGCCCGTCGCATCGAGCCCGCGGTCGGCTGGGACGACCTCGTGCTGCCCGCCGCGACCCACCGCGAGCTGTCCGAACTCGCCCTGCGCGCCCGCCACCGCGAGCAGGTGCTCGGTCAGTGGCGGATGCGGCCGGGCGGCGGCCGGGGGCGCGGCATCATCGCGCTGTTCGCGGGCGAGTCCGGCACCGGCAAGACCATGTCCGCCGAGGTGGTGGCGTCGGAGCTCGGCATGGAGCTCTATGTCGTGGATCTGTCGACGGTGGTGGACAAGTACGTCGGTGAGACCGAGAAGAACCTGGAACGGATCTTCGTCGAGGCGTCCGATGTCAACGGCATCCTGCTGTTCGACGAGGCGGACGCCATCTTCGGGAAGCGTTCGCAGGTCAAGGACGCGCACGACCGGCACGCCAATGTGGAGTCGGCCTATCTGCTCCAGCGGATGGAGTCCTTCGACGGGATCGCGGTGCTCACCACCAATCTGCGCGGCAATCTCGACGAGGCGTTCACCCGGCGCCTCGATGTGATCGCGGAGTTCCCCATGCCGGACGCCCGGCAGCGGCTGGCCCTGTGGGACCGCTGCCTCGGGACGGCGATCCCCCGCGAGGCCGGGCTCGACCTGGAATTCTGCGCGGGCCGTTTCGAGCTGGCGGGCGGCTCGATCCGCGCCTGTGCGGTGACCGCCGCCTATCTGGCAGCGGAATCGGGAAGTCCGCTCGGTATGGAGCAGATCGTCTCGGCCGTGATCCAGGAGTACCGCAAGCTCGGCCGGCTGGTCCGGGAGAGCGAGTTCGGTACGTGGCTGGACGGCGGGCGGGGAGCCGGCGGCAAATAACCGGTCCCCGGTCCCCGGGCGCCCGCCGCGTCCGGGGCGGGCCGCTCAGCCGAGGATCAGCTCGGGGTCGTACAGCTCCAGCCATGCGGCGAGGTCCAGGGTACGTTCCAGGCCGCGGCGGGACGCCGAGGTGACCTGGGGCCCGTGGTGGTCGGCCGCCCGGCGGAGCCGGTCGCGGTCGACGAGCTCGAACACCCGGTGGTCCGGACGGGCGAGCAGTTCACGGGCGTACCCCTGCAGGGCCATGGCGTACTTGGGGTCCTGGGTCGACGGGTAGGGGCTCTTGGTCCGGTCGTACACGGACCTCGGCAGCACATCGGCGGTGGCCTCGCGCAGCAGGCTCTTCTCCCTGCCGTCGAAGGACTTGAACGCCCAGGGCGCGTTGTAGACGTACTCGACGAGCCGGTGGTCGCAGAACGGCACCCGGACCTCCAGACCGACCGCCATGCTCGCCCGGTCCTTGCGGTCGAGCAGGACGCGTACGAACCGGGTCAGGTGGAGGTGGCAGATCCTGCGCATGCGGTACTCGAAGTCGCTCTCGCCGGGGAGCCGTTCGATGCCGGCGACGGCGGTCTCGTAACTGTCGCGAATGTAACCCTCCAGGTCGAGGGCCCGGCCGAGGTCCTCCCGGAGCACGTCCGAGTCCTCGCCGAAGTCCTCGGGCATCCGGACCAGCCAGGGGAAGGTGTCGGCGGTGCGGGCCCGCTCGTCGAAGAACTGGAGGTAGCCGCCGAAGACCTCGTCGGCGGACTCGCCGGACAGTGCGACGGTCGAGTGCTCGCGGATCGCCCGGAAGAGCAGATAGAGCGAGGCGTCCATGTCCCCGAGGCCCATGGGGAGGTCCCGGGCACGGATCATCCGGGCCCGTACCTCCGGGTCGGCGAGGGTGTCGGGGTCGAGCACGATGTCCCGGTGCAGGGTGCCCGACCGCTGGGCCACGTCGTGCACGAACGGGGTGTCGGGGGTGGTGCGCAGCTCATCGGCGATGAAGTGCTCGGTGCGTCCCACGAAGTCGACGGCGAAGGTGCGGACCTTCTCGCCGCTCTCGGCGAGCTGCCGGGCGGAGAGCGCCGTGACGGCCGAGGAGTCGAGTCCGCCGGAGAGCAGGATGCAGCGGGGTACGTCGGCGACCAGCTGGCGGCGGACGATATCGTCGAGCAGTGACCGTACGGTGGCGATCGTGGTGTCCCGGTCGTCGGTGTGCGGCCGGGTCTCCAGCCGCCAGTAGACGCGCCGGCGCAGGCCGCCGCGGTCCACGGTGACGACCGTGCCGGGCTCCACCTCGTGCATGCCGTCCCATACGGCGTGGCCCGGGGTCTTGACCATGGTGAAGAGTTCCCGCAGCCCGTCGAGGGTCACCCGGGGCCGGGCCAGCGGGTTGGCGAGGATGGCCTTGGGCTCCGAGCCGAAGAGCACACCGTCGGGCGTCGGCCAGTAGTAGAAGGGCTTGACGCCCATCCGGTCACGGATCATGACGAGCCGGCCGTGACGGCCGTCCCAGAGCGCGAAGGCGTACATGCCGTTGAGCCGCTCGGCGAGGGCCTCGCCCCACTCCAGGTAGCCGCGCAGCACGACCTCGGTGTCCGAGTCGGTGGTGAACCGGTGCCCGCGGGCGGTCAGTTCACCGCGCAGCTCGGTGAAGTTGTATGCCTCACCCGAGTAGACGAGGGCGACCGGCCCCTCGGGGGTGTCGACGGTCATGGGCTGGCGCCCGCCGGGCAGGTCGATGATCGCGAGCCGCCGGTGCCCGAGCGAGGCGTTCCGTTCGGTCCAGGTCCCCCGGTCGTCGGGGCCCCGGCAGGCCATGGTCTCCGTCATCGCGTCCAGCGTCGCGGCCGCCTCCGCCGTCCGTAGATCATGGTCGAAGGAGACCCAGCCGGTGATGCCACACATATGCGTCCTCCCGATCCGGTCCCGCCCGGCAGAACCAGTTGTATCTAGCAGCTATATGACGAGCGTCTGCCTGGGATTGCGTACGGTCAACACGGTCGTTACCTGCACGGCGGCGCTCCCCCCTCACTTTCGGCCGCGGTTTTCCGGTTCCTGAACGGAGCGCCGGGCTCCGGAACCCGTGCGGGGAGCGGCTTGTGGGCCCTGCGGGGATACCGAATTCGGCCATCGGCAAAGACTTGCCCAACCCGGTGGGCCGGTGGGGTGGACCGGGCCGGTCGGCAGATGCCCCGATACGGCAGCCGGCGCGGAGCGCCGGTTGACCCTGACGCAGGGGCAACCTCCCAGCATGGTCGGCATGACGACGAGAACCAGTGCGATCGAGGTCATGGGGCTGTGCAAGTCGTACGGCGACCAGGAGGTGGTCACCGGACTCGACCTGACCGTCCCCGAAGGCACCGTCTACGCCCTGCTGGGGCCCAACGGGGCCGGCAAGACCACCACGGTACGCATCCTCTCCACCCTGCTTCCCGCGGACGCCGGTGAGGTTCGGATCGCCGGGTACGACGTACACCGCGAGGCCGACCGGGTGCGCGCGTCGATCGGAGTGACCGGACAGTTCTCCGCCGTGGACGGTTTGCTGACCGGACGGGAGAACCTACGGCTGATGGCCGACCTCGGCCACCTCGCCCGCCACCGCGCGAAGACCGTGGCCGAGCGGCTGCTGGAGCGGTTCGACCTGGCCGATGCCGCCGGCCGGCGGGCGGCGACGTACTCCGGCGGCATGAAGCGACGGCTGGACCTGGCGATGACGCTGGTGGCCGGGCCGCGGCTGATCTTCCTCGACGAGCCGACCACCGGCCTCGACCCGCGCAGCCGCCGTGACCTGTGGGAGATCGTGCGGGAGCTGGTGGCCGACGGTGTCACCGTCTTCCTCACCACCCAGTACCTGGAGGAGGCCGATCGGCTCGCCGACCGGATCGGTGTGCTCGACGGTGGCCGGCTGGTGGCCGAGGGCACCGCGGCCGAGCTGAAGCGGCTGGTTCCCGGCGGTCGCATCGAGCTCCAGGTCGCCGACGGCGGGCGGGTGGCCGAGCTGGCGCGCCGGCTGCCCGGAGCGAGCCCCGACGCCGCGGCCCTGACCGTGACCCTGCCGCACGACGGCAGCCTCACCGCGCTGCGACGGCTGCTGGACGGGATCGACGACGGCGCGGTCACCGGACTCGCCGTGCGCACCCCGGACCTGGATGACGTGTTCCTGGCTCTCACCGGCCACCCCACCACGGACGAGTCTCCCGAGGAGGTGCCGGTATGAGCACCGCGACGTATGTCCTCCGCGACTCGATGACCATGCTGCGTCGCAACTTGAAGCACATGGCGCGCTATCCGTCGCAGACACTGATGCTGATCGGCCTGCCACTGCTGTTCCTGCTGCTGTTCGTCTACGTCTTCGGCGGCACCATGGGCGCCGGTCTGCCGGGAGCACCGGAGGGAGGCCGTGGCGACTATCTGGCTTTCATCACCCCCGGAATCCTGACGATGACGGTGGCAAGCGTGTCCATCGGCACCGCGGTCTCGGTCGCCACCGACATGACCGACGGGATCATCGACCGGTTCCGGACCATGGCCATCGCCAAGGTCTCGGTACTCACCGGCCATGTGCTCGGCGCGATGATCCAGACCGCACTGGCACTCGCGACGGTCTTCGGCGTGGCGTTCCTGCTCGGTCTGGAGACGGCGGCCTCGGCGGCGCAGTGGTCGGGCCTGGCCGGTCTGCTCGCACTGCTGTCGTTGGCGATGACCTGGTTCACCGTGGCACTGGGGCTGGCCGCCCCGAACCCGGAGACCGCGAGCAACTGGCCGATGATCTTCATACTGCTGCCGTTCGTGGGCAGCGGGTTCGTGCCGGCCGAGTCGATGCCGACCGGGCTGCGGTGGTTCGCCCGGCACCAGCCGTTCACGCCGGTCATGGACGCCGCCGGGGGGCTGCTGGGCGGATCGCCGGATGGTTCGGACACACTGTGGGCCGTCGGCTGGTGTGTGGTCATCGGGCTGATCGGCTACCTCTGGTCCCGACGCCTCTACCGGACCCGTGCCGCGAACTAGGAGACTGGTCCCATGCTGACCATCGGCGAGCTGGCGTCGTACGCCGGAGTGACGGTGCGCGCGGTGCGGCACTATCACGCCAAGGGCCTGTTGCCGGAGCCGGAGCGGGACCACTCCGGCTATCGGCAGTACGGCGCCGGTGCCGTGGTCGAACTGATCAGGATCCGGACCCTCGCCGGGGCGGGGGTTCCGCTGGCGCGCGTGCGGGAGTTACTGCAGGCCGACGAGGCGGAGTTCGCCGCGGCGGTCGCGGACATCGACGAGCGGCTGCGGGCGGAGATCCGGGAGCGGCAGCGGCACCGTGAGCGGATCGCCCGCCTCACCTCCGGCGACAGCCTGGCGCTGCCGCCGGAGGTGGTCGAGTTCCTGGACCGGCTGCGGGCGCTCGGGGTGGACGAGCGGATCGTCGAGGTCGAACGCGACGGCTGGATCCCGCTGGCCGCGCGCTCGCCCGGGCGAATCCCGGAGTGGGTGGCCCGCAAACGGCGGCAGATCGCCGAGCCGCAGCTCATCGATTTCTATCTCACCCTGGGACGGGCGCTCGACCGGACCGACGATGACCCGCGGTTGGTCGAGCTGGCCGACAAGCTGGCCGACTACATCACGCGGATGGCCGACGAGCAGGGCGAGGACTACGTCGACGACGCCGACATCGAGCCGTTGTTCGCCAAGCTGATGGATGCGCTGGCATTCGACACCGCGCCGCCGGCCCGTCGGCTGATCGAGCTGCTGAAGGAGCGGGGCTGGACCGGCTGGACCAAGCTTGAGCGCGTGGATCCGGCACGGGCTGTGAACGGCACCGCGGCGCGGCGTTCCCGTGACCGGCGGAACGACGGGGTGTCGAACGGGCTCCGCCCTCCCCGGGGGACTGCCGCCCCTGGGGCGTGTCCGCCGGCCCATGTTGACAGGGCCTAGAGCTTCCCGCCCACCATCTCGGCCGTGATGGCCCACCGCTCGTGGTCGCGCCAGGCTCCGTCGATGAAGAGGAAGTCCGGCGAGCGCCCTTCGAGACGGAAGCCGGCCCGGCGGACGAGGGCGAGCGAACCCTCGTTGCCGGGCTGGATGTTGGCTTCTAGGCGGTGGAGGCCGAGCGGGCCGAAGGCGTGCCGCAGGACCAGTTCCAGGCCCTCGGCCATCAGACCGCGGCCCGCCGCGTGGGCGAAGGCGCCGTAGCCGAGGGCGCCGCAGCGGAACGCGCCGATGACGATGTTGTTGATGTTGATGAACCCCGCGATCCCGCCTGCGGGCCCGCCGCCGTCGCCGCGCTCGCAGACCAGGAAGCCCGCCTTCGTGGGGTTGTCGATCAGCTGTCCCGCGTAGGCGGCGTACGCGCGGGTGTCGGTGGGCGGGAAGAGCCAGGAACTGTGCAGCTCCCGGCTCTCCCGGGCCCGGGTGGTGAACTCCTCGGCATCGGCCGGGGTGTAGGCGCGGATCGCCACCCGGCGTCCCTCGGCCAGATTGTGGTTCTCGGACATCCGGCGAGCCTAACGGCTGGAATCCTCCCGGGGCAGCGGCACCCGGACCACCGCGACCTCGCCGGTCGACGGGTCGCCGTGGTTGTGGAGGACGGCGGTGCCGTCCGGCGTGAACACCGGGTGCGGGTGCCTCGGGTGCCGGTCGGCCGCCGTCCGGGCCAGGAGGGTCCGGGCGCCGGTGGCGATGTCGACGAGCACCACGTCGGAGACCTGCCCGGCGTTCTGCCAGCCCCGGCCCGGGGCGTCCAGTGGCCCGGAGGTGTCGACGACGGCCCGGCGTCCGTCACGGCTGATGTCGCAGTGCCAGTCGCGTTCGCCCGCGCTGACCAGGCGGGCCGGGCGGCCGTCCGGGTGGAGTGCGTACAGGCCGCGCGGGCCCGCCTCGCCCTCACCGTACGCGCACACCAGGGCGCCCAGGTCGTGGAACATCCAGCGTTCGTGGCCCACGGCGAGCGTTCCTCCTTCCGCCGCCTGGTCGAAGACGCAGCGGCCCTCCGGGGCCCGTGCAGGGTGCCGGGCCCAGACGCGGTCCGGGATCCGCCGGGAGGGGCCCTCGTGGGCGAACGTCAGCCACGACTCGTCGTACGGGCTGTGGGCGGGGTGGTTGGCGAACCAGTCCTTGGTGAACAGCTCGTCGGCCCTCCCGGTGGACACGGAGATCTCCAGGCAGGTCACCGGCGCGTCCCGGTCCTCGGGCTGTTCCATCACCACCACCCGGTCGCCCGCCGCCGTGAGGGAGCAAAGGTTCTGCAGGGTGTGCCCGGGGGCGGCCGCGTACAGCCGCTCGGGGGCCGCCCGGGAGTCCAGGTCGAGAACGTGGACGGCATCGTCGCGGACCCAGGCGACGCGTTCGGCGGCCAGGGCCGCATCGGGCCAGAGCAGCTGCTCCGGCCCCGTGGTGCTGGGCTCTGCCTCGTACAGGTTCCGTGCGGCCGGATCCCCGTCGCGCCAGCGGACGCTGGTGAGTCCGAGGGCCCCGGTGGTCGGGGAGTACCTGGTCAGTACGAGTCGTTCGCCGTCGGCGTGGAATCCGTTGGTGTGCGGGTAGGGCAGGTGGGCACCGCTGAGGAGGACCGTCATCGCACCAGCCTCACGGACCGGAACCGCGCGGGGTTCTTGGGCGCGGAGCCCACGCCGGCGCCCCATTGGAGGTAGCCGTCCCGGGCGTCGGTGGCGGTGCTCGCGTCGGCGTCGTTGACGAGGAAGGACAGTCCGAACGTCCCGGTGGGCGCCCGGTCGAAGCCGAGCGAGGTCCAGGGCACCGCCAGCCGATAGGTGGTGGTCCCGGCCGTCCCGTCGCGCACGACGGAGACGTCCGCACCCGGTGTCGGACCCGCCTGCTGCCCCGGCGGCGGGGTCCAGGTGTACGCGACGGGTCCGCCCGGCAGCAGCGCCGCGCCGACCTCGACCCGGTTGCCGTCGGTCGTGCCGGGGAAGCCCGAATAGAGGTCGTACTGAAGGGAGTCGACCTGCCAGGCCGCCGAGGGGTCCGTCCGGTCGGCGTTGTGGACGTCGTCCTTGATGACCGCGTCCAGGATCAGGTTCTTGTCGGTGTGGGTGTAGCGGATCGTCCCGGAGAGATCGTCGGGTCCGCTCCTGGTGCCGCCCCGCAGACTCACCCACTCCCCCTGGGAGTCGAGGTCGACCGGGGCGAGGGTGGTGTCGGCCGCCGGCTCGACGGGGCTGAAGCTGAGCGAGCCCGACTCGGTGGCGTCGCCGGTCGTGACGGAGTAGGCGTAGGAGGTGAACTGCGCTGCCCCCAAGGGCAGTTCGACCGTCCGCTCGAAGGACTTCCCTGCGGGGACGGGATCCGGTTCCGCGATCGTGCCCGTCCAGGGACCGACCCTCCAGCCGACCGGCGCGGGCGCCAGCGCCCGTTCCGGGTCGTTGTTGGTGAGCCGTACGGTGAGTCCCGCGCCATTCCTGCGGATGTCGGGCCGACCGGTCACGGTGTACGGCTCAACCACCTTCGTGGTGGTGCGCAGCCGGGCCTGCCGGCCGACGGACGCGTCGACATCACGCACGCCGGTCTGCCCGGTGGCCGGGACGGTGAGCGTGAGCGAGGTCTTCGTGCCCGGCCTGGTGGTCAGTGTGCCGCGCACACCGTCGACGGTGACCGGCAGCCGGCGGGGCAGTGCGCCCGCCCGGGTGCGGTCCGCAGTGAGCGTCACCTTCAGGGCGGCGCCGGTGACCGACCGGGCGGCCGTGCTCAGCGAGAGCGGCGAGCCGGTGACCGCCACACCGGTGACCGGTCCTTCGAGGAAGACGGGGCTGCCGTCGAGTCCGAGCGTGATGCGCCCGGCCGTCGGGGTGAGCGTGCTGCGCCTGCCGAACTGGTCGGTGAGCGCAAGGGGCCGGTCGGTGCGGACCGAGACCGTCCTGGGCGAAGTGGCCCACAGCGAACGGGTGGTGGTGCCGTACGGGTAGACGTGGACGGCCGGATCACCCGCGTCCTGCCGGGCGCCGAGCCGTTTGCCCGCGGTCTGCCGGATGAGGACCGCGTTGGAGACGGCGGAGGGCTTCGGGGCCAGCCCCTGGACGCCGCCCCCGGCGCGGCGGAACTGGCCGAAGCGGTGCTCGCGTTCGCCGGGGTTGTCGCCGTCGTCGAGAACGTCGTACCAGAAGAACTTGTCGGCACCGGCCGCGCGGGCCAGCGTCTGGGCACGGATCAGGTAGTCGGCCTGCTGGGCCTCGGTCCAGCCCGCGGTGTGTGTGGGCCAGCCGTTCTCGGTGACCCAGACCGGCATCTTCTTGCGCGCCTCGACCTTCTTCACCAGCTGGGTGAACTCCCCCAGGGCCTTGATCTCCTCCGGAGGCGTGCTGGGGCTGTCGCCGGTGCTGCTGTAGTAGTTGACGCTGAAGGTGTCGAGTTGGTCCAGGCCGCCACGGGCGATGAAGTCGTCGTGCCAGTCGAGTTGGGTGCCGGCCGAGGTGGGGCCCACCAGGTTGGCGTCCGGCATGGCCTGTTTCACCGCCTTGACCATGTCGTAGTAGCACTTGGCGGTGATGCCGCAGGCGCCGTCGTTGAAGCCGGTCGAGTTGTACTCGTTGTAGACGGAGAAGTCATTGGTGTACGGGGCGTAGGCGGCGGCCGCCGCCGCGCCGAACCTGGCGAAGGCGGCCAGGCCCTCCGGTGTGCTGGGTGTCCTGCCGCCGTCGTAGAGCGGGTTGCGGTATCCGAGGATCGGCATGGTCCTGATGCCGCGCTTCGCCGCGTTCTTCAGTCCCGCGTCGAGGGGGTAGGAGCCGAAGTCGTAGACGCCCTTCTGCTTCTCCATCGCCCAGTTGACGTCGGACCTGACCTCGCTCCAGCCGACGGTGGCGGCGGAGTCGATCAGTGCGTCCTCCCATCCGGGCTGCCAGCCGTAGTGCATGGCCACGGCGTAGTACGGGTCCTTGGCGGGCAGCGGGGCGACCACGCCGAACGAGGTCGTCCGCGTCACCGGGGCGCCGGAGTCGGCGGTGGCGGTGAGCGTGTAGTAGCCGGGGCCGAGATCCTTGATGTCCAGGGCGGCCCGTCCGTCGATGACCTGCGCCGTGCCGGACTTCAGCGGTACCCCGTTCGGATCTCCGACGGACCAGGCGATCCGGCCGGCCGCGGAGGCGAAGGTGATCGGGCCCTGGTCCGCGCCCTGGGTGAACAGCAGGCGGCGCGAGGTGATGTCGAGCAGCGGGGCATCGGTGAATTCGACGGATATCCGGCTGAAGCAGACCGGCGGCATGTTCTCGGCCGTCGCCTGCACATCGAGCCGGAAGTCGGCACCGTTGGCCCGGTCCGCGAACCGGATGTCACCCAGCTCGAACTGGTGGCTCCGCCAGGTTCCGGTGCCCTTCAGTGCCACACCGGTCGCCCCGGTGAAGGCGTTGGACCGCGAGTCGTACTGGAGGTTCATTCCGACCGCGCCCGAGTCGAAGTAGTCGACCGTGACCACGGCCCGCTTTGCCCCGGCGGGGATGGCACCGGCCGCCACATCGACGTACAGGTACCGGTTGTACGGGTCGCCGGACATCGTCCAGCAGCTCCGTCCGGCCTTTTCGCGCACCGCGTGGGCGGGGTCCTTGTCCCGGTCGCCGGGCCAGGCCCGTTCGATGCCCTCGTACGTGGGCTGCGCGCCGAGCACCGCGGTGGCCCGGGCGGCCAGGGCGTGGGCCGGTGCGGCGACAGGTGCCTGGATCAGGGTTGCGGCCAGGGTCGCGACGGCGAACGCCGTGAGTGTGCGGCGCAGCCGGGTGAGCGGTTTTCTCGGTGGTGCTCCGGACATGTGTGTTCCCTCTCCTGGAGCCAACTGGGGTGCCGTGCCGTTCATCGCGTCGGTGTCACCGCTGCGACCGTTCGAGGGCCGGGCCGATCCTGCGGTCCGCCTTCGCCAGTTCCTCGTCCGGGTCGGCGCTCTCCCGGGTCAGTACGGCCTGTACGGCGCTGTCCAGAGCCGCGTACAACTCCTGGGCCGCGACGGGTGGTTCGACGACGTACCGGGTGGTGCCCAGACTGTTGAGGTAGGGGGTGAAGTTCTCCAGCGGCACGTTGGAGTGCTCGCGCTCGGCCGCCGTGGCCGGGCCGGAGACCTTCGCGTCGTAGAAGGGGAGGCCGGGGACACCGGCGGGGTTCTTGTCGGCGGCGGCCCGCGCGGTGCGCTCGGCGGCCAGCGCGGGATCGTACTTGGGCCTCAGATAGAAGAAGTCGATCCACTTCGCGGCGGCGCGGCGCTGGGCCCGGTCCGCCTTCGGCGAGACGACGGCGACGCCGCCGCCGAGCAGGGTGGACTTCTCGCCTTCCGAGGGAAGCGGGGCCTGTCCGTAGACTCCGGGCCTGCCGCGGAACTTGGCGACATAGGCACCGTAGGTGCTGGGGGAACCCAGCAGCATGGCGACCTTGCCGCCGGCGAAGTCGCGGGTCAGGTCGTCGGTGCCGCGCAGCTGCTGCTCGCCCATCGATCCGTCGTCCCACCGCATGGCCTTCAGCAGGGCGAGGGCCCTGCCGGTCGGGCCGTCCCGGAAGGCCGTGACCTGTCTGCCCTCCGCCTCCTTCTCCATCCGGCCGCCGTAGGAGTACGTCATGGTGGTCAGCATCCAGCCGCCGGTGTTGTCGGTGGTGTGCATGCCGAAGCCGGGGACACCGGTCCGGTCCGTGATGGTTCTGGCGGCGGTGCGCAACTCGTCCCAGGTGACGGGCGGCTTGTCGGGGTCGAGTCCGGCCCTGCTGAACAGCTCGCGGTTGTAGACCAGGCCGACGGAGTACACCTCGGTGGGTATCCCGTACACCTTCCCGTCGGAGTCCGTGACCGGGGCGAGCAGCCGCTTGTCGAACTCCGCGCCGTGCGGAAGTGCCTTGATCTCCTTGCTCAGATCGGCGATCCGGTGACGTTCGATCATGTCCGGCGGATAGGTCAGCGGCACCCGGAACACGGTCTCCAACTGGCCGGAGGCCAGGCGTGCGGGGAAGGTCTTGGCGTCCCACAGCGCGTCGGTCGGCTTGACCCTGATGTCCGGGTTGGCCTTCTCGAAGGCCCTGACCTGGGCGAGGAAGTCCTTCCGGCCGGCCGGCAGCGTGGTCGGCGGCATGCCGGCGACGGTGATCTCCGTCCTGCCGTCCGTGCTGCCTCCCTCCCCGCTGCCGCTCCCGCAGGCGGTGAGGGAGACGGCCATGAGCAGGGCCGCTCCGATAGCGGCGAGTCTCGTCCGGCGGCTCCCGGTCCGTCTGCCGGCTGGCCTGTGCGCTGGTTTGGTCATCATGGCTCCCATGGCTCCCATGGCTTCGGATCGGGCTGAGCAGAAGCTAGCAATAGCGCGTTAACGCGTAAAGATACTTAGGTCAACTTCCCTGAATCCGGGCCGGAGTTCGTGCAGTTAACACACTATGAGCGCCGTTGTTCGTTCCCGCCCACCACATGGGCCGCGCGGCTGTGATGCGTCTTCCGCCCGAAAGCTGCCCGGAGTTATCCTTAGCGCGTTAACGCGTAAGGGAGTGGTGTGGTGAGCGATGGGGGCAGCATGACCGAGGCCGAGCGGGACGGCACCGGCCAGGAACCGCTCTACCGGATGGTGAAGCGGGACCTCGTCGCGGACATCGACCGGGGTGCCTACGAGGCCGACCAGCCGTTCATCAGTCAGCGTGAGGTCTGCGAGAGATTCGGCGTCAGCTCCACGACCGCGGTGCGGGCCCTGAACGAACTCGTCGTCGAGGGCTATTTGATCCGGCACCGGGGGCGCGGAACGTTCGTGGCGGAGCGCGGCTCACCGCTGCCCGGCCCCGGCGCCGGGGAGCGGGAGCGCTCGGTCGCCTGTGTGATGCACGGGCGCGGCGCGCACCAGTCGGCGGTCGTCGACGGCATCGAGTCGGTGTGCGGCGAGGAGGGTCTGCGGATGTTCCTGTCGAACTCCAAGGGCTCGAAGCAGGCGGAGGAACACGCCCTGCGGCTGGCCCTGGAGACGGGCGCCGGCGGGGTCGTGCTCTACCCCGTCGACAGCGGCGCGGACTCACCGGCGCTGGCCGAGCTCGCGCGGTGCGGCGTTCCCGTCGTCATGATCGACCGCTACCACCCCGAGTCCCCGAGCGACGCCGTCGTCTTCGACAACTACGCGGTGGGGTTCGAGCTGACCGAGTACCTCATCGAGCGCGGCCACCACCGGATCGCCACGCTCTGGGACGAGACCGACGTCACCAGCGTGACGGAGCGGCTCACCGGGCACGTCCAGGCGCTGCGGAAGCACGGCATCCTGGTCTCGCCGGAGCTCACCGCCCTGACGACCTATCACCGGCTCCCCGACGACCGCCGACTGGCGATGCTCACGGCCTTCCTCGACCGCCCGGAGCCGCCCACCGTGCTGCTCTGCGCCAACGGCCACACCCTGGCGCACGCCGCCCGGGACCTGTCCGTCCTCGGTCTGGAGGTGCCCGGTCAGATCGAGCTGGCCGGCATGGACGATGCCGGTCCCTTCGACCTGCTTCCCCTGACGGTGGCCGCCGCCCGGCTCCCCTCCGGGGAGATGGGCCGCCGGGCCATGGAGATGCTCGCCCGGCGCATCCGGAACCCGGACGGTCCGCACGAGGTGCGGCACATCCTGCTGCCCGTCGGGATCCGCACGCGTGACTCCGCGCAGGCCTACCTGCGGGTGGTCGGCGCCGGACGTGCGTGAGGTATCGGGCCGGCTCACGGTCGGCCCGATACCTTGCGGGAGGTGCCGGTGCCCCTCCCGGTAGGAAAGGTTCTAGCCGCCGACCACCGGAAGCTCCAGCACACCGGTGTCCTGCGGGGCGCTGACCACCGTGACCGGCTTGATTCCCCGGTTGCCCGAGTACGCACTGTCGCTGGCCGCGATCACGAACTCCAGCCGGTGGCCCGCTTCGTACCGGTGGACGATGCCCGGCAGCTGCACGGTGAACGAGCGCGTGACGTCCGGCACCCGCACCGGGGAGACCAGCCGGTTCACGAGTGTCCGGCTGCCGTCCGGTGCGACGTCGTAGACCTTGGCGAACAGGACGAGCTTGTCGGCGGCGTCGCCACTGTTCTGGACCCGCTCCGTCTTCGGCGAGACGACCTTCAGGGTGGCCTTCGGCGCGCCGACCACATCGAGGGGCGAGGCCAGCGGGGCGCTGCTCCAGCCGAGGTAGGTGCCCTTGGTGTCATAGGGCTTGGGGTCGGGCAGGCCGATCAGTCCGGCGAGCGAGTTCTCCGAATGGCTGGTGGGGACGAGCCAGTTGACGTACTGGCGACTGCCCCGGGTGACCTCGGACCGGTTGTCGACGAGCTTCCCGTCGCCGGACAGGTACAGCTTCCGCGAGAGGGCCGGTACGGAGTCCGCGGTGCCGTAGCCGCTCCGCCAGTCGCGGTAGTAGGCGAAGCCGGGTCCGGTGTCGGTGTTCTTCCGGTGCTGGAGGTAGCGGTCGAACCAGGCGAGGACGCGCTGCCCGACGTAGCTGGTCTCCAGGTTGCCCTTGCCCAGGTCGAGTTCGCCGGGCACCTGCCCGCCGCTGTGGCCCCAGGCCTGCCAGATCATCTTGGTGGTGGTGCCCTGCGCCTTGAGGGTCTCGTACGTGGCGGTGGCCTCGTTCAGGTTGAACAGGCTGTCGGTCTGGCCCTGGACGAGCAGGGTGGGTGCCTTGACCTTGCCGAGGTGGTCGACGGGTGACACGCTGCGCGCGTAGTCGAGCATCTCGGCGGTCCGGTCGGCCGGGAAGCGGCCGGAGTTGAGCAGCCGGATGGTGTCGCAGGCCCGGGTCGCGAAGTGCAGACAGGTGAGGTTGTTGAACCGGGACGGGTCGAGGCTCGCGTTGAGGATCGTCTGCCCCTCCCCCATGAGGTAGAAGCCGTTGGTCCACTGCCACTTGAACACCCCGGGGGTGTCGGACGAGACACCCGTGCGGGTACCGGCGTTGTTGGGGGCGAGCGCGTACGCGAGGTCGTTCCAGGTGATCAGCGGTACGAGGGCGTCCACGCGCCGGTCGACGGCGGCGGTGGCCATCTGGATGGCGCCGCCGTAGGAGCCGCCGATCATGCCGACCCTGGGGTCGCCCTCGCCGTCCTCGGTGACGTAGTCGGCCTTCGTGCCGTCGTCGGCGGCGCGGGTTCCGGCGAGGAAGTCGATGAGCCCGGCGGCGGCCCGGCCGTCGATGGCCGGGTCGTCGAGGGTGATGAGACAGCCCGACTTGCCGAAGCCGAGTCCGGAGTAGACCAGGCCGACATAGCCGCGGGAGGCGAAGGCCTTGCCGATGGCGTCGGTCGAGCCGTCCGTCTTGCTTCCGCCGAAGCCGTTGGTGGCGAGCACGGCGGGGGCCGGATGCCGTGCGTCGACCCCGGCGGGTCGGTACAGATCCGCGTCGACGGTGCAGGAGCGGCCGCCCGCCTGGAGGGTGAACTTCAGCGGGGTGACGGTGTATTGGGAAGGCTCGGCCGCGGTGGCGCGCGCCGCACCGGTGAGGACCAGCGGTGCGGCGAGCGCGGCTCCCGCCACGTACGCGGCCGACTTCCGGGTGAGTGTCCGGTACCCGGACCGGGGGCGGGAAACAGCACGCGACACGAAGACCTCCACACCGAGGGCGACTTACCAACCGGTAAGTAACGGATCGCGCTCATGCTGTGACACGCGTCATAGTGATGTCAACGCTGGGAGGGGTGTTTCGTGAACGTCGCTCAACTTCTTTACCGTTCACGCCCGTTCAGAGCAGTGCCGGCACCTCGGCCGTCAGGGTGGCGGGGCCGCCGTCGCCCGGGGCGTCCAGCACGGCCGGCACGCCGAGCGGGATGGTGAGCGCGGTAGGGCCGTGTCCGAAGCCCAGCTCCTCGACGACGGGTACGCCCAGCGGGCCCAGCCGGTCGGCGAGCACGGCCCGCACCTTCTCGTACGGGCCGCAGCCCGCCCAGGAACCGCAGGCCACCCCCGCGATCCCGTCGAGCGCCCCGGCCCGCAGCAGTTGGGTGAGGATGCGGTCGATGCCGTACGGGTCCTCGGTGGTGTCCTCGATCACCAGCAGCCCGCCCCGGGCCGATGTCCTCGCGTGCGGGGTGCCCAGTTCGGCGGCGAGCAGGCTCACACAGCCGCCGTAGGTGATCCCGCGGGCGCGGCCGGGGACCAGCGCCCGCGCCGTGGGCAGGCCGAGGGTCCGTACCGCTTCGGGCTCGAACAGGGTGGCCCGCAGGGACTCCTGCGTGTCCGGGTCCTTGAGGAAGGTCTCGGTGCCGGCCATCGGGCCGTGCAGGGTGGCGAGCCCCATGCGCAGGGCGAACGCCTCGTGGAGCACGGTGATATCGCTGTAGCCGATGAAAACCTTGGGTCCGGCCGCGCGCATCGCCGCCCAGTCGACCAGGTCCACCATCCGCTGTACGCCGTACCCGCCGCGGGCGCAGATCACCGCGTCCACCGCCGGGTCGCACCAGGCCTCCTGGAGATCCCTGGCCCGCGCCTCGTCCGTACCGCCGAGATGATCCAGCTCCGGGTGTACGTCGCGGGCGTGCGGTGCCTCGACGGGGTCCAGGCCCCAGCCGCGCAGGATGTCCAGGCCCGCTTCGAGGCGGTCGGCGGGCACCGGCCCGCTGGGTGACACGACGGCGATCCTGGCCCCCGGGCGCAGCCGGGCCGGGCGGGTCAGCGGTGCGAGGGTCACTTCTTCAGCTCCAGCCGCGGCACGTCGGTACGTTCGATCCCGAAGGTCTGGGCGTACAGGGAGAGTTCGGCCTCCAGGGCGCGGATCATGGTGTCGGCGCGCCGGAACCCGTGTCCCTCGCCCTCGAAGGTGAGGTAGGCGTGCGGGATGCCGCGTCCGTCGAGCGCGGCCAGGAACCGCTCGCACTGGACGGGCGGGCAGATCGGGTCGTCCAGTCCCTGGAGCAGCAGGAAGGGGGTGGTCAGCCGGTCGGTGCGGCTGACCGGCGAGCGTTCGCGGTAGCGCTCCGGGACTTCGGCGAGCGGGCCCACCAGGGACTCCAGGTACCGCGACTCGAAGTCGTGGGTCTCGTCGGTTCCCCAGCCGGTCAGGTCGAGGATGGGGTAGATGATCGTTCCGCAGGCGTAGACATCGGTGCCGGTCAGCGAGGCCGCGGTGGTCCAGCCGCCGGCGCTGCCGCCCCGGATGGCGAGCCGCTGCCGGTCGGCCGTGCCCTCGTCGGCCAGCGCCGCGGCGACGGCCGCGCAGTCCTCGACGTCGACGACGCCCCACTGTTCGCGCAGCCGGTTGCGGTATGCCCTGCCGTAGCCGGTGGAGCCGCCGTAGTTGACCTCGGCGACGCCGATGCCGCGCGAGGTGAAGTAGGCGATCTCCAGGTCGAGTACGAGTGCGGCGTGGCCGGTGGGGCCGCCGTGCGCCCAGACGACGAAGGGCGGGCGCTCGTCCTCGGGGCCGGTCCGGTCGGGGCTGCGGGGCGGGTAGACGTGGGCGTGGATCTCGCGTCCGTCGGGCCCGGTGAAGGTGCGTTCCTCGGGGCGCGGGTAGTACGCGGGATCGACGGCGTCCTGGTGCGGTGACCCGATGACCCGGGTGCGGCCGGTCGCGGTGTCCAGCTCCACCACCTCGAAGGAGCTGTACGGGCTCGCGGCGACGCCGATGACCCGGCTGCCGTGCACGGCGAGCGTCTCGGCCCATTCGGTCCAGGGCCCGGCGACGTCGACGAGTTCACCGGTCTGCGGGTCGAGGATGCCGAGGGTGGTGGTGCCCCTGCCGTGGATGGTGGCGATCAGGCCGTTGTCCAGCGGCCGGAACCAGTCGAGGCCGATCTTCCAGAGCGGTCCGGCGAACTCCTGCTCGCGGGGACAGAGCGCGACCATGCCCCGGTCCGGGTCGGCCCGGTAGAGGTTCCACCAGCCGCTGTGGTCGCCGGCGAGGAGCAGTTGCCCGTCGGCGTCCCACTCGATCTGCGGCACCGATTCCTCGGGGCCGCCGGCGAAGGAGCGGGGGCGGTGGAAGGTCCCGTCCCCGGCCACGTCCGCGAGCATCACCTCGGTGCCGTCCCACGGCATCCGGGGGTGGTCCCAGGCGATCCAGGCCGCTTGCCTCCTGTCGGGCGAGAGCTTGGGTCCGGTGACGAACCGGCTGCTGTCGTCGGTGAGTTCGCGGACCGCGGCGCGGTCGTCGGCTGCTGAGCCGTCCAGGGGTACGGCCGCGATCACCCGGCGCAGGTCGGTGGGGCCCTCGCCGGTGAACTCCTCCAGGACGCACCAGACTTCGCCGCGGTCGGGGTGGAGCTGCGGGTCGGCCCAGCGCAGTCCGCCGGCGGTGGCCGGGACCGGGGTGAGCGGTACGGGTTCGCCGGGCCCGTCGGGGGCGTAGGCGTACAGCCGCTGGTCGGCGAAGTGGACGAAGACGATCAGCGGACCGTCCTCGGTCCGCGCTGCCCCGGCCCAGGGCCGTCCGCCGTACTCGATGACCCGGCTCCGTACGTTCCACGGGGCGGGCAGCACGCTGTCGGTGCTCCCGTCCGCCCGGCGGCGGACCAGGGCGCGGCGGCCGGCCTCGGCCGGGCGCGGCTCCGTCCACCACACCTCGTCGCCGACAGCGCCGACGTACTCCGGGCGCCCGTCGTGGGAGGCGGCGAGCGCGGCGTCGATCGGCGACGGCCAGGTTCCGTGAGCCCCTGTGGGCAGCATGATCGATTCCCCCTGTAGCGGTCAGGCAGTACGCAGGTAGTGGTCGAGGACCCGGACACCGAAGTGCAGGGCCTCGACGGGGACACGTTCGTCGACGCCGTGGAACAGCGCCTGGTAGTCGAAGCCGACGGGCAGCTTCAGCGGTGAGAAGCCGTAGCCGGTGATGCCGAGCCGGGAGAACTGCTTTGCGTCGGTGCCGCCCGACATGCAGTACGGGACGACATGGCCGGCCGGGTCGAAGCGTTCGATCGCGGCGCGCAGCTTCGCGAAGGTCGGCGAGTCGACCGGGGCCTGGAGCGGGACCTCGCGGTGGTGGAACTCCCAGTCGACGTCGGGGCCGGTCAGCCGGTCCAGGGTGGCGTGGAACTCGTCCTCGCCGCCGGGCACCATCCGGCCGTCGACGAAGGCGGTGGCGTGGCCCGGGATCACGTTGACCTTGTACCCGGCCTCCAGCATGGTCGGGTTGGAGCTGTTGCGGACGGTCGGCGCGACCAGGTCGGCGGCGGGGCCGAGCTTGCCGAGGAGTTCGTCGACGTCGAAGCCGGGGGCGTCCAGGTCGGGGTGTATGCCGTGCAGGGCGGCGATCTCGGTGAGCGCGGCGCGGACCGTCGGGGTGAGCCGGACGGGCCATTGGTGCTCGCCGATCCGGGCGACGGCCGCGGCGAGCGCGCTGACCGCGTTGTCCTTGTTGACCTTGGAGCCGTGCCCGGCCTTGCCGTGCGCGGTGAGTTTCAGCCAGCCGGTGCCGCGTTCACCCGCGGCGATCGGGTAGAGCGGCAGGTCCGGTCCGGCGTGGAAGGTGAAGGCGCCGGATTCGCTGATGCCCTCCGTGCAGCCCTCGAAGAGCTCGGCGTGCCGGTCGGCGAGGAAGCCGGAGCCGTCCTCGGCGCTGGCCTCCTCGTCGGCGGTGTACGCGATCACGATGTCGCGGCGGGGCCGGACGCCGGCCCGTGCCCAGCCGCGTACGACGGCCAGGACCATCGCGTCCATGTTCTTCATGTCGATGGCGCCGCGCCCCCAGACGACGCCGTCGCGGACCTCGCCGGAGAAGGGGTGCACGGACCAGTCGGCGGCCTCGGCGGGGACCACGTCGAGGTGGCCGTGGACGAGCAGGGCGTCGGCGGACGGGTCGGTGCCGGGAATCCGGGCGACCACATTGGTACGTCCGGGGGTGCGCTCCAGCAGGGTGGGTTCCAGTCCGGTGTCGGCCAGCCGTTCGGCGACGTACTCGGCGGCCGGGCGTTCGCGGCAGTCGCCGCCGCCTCGGTTGGTGGTGTCGATCCGGATCAGTCCGGAGGTGAACGTCACCGATTCGTCGAGCGCCTGCCGGTCGACGCCGCCGGTGCTCTCCTGGGGGTAGGTCGCCTCAGCCATACTGTTCCTCCACGGCGGACGACACGATCGTCGTCACCGCCTTGAACGTGCGGATTCCTTCGTACATCGTCGCGCTGGTGTACGCGACGCGCCGTTCGCCGGCGGCCGCCACGCCGGGGACGACGGTGGCCGCCTGGGCCAGGTGTTCGGCGTCGAACTCCATCTCCACGGTGAAGGGTCCGCCCTCCACCGGTGTGTGCCGCACGGCGAGCGCGGCGGCGTCCTTCGCGGCGGCCCGGATGTCGGCGGCGGTACGGGCCGGGGTGCGGCAGACCGCCGCGTACCGCGACACGTAGTCCTTGACGGCGACCTTGCGGGCCCGGGGTGCGTACCCCTCGGCGTCCACGCAGGTCAGGTCGTCGCCGGTGACGAGGACGACGGGCACCCCGTACTCGGCCACGACGTGCGCGTTGAGCAGCCCCTCGCTCGCGCGGGCGCCGTTGAGCCAGACCCCGGTGATGGAGTTGGCGAGATAGGTGTGCGCGAGCACGCCCTCCGTGCCGGCGCCCGTGTGGTAGCCGACGAAGGCGATGGCGTCGACGTCACCGTGCTGGATCCCCTCGACCATGGAGAGGGACTTGTGCCTGCCGGTGAGCATCTGGACGCGGTCGTCGAGCCGCTCCAGCAGGAGGTTGCGCATCGACCAGTGGGCCTCGTTGACGAGGACCTCGTCGGCGCCGCCGTCGTAGAAACCGAGCGCCGCCGCGTTCACGTCGGAGGTGAACATGGCACGGCACCGCTCCCACTGGGGAGTGCCCGGCAGCACATCGGCCGGCCAGGTCACACCGGTGGCGCCCTCCATGTCCGCGCTGATCAGGATCTTCATGCCGGGTCACGCTACGCGCCCGAGAACCGCCAGGCCAGAGCCTCGGAGACGTTCAATGGTCCAGTCCTCCGAAGAGAGTGCGACGCACGCCCCGAACAGCCGCATCACGGACGTCCTTCCGGGGCTGCCGCCCGGCGCGGCTTGACACTTTCCACCACCCCAGACCATGATTCCATTAATTGACTAATGAAATTGAGGCGAAGTGCATGGCAGACGCATTCACTCCGGACGGCGCGTCGGGCGCCTGGGCCCTGGAGGCCCGCGGTCTGGGTAAGCGCTACCGTCGCGGCTGGGCGCTGCAGGACATCTCGTTCCGGCTGCCGGCCGGCCGGATCTGCGGTCTCGTCGGCCCCAACGGAGCAGGAAAGAGCACCCTGTTGGGGATCGCGACCCGTCAGGTGCAGCCCACGGAAGGTGACCTCCGGATCTTCGGCGTGCCCGTGGACGACCCCGGGGTCATGCCGAAGTTCGCGTTCCTCGGCCAGGACAAGCCGCTGTTCAAGCGGTTCACCGTCGCCGAGACGCTGCGCATGGGCGCCGAGCTCAACCCCGGCTGGGACATGGCCGCGGCGGAGCGGATCGTGCGGTCCGGCCAGGTGCCGATGAACGCCCGGGTCGGCACGCTCTCCGGTGGCCAGCGCACCCGGGTCGCGTTCGCGCTGGCCTTCGGCAAGCGGCCCGATCTGCTGCTGCTCGACGAGCCGATGTCCGACCTCGACCCGTTGGCCCGCCACGACATGAGCACCCTGCTGATGTCGGAGGCGGTCGAGCGCGGGACCACGGTGGTGATGTCCTCCCACATGCTCTCCGAGCTGGAGGACATGTGCGACTACCTGCTCGTCGTCTCCGACGGCAGGATCCGGATGGCGGGCGACGCGGACGCGCTCGTCCCGGCCCACTCGCTGGTGACCGGGCTCGCCACGGACGGCGACCCGGCCGCCGCGCTCGCCCCGCACACCGTGATCCAGTACCGCGTGCAGGGCCGGCAGTTCCACGCGCTGGTCCGCCCGAACGGCCCGCTGTCGGGTGACTGGGTGGTCGCCGAACCGAGCCTGGAAGAGGTGCTGCTGGCGCACCTCCGCTCGCCGGACGCGCCCCCGTTGTTCACGCCCGGTGCCCGGATCCAGGCCGAAGGGAGCCACACCCCATGAGCACCACCCTGACCGACGCGCCCCCGACCGGGCGCACCCCCGGGCCCCGCTTGCTGCGCGGGCTGAGCTGGCTCGTCGCGCGCCAGCACCGGGCCGCGCTGCTCAGCCTGCTCGCCGTGACGGTCCTCGGCTCGATCTGGCTCGTCTACGAGCGCAGCCGCATGAAGGACGTCCTGGACGCCGCGGGCTGGCCGGGGAAGGAACTGGCGCAGCCGTCGTTCGACTCGGACGGTGTGGGTCTCGTCGTCACCGCGCTGGGCGGACTGCCGCTGATCCTCGCCGTGTTCATCGGTGCCCCGCTCATCGCGGGGGACCAGGAACAGGGCACGGCGCAGCTGGTCACCACCCAGTCGGTGTCGGGCCGGCGCTGGGTGGCGACGAAGTTCGCCTGGATCTACGCGGCGGTGCTCGTGACCACCGCGGTGCTCTCGGCGCTGTTCACCTGGTGGTGGAAGCCCTACCGTTCGGTGTTCCCCACCCTTTGGTCGGACGGGTCGCTGTTCGATGCCACCGGCCCGGTGCTCCCCGCGCTCTGCCTCTTCATGACCGCCGCCGGCATCACCATCGGCGTGCTGGTCCGCCGCGTCCTGATGTCCATGGCGATCACGTTCGTCTTCGCCGGGGCCGCCGGGGTCGTCTGGGACCGGATGATCGTCAACCTCGCCCCGACCCGCACGATCACCTACCCGCTCGACGCGGACATGCCCGCGCGGCTCAACGAGTCGCTGGAGGTGGACCGCTGGATCGGTTCCGCCGACGGCCATCTCTACGGCTGGGGCCTGTGCGCCAAGACGACCGAGGCGGCCTCCGACGCGTGCGTCAAGAAGCACGGCATCGTGGACAATGTGTACGAGTACCTAGGCTTCGACCAGATGCCGGCCATGCAGTGGACCGGGGCGGGCATCCTGCTCGCGGGTACCGTCGTGCTCACCGCGTTCGTCCTGTGGCGGGTGTCCCGTCGGCCCCTCTAGGACCTGCCGACGCAGGTACACAGGTTTTCGACAGCCGAACGGGAGGTGAAGGCAGTGGTCGTGTTCCGTATCGACCGGCGCAGCGGAGTGGCGACATACCTCCAGATCGTGCGACAGGTCGAACAGGCGCTGCGCATGGGCGCCCTGGAGGAGGGTGACCGGCTGCCCACGGCGGCTCAGGTCGCCGCCGAGACCAAGGTCAACCCGAACACCACCCTCAAGGCGTACCGCGAGCTGGAGCGCGCCGGGCTCGCGGAGGTCCGGCAGGGGGCGGGCACCTTCATCACCCGCTCCCTGGTCCCGCCCCAGGCGGGCGCCGACTCCCCCTTGCGCACGTCGCTCGCCGAGTGGCTGAACGAGGCGCGGGCGCAGGGCCTCAGCGGCCCGGAGGTCGACGCACTCTTCCGGTCGGCCTTCGCGGCCGTGTATCCGGGCGGGGCGGACGCCGGCTGAGGGACGCCTCCGCGGGCGTCGTGGTGTGCGGCTGCTCCGGTCCCTCCCCGGGACCGGAGCAGCCGTTTCTCACCCCGGCGGCGGGTAGTCGCCCGTGGCGCCGTCGGTCCGCTCGCGCAGCAGGTCCGCGTGGCCGTTGTGGCGGGCGTACTCCTGGATCATCACCAGGAACACCCAGCGCAGGCTGACGGTCCGGCCGCGGGTGGCCGACACGAAGGTCTCGTCGAGACCCCGCCCCGCCACGGCGGCCTCGCACGCCTCGACCTCGGCCCGGTAGGCGGCGAAGTCGCGTTCGGCGTGAGCGGCGTCGACGCCTTCGAGTCCTTCGTCGCCGTCGCCCGGGGCGGTGAAGACATCACCGATGGGCTCACCCGCGAAACTCCGCCGGAACCACCAGCGTTCGATCTCGGCCAAGTGCCGTACCAGCCCGAGCAGGGTGAGACCCGACGGCTCGGCAGTGGTGTGCGCGAGCTGTACGGCGGTGAGCCCGGCGCACTTGGTGAGCAGGGTCTCCCGGTGCCAGCGCAGCCACCCTTCCAGCATCGCCCGCTCGTGCGCGGTGCTGGGTACGTTCAGCTGGTCGCCGTCGGCTGTCGTGCGTTCGATACGAGGTGCCGTCCATGTCATGGCGGCCATCCTCACACCGGCGGGCTCACCGCTCAGGTCAGTTCCCGCAGGAGCGGTTCCGGGTCCGCGAGCAGGAACAGGTGGCCGCCGTCGGGGACGGTGCGCAGCTCGGAGCCCGGGATCCGGGCATGCGCCCAGCGCGCCACCTCGATGGGGACATTGCCGTCCGCGTCGCCGTGGAGGAACAGGGTCGGTACGGAGACCGAGTCCAGCGGGTCCGGCAGTGGGCGGGCGTAGCCGGCGAGGTCGGTGATGGCCGCGTCCACGCCCTGGCGCTGGCCCTCGTCGGTGTCCACCTCGGACAGGGCCCGGAAGGCGGGGGTGCTCATGATCAGCCGGTCGGAGCGGGGCCAGGCGTCGAGGTTCGGCTCGCGCCTCGTCTTCTTGAAGATCCCCTTCCCGGCGAGCATCGGCCGGGCGAGCGCCGGGGCCCAGACGACGATCCGGTTCATCCACTTGACCAGCGGGATCCGGCGCGCGTACGCGGCACGGGGGGCTCCGGGGACGGCGGCGCAGGCGAGGATCAGCCTGGTGACCCGCCCGGGGTGCTTCTGGGCCGCCGAGAGCGCGTATCCGCCGCCGCCCGAGATCGCCACCAGCGTGGCCCGCTCGTGGCCGAGGTGGTCGAGCAGGGCAACGAAGTCGTCGTTCCAGCGGTGGAAGCCACGACCGGGCACGGGGTCGGTCTCCCCGTACCCCGGCCGGTCCGGGAAGACCAGGTGCAGGCCCGCGTCCACCGCCGCCTGCCGCAGCGCGAGGCCCTCGTAGCGGCTGCCGGGAGTGCCGTGGAGCACGATCACGGGCGGGGCGGCGGGATCGCCGTACGAGCAGTACGCGATCCGGCGCCCGTCCGGGGCCGTCAGGCGGTCCGTCCTGGGCAGTTCCGGCGAGTCCGGCAGGGAGGTGGTCATCTCTGCTCCTCGTGCGATGCGGGGTTGGCGGCAGCGGCGGCGATTCCGCCGATGACGAAGTCGAGGCCGAAGGAGAACCTGCGGTCGTAGTCGTGGTGGTCGGCGAACACGGACGCGGCCCGGCGTTCCGGCGGGAGCTGGATCAGTTCCAGATCACCGCGGCCGAGGCGGATCGCCACGTGCCCGGTGACGAAGTCGTGCAGGGTGCCGTACGCGTACGCGGCGGCCTCCTCGTCGAGCCCGGCACTGCGCAGCGCCGCCACGACCCGGTACGCGACGTCGTCGGCGCCGGGCCCGACCAAGGAGGCGCGGCGGTGCGCCTCCAGGATGACGGGGTGCCGCATGAGCAGGTCGTGGAGCGTGTCGGCGAACAGCCGGACGATGCCGCGCCAGTCGTCCGGCCAGTCCACCGACCGGGTCACCTCGCCGACGATCCGGGACACCAGCGCGTGCTGGAGTGCGTCGATGCCGCCCGTCGTGCGGTGGATCGCCATCGGTGACACCTCCAGCCGGTCGGCCAGTGCGCGGAAGGTCACGGCATCCAGCCCCCGGTCGTCGGCCAGCTCGGTCGCGGCGTCCAGGACCGCGTCGAGCGTGACCGCCCGGGGACGTCCGTTCTTCGGAGTGCTTGCCTTCTCGACCACCATGACCGCACCATATCGATACGCGTAACGAAACTTCAATGGGAGCGCGCATGACGCAGTTGCACGACCTCACCGCTCTACAGCTGGCCGCCGCCTACGAGAGCGGCGACACCGGTCCCGCCGAAGTCGTGGATCATCTGCTGGCCCGGATAGGGGACGGCGACCGGGTGGGGGCGTTCACCACCGTGTCGGCCGACCGGGCCCGCATCGCGGCGGCCGAGGCCGAGCGCGTACTGCGCACGACGGATCGCACCGGCCTGCCGCGTCTGTTCGGTGTGCCCACCGCGGTCAAGGATCTGGAGGCCACCGCGGGCGTACGCACCACACTGGGGTCGGCGCTGTTCCGCGACTGGATTCCCGGGCACGACGACGAGATCGTGAACGTCATGTCGGACGCCGGACTGATCAGCCTCGGCAAGACCACCGTCCCCGAGTTCGGGGCCGCCTGCTACACCGAGCCCGAGGTGTCCGGCCCGGCGCGCAGCCCGTTCGACCTCACCCGGAGCGCGGCCGGCAGCAGTGGCGGCGCTGCGGCGGCGGTCGGCGCGCTGCTGGTGCCGATCGCGCAGGGCAGTGACACCGCGGGGTCGGTGCGCTCCCCCGCGAGCGCGTGCGGGGTGGTCGGGCTCAAGCCGAGCCGGGGACTGGTCACCGCGGGCCCGGACGGCAATGACGGGATGGGGCTCTCCGTACGCGGGCCGCTCGCCCGCACCGTCCGCGACACCGCCGCGTTCCTCGACGCGCTGACCACCCGTACCGGTGCCGGCACCGTGCATCCGCCCCGGGTCGACAGCTACGAGCGCGCCTGCGACACACCCGTGCCGCGGCTGCGGATCGCACTCGCCCAGGGGTCGGTCTCCGGCTCGCCCGTGCATCCCGAGGTGGCCGCCGCCGCGGAGCTCACCGCCCGTACACTGGCGGGCCTCGGGCACGATGTGTTCGCCCGGGACCAGGCGCCGGACGCCGAGCTGACCGAGGGCTTCCGGGTGATGTTCACGGCACTGGTCGGATCCAGGACCATGACGCTCGACGGGTCGTCACTGCGTCCGATCGTCCGCCATCTCCGCTCCCGGGCCCAGGAGTTCAGCTCGGCGGAGCTGGCCGCCTCGATCGGCCTGGTCCAGTCCCGCGCCCGCGCCTGGGCACTCGACCACGCGGACGCGGACGTGGTGATCACCCCGACCGTGACCACCCCGCCGACGCTCGTCGGCCAGCTCCGCGACGACGCCGACCCGGCGGCGGAGCTGGCCGCGATGACCGCGTTCACCGGCAACACCGTGCTGGCGAACGCCACCGGTTTCCCGGCCATCAGCCTTCCGCTGGGCTGGAGTTCGCAGGGCCTGCCGCTCGGGGTCTCGCTCACGGCCGGATGGGGCCGCGAGGACCTGCTGCTCGGCGTCTCGGCCGCACTGGAGGAGGCGCTGCCGTGGGCCCACCGCTACGGCGGCCGGGCCCGGGGCATCTCCGCGTGAGGGGGTGGCGCGGCGAGAACACCTCGCCGCCCTGCCTTCCGGCGACAGCGGCACCGGGGCCGGGGCGTCGACCGGCTCAGCCGGTGGGCTGCCCCTTGAGGATCTCCTCGATCCTGGCCAGCTCCTCGTCGGCGAATTCCAGGTGCCGGACCGTCTCGACGCTGTTCTCCAACTGGGCGACGCTGCTCGCCCCGACCACGGCGGAGGTGATCCGGCCGCCCCGCAGCACCCACGCGAGCGCCATCTGCGCGAGGGACTGCCCGCGCTCGGAAGCCACCTGGTCGAGCGCCCGCAGCCGGTCCACCAGCTCCGGGGTGACCGCGTCGGGCGTCAGGAAGGGGCTGCTGCCCGCGGCGCGCGAGCCTTCCGGGATGCCTCGCAGATAGCGGTCGGAGAGGATGCCCTGCTCCAGCGGCGAGTAGGCGATCGATCCGGTGCCCAGCTCGTCGAGCGCCGTGAGCAGGCCGTCCTCGACCGTGCGGTCCAGCATCGAATAGCGCGGCTGGTGGATGAGCAGCGGTGTGCCCAGCCCGTCGAGGATCCGGGCGGCCTCCCGGGTCTGCTCCGGCGAGTAGTTGGAGATGCCGACGTACAGCGCCTTGCCCTGACGCACCGCCGAGTCGAGCGCGCCCATCGTCTCCTCCAGCGGAGTGTCGGGGTCGGGGCGGTGCGAGTAGAAGATGTCGACGTGGTCGAGGCCGAGCCGGGTGAGGCTCTGGTCCAGCGACGAGAGCAGATTCTTCCTGGACCCCCACTCCCCGTACGGGCCTTCCCACATCAGGTAGCCCGCCTTGGTAGAGATGACCAGCTCGTGCCGGAGCCGGGCGAAGTCCGTCCTCAGTGCCCGTCCCATCGTGGACTCCGCGGCGCCGGGCGGCGGTCCGTAGTTGTTGGCGAGGTCGAAGTGGGTGATGCCGAGATCGAAGGCCCGCCGCAGGATCCGCCCCTGGGTCTCCGGCGTCCTGTCGCTGCCGAAGTTGTGCCACAGACCGAGGGAGAGCGCGGGAAGCAGCAGTCCGCTGCGTCCGGTGCGCCGGTAGGGCATGGCCTGATAGCGGTCGGCGGACGGAAGGTACATGCGGACTCCACGGAAGAGGGCGGGTGCGGTGCGCAGGGTTCAGGTTGGCCGACAACGATCCAGCAGTCCAACAGAAGATTCTGCTGGGATTCAGCGCTTATATTTCTCAATCATGGAGCTGCGTCAGCTGGAACACTTCGTCGCCGTCGCCGAGGAACAGCACTTCACCCGTGCCGCCGAGCGCCTCGCCGTGTCGCAGTCGGGGCTCTCCGCCTCCGTCCGGGCCCTGGAGCACGAGCTCAGGACACCGCTGTTCAGCCGCACCACTCGCAGCGTGCGGCTGACGGAGGCGGGGCAGGCGCTGCTGGTGGAGGCCGAGCGGACGCTGGCGGGGGCCCGGGCGGCGCGGGATGCCGTCGACGCGGTACGGGGGCTGCTGCGCGGCACCCTGTCGGTGGGCGTGGAACAGTGCGTGCCCGGGGTGCATGTGCCGCGTCTGCTGGCGGCCTTCCACAGCAAGCATCCGCTGATGGAGATCCGGCTCCGCAATGAGGGCACCACGAGCCTGGTGGACGGGGTGGCCGGCGGGCGGCTCGACGCCGCCTTCGCCGCGACGGTCCGTGCCGACGAGTGGCGCGGCGATCTCATTCCGCTGGCGCGCGAGCCCATGGTCGTGCTGTGTGCGCCGGGCCACCGGTTCGCGGCGGCGGAGCGCGTCGCGTGGCGTGAGCTGTCCGGTGAGTCCTTCATCGACTTCCACCCGGACTGGGGCCCGCGGCGGGCGGCGGACGGGGCGTTCGGCCGGGCGGGGGTGCGGCGCACGGTGGGGCTGGAGGTCAATGACGTACACAGCCTGCTGGAGCTGGTGCACGAGGGGCTCGGCATCGCGCTGGTGCCGCATCATTTCTCCCGCAAGCCGGAGGCCCGGGGGCTGGTGACGCTGAGCCTCGAAGAGCCGCAACAGCCTTGCTACGAAAGCGTCGTGGTGCTCCCGGCGGCCCAGTACATGAGCCCCGGCGCGCGGGAACTGATGACGCTGCTCCGAAGCGTCGGTGCGAGCGGCGACACTGCCGCGCCGTGACGGCGGGCGGTGCCGGTGGTCATCCGCCCAGTGCCCTCGCGAACGCTCCCGCTTCCTGTGCGACCCCGCTGCGTGTGTCGTCACCGTGCACCGGCTCGTGCGGCCGTCCGGCGACGCGGAGGCCGGCGCGGTGGCCGGGAACGCCGAGGCCGGCAACGCACGTGCCGTGACCGTCCGTCTGTGGCACGAGATCGCGCTGATCGTGAGCGTGCCGCTGATCGACCCGATGTGGAACGTGCCGGCCATCGAACGGGGCTGCCGCTGGACAGCATGCGGTTCCGGTTCATGATCGACCGGGTGATGATCGCCGCGGCGGTTGCGCTGTTCGGCTGGGTCGAGGACCTGGCGGCGAAGCGCCGGCCGCGACTGCTGCCCACTACGGTGCAGGGTGCTCGGTCAGCAGGGGGAACAGTCTGGTGATCGCGGCCACGGCCACGGTGCCTGCCGGGCGTGCGCCGGGCCGCTGGTCCCGTTCGCGGTAGCCGGCCAGCAGCAGGCGGATCGAGGCGGCGAGTTCGGCCGTCTCCGCCGGCGTGAGGTGGACCACGGCGCTGAAGGATTCGTCGTGCTGCCACTCGGCGGGCGCCTGGTCCCGATGGGCCAGCCAGCGCTGATAGCTCTCGTCCTCCAGCCCGCGGGCGAGAACGTCGAACTCTTCCGGTGCCGCCTCGGCCGGCTGGTGCGCGGAATCCCAACGCAGCCGCCAGGGCCGGGCCCGCCCGCCCTTGTGCGGGACTTCCTCGATGAGCCCGTGCCGGGCGAGCTGGCGCAGATGGAACGAGCAGAGGCCGGAGCTGTGGCCGAGACGGGCGGCGGCCTGCGTGGACGTGACGGTGCCGACCTCTGCGAGCAGGTCCAGCAGGGCGATACGCACGGGATGGTCCGGGAGCGAGCACCGGGCGCGTTGCGAGGAGGGTCGCGCGGATGCAACGCGTCCGTCGCCATCGTCATGGGGTACGCCCCGCCGGTCCTCGCCCTGCCGGTAGTCGCTTTGCCGGTAATCGCTTTGCCGGTTCTCATCGCTCACTTTGCAAAGACTGCTACTTTGCAAAGCATTCGGTCAAGTGACCTGCCGTCGGCCGGGGCGCCTTCCCCGGCCGGCTCAGGCATGCGCGGAAGGCGTTGATGATCCATGGCTGTTGGTTTCGGCGGCACCTCGCAGGACCGTCGGGTGCGCGTACAGGGCGAACCCGTCGAGTCCTTCCCCCGGTTCGCGCCGGAGGTGGAACGGGGTGCGGTACGCCGCATCACCGTCGTCGGGGAGGAGATCCTGCGCCGCCGGTGCCGGGAGGTCACCGCTTTCGGCACAGCGGAGCTCTCACAACTGATCGACGACATGTTCGCCACGAACCTGGTGGCGGAGGGCGCGGGGCTGGCCGCCAACCAGGTGGGCGTGGACCTTCAGTTGTTCGTGTGGGACATCACGGACGAGTGGGGGGTGCGCCATGTGGGGCACATCGCCAACCCCGTCCTGGACGAGGTGCCGGCCGAGCATCGCAGGCTGGTCGACGAATCCGAGGGGTGCCTGTCCGTTCCCGGCCCCTACCGTGTGGTGCCGCGCCTCGACCGTACCGTCGTACGGGGTCACGACAAGGACGGCAGATCGCTGGTGATCGAGGGCAGGGGCTACTTCGCCCGCTGTCTCCAGCACGAGACGGACCACCTGCACGGCCGCCTCTACCTGGACCGGCTCTCCCAGCGGGAGCGCAGAACGGCCCTGCGCGAAATGGCCGGGGCCAAGGACGAGACCTTTGCCCGGCGTGCCGCGTCCGCCGCGAAGCTGGGCAAGTAGGAGGCCGGGCGGACAGGCGTGCACTCGGGGCCGGCGGCTCGGGAGTCCGGGCACCGGTGGGGACGGGCCGTGGCCGGGGTCACCGAGCGGCTCAGTCGTGGAGAGTGACGCCGGGCAGCGGGAGGCCGGTGGCGTCGAACAGCGCGGTTCCGCAATCACAGCGCTCGTCGGCCAGGGTCTGGTCCGCCGGCAGTTCCCAGACCAGCATCGACGAGCAGTTCGGGCAGTTCAGGCTGACCAGGGTCTGTTCGGGTTCCGAGCCCCAGGCCCGCACCGGGAGGCCATGGTGCGTCAGCCCGGCCGGCTCACGGCCACCGGTCAGCGCGACCAGTAGCTCGTACGTGTCGGTGCCGTTGTCCACGACCATGAGCGTGCAGCCCAGACCGGCCAGCACTGCGGACAGATGATCGAGCCGGCGGACCGGGAGATCACCGCGTCCCAGGGCCGGGCCGGACTCGGCGTCACGGTGGTCGGCGTCGGTGTCGACGTCTGTCGGCTCCGCCCCGAAGGCCCGTACCCGACCGGCCACGAACTCCGCCAACTGGCCCGGGTGTTCCTCACCGGTCCAGTCCATCGCGAACACCACACTGTCGACCCGGACCCCCCGGGCCCGCTCGCCCGGGGCCAGGACCAGCTCTTCCAGTACATCCGGCTCTGTCACGACGAGCACGCTATCAACTGCCGGGCTGCGGACCTTACCGCCGTTGTGCCGTTGCCGTTCGAGGTCCCAGCACGAACCACCGTGCGGGCAGCGCGACCCGCGTACCGTCGGGCAGGTACTCGGTCTGGGCCAGGGCCGTGGCGCCCTCGGCCAGCGTGGTGAGCCCGGCCTCCCCTAGCAGCCGCCGCACCTCCTCCTCGGTGGCGCTCGCCGGTTTGAGCCCGTGGGCCAGCACCCTGCGCAGCTTCTCCGGCGGGCCGTCCGGTCGCTGCGCCACCTGCTGGAGCACGTCCTTGGAGGCCGGGGTCGGCTCGGTGACGAAGGCCCGTCCCCGCTCCCCCAGCAGCGTCGCGACCGCCGCGGCGACGGCGGCCCTGGCCTCGGGCTCGCTCTGGTGGATCACGGCACGCATATAGACATTGGTGTCGCCGATCCGCTCGCGCAGGGCCGCCACGGCCTCCGCGTCGACGAGGTCGAGCTGGGCGAACTCCGCGACGCCCGCGGTGTCCGCGCGGCGGGCGTGCTCGACGGCCGCGTGCGAGAGGTCCACCCCGATCGCCCGGGCGAAGCGGGTGGCGAGGTAGCGGGTCTGGGTGCCGTTCCCGCAGCCGAGGTCGACGACGGGCAGCGAGGTGTCGGCGTGCGGCAGCAGCAGTTCGGTGTGGGGTACGGAGGTGAGGGACGGGTCGGAGTCCCAGATCGCCTCGCCCGGGGTGTCCGAGGTGGCGGACCAGTAGCCTTCCCACGCCTCGCGGTAGTGCTGTGACACGTCCATGCGCGCTCCCGGTCCGTTCGTCCTGCGACGCCCTGCGGTGTTCCGCGGCGTTCTTCTCAGGACCGGACTACCGTCCCGGGACGGCCCCGGCAAGACCCCGCACAGCATCCACCCGCTCCCCGGCCGGGCCTTCACCAGGTGTGCGACCTGGGGCCCGGGATCCCGCTGAGTGCCTGTTCGAACCAGACGGTCTTGCCGTGCGCCGTGGTGCTGGTGCCCCATTCGCGGGCGAGGGCGCTCACCACGAGCAGGCCGCGTCCGGACTCGTCGTGGGAGGTGGCGTCGAGCAGCGTGGCCGGGGCGGGTTCGTCGTCGCTGACCTCGCACAGCAGGGCCCCGGTGCGCACCAGTCGGAGCACGATGTGATGGGACCGGCCGTGCTTCACGGCGTTGGTCACCAGCTCGCTGACCATCAGCTCGGCCGCCTCCACCGCGTCCGGCAGCTTCCAGTCGAGCAGCTTCCCGCGCACCAGGCGTCGTGATCGCGCCACCTCCCTCGGGTCCAGGGCGAGTTGCCACTCCGCCACGTCGTCGTCCGGGATGCCGTTCAGCCGTGCCATCAGCAGCGCCACGTCGTCCTTGCGGCCTCCGCTCGGGTTCAGGGCGCGGATGATGGTGTCGCAGGCGTCGTCCATGGAGGCGGCGGGATGGGCGGCCGAGGCGCAGAGCGCGGCGAGGCCGGCGCCGATGTCCTGGCCGCGCACCTCGACCAGCCCGTCGGTGCACAGGATCAGCCGGTCGCCGGGCCGCACCCGTACGGTCGCGGTCTCGAAGGCGACACCGCCCACACCGATCGGGGCACCGGTGGGAAGGGTCAGGAGTTCGGCCCGGCCGTCCTCGGCCCGGACGAGCACGGGCGGGATGTGCCCGGCGTTGGCGATCTGGACTTCGGAGCGGATCGGGTCGTATACGGCGTAGAGGCAGGTCGCCAGATACTGCTCGCCCAGGCGCTGCGCCAGGTCGTCGAGATTGCGCAGCAGTTGGGACGGCGGCATCTCCATCGTGGCCATGGTCAGTACGGCGGTACGCAACTGGCCCATCATCGCGGCCGAGTTGAGGCCGTGCCCCATGACGTCGCCGACCACGAGCGCGGTCCTGGAGCCGGGCAGTTTCACCGAGTCGAACCAGTCGCCGCCGACCCTGCCCAGCCGGGCGCCGGGCAGGTACCGGGTGGCGATGTCGCAGCCGGCCATCCGGGGAGCGACCTGGGGCAGCATGCTGTCCTGGAGCGTCTCCGCGACGTTCTCCTGGTAGGTGTACATGCGGGCGTTGTCGAGCACCAGCCCGGCGCGGGCGGCCAGTTCGGCGCCGGTGGTGCGGTCCATGTCGTCGAAGGGCTCGCGGCCGGGGCGGCGCATCAGGACCATGAAGCCGAGGACCACGTCGCGGGCCTTGAGCGGCACGATCAGCAGGGAGCGGTGGGTGATCAGCGGGCGCAGGTCGCGTTTCTCGAACTCGCCCGAGATCCGATTGCTCATCTCCTCGCTGACGTACGGGACGAGGACGGGTTCGCCGGTGACCATGCACTGGAAGAACGGGGTGTGTTCGGGGAAGGCGATGGACTCGCCGACCGGGACGGTGTCGTCCCAGCGGCCCGGTTCGTCGTTGTGCTCGACCCAGACCCGGTGCCAGACGGTGGTGACGTCGGGCGGTCCGTCCGGGAAGCCCTCGCCGGCCAGAACGGCGGCACGCAGATGCGTGCCCGCGAAGTCGGTGAAGCGGGGCACGGCGGCGCTGGTGACCTCGCGGATGGTGCGTTCCAGGTCGAGGGAGGAGCCGATGCGGCCGCTGACCTCGTTGAGGAACTCCAGCCGTTCGCGGACCGCCGCGTATTCGAGGTCCAGTTCGGGGCGGGGGACGGCGCGGGGAGCGGTCGCCGCTTCGCCGTCCACGAGCGGGGAGCGGGCGGGGTGCCGGGCGCCGCGTCGCGGCACGCCCCAGTCGGGGGTGACCGGGACCTGGCTGTGGTGGCTGAACTCCAGGACGGGGTAGCCGAGTTCGAGTACCTGGGCGACGATCCTGGTCGCCTCGCCGACGCTCATGCTGGGCAGGATCTCGGGCAGCCGGCCGGCCAGCTCCCGGTAGCCGGGGAAGTCGGTGTGGAGCGCGAACGCGGGGGCGACGGTCCCGGTGTCCCGGTCGTCCGCCTTGCCGCCCTCGCCCAGCCGGACGGCGTCCGCGGCGAGCACCAGAAGCCGCTCGGAACCCGGGCCGACCAGTGGATAGGCCCACCACAGGACGTCGATCCTGCCGCGCCCCGGTTCGTCGATCCGGGCCCGGCCCGACGCCGGGTACGGGAGGTTCCCGCCCGGCGGCGCGTCGAGGTCGGCGCCGAGTCCGCAGTCCGGTACGGGATCGGCTCCGGGCCGGACCGTCTCCTGCGCCCGGTCCAGCACACCGTGGATCGGCAGGAGTTCACCGGCCGGGCAGCCGACCGCCTCCTGTCTGGTGACGCCGAAGAGCCGTCTCGCGCCGCTCGACCAGTGCGAGACGAGCCCGTCCGCGTCGACCACCGCGACGGCCAGCGGCACACGGCCCGTCATGGCGTCGCGCGACGACGATGTCCGCTGCGGCGGCACCTCGGGTTGCATGGGTGGAAGGCTCCTTCCCCACCGCGATGTTCTGCGGTGCGTGACTCCACGGTACGGCTCCGTGACCGGCGTCCGCCGGGCATCGGCGGAATCACCTCCGGGGGTTGTGCGCCCGGCGCGCCGGGGCGCGCACACGGCGGCGGGGCCACGAGGCCGGGCCGGCCGGGGAAGCCGCCGGCCGGCCCGTCGTCGCCCCGGACTCTCAGTCCTCGTGCCCCAGTTGGAGGTCGCGTTCGGTGCGTCCGCCGCCTGCCACCTGGAGAACGGTGGCCACCGGCGGATACCCGGCCGCGATCACGGTGTACTCGCCGGTGGACAGGTCCACGAACCGGAACGCCCCGTCGGCGCCCGTGGTGAGGGTGTCGACCACATTGCCGGCCGCGTCCAGGAGGGTGACCCGGGCGTCCTCGACGGGCCGGCCGCCGCTCGCCCGTACGATGCCGCGCAGCACCGCGCCGCCGGCGAGTTCGATGTCCTGGCGGGTCTCCCTGGCCGCCTGCACACTCACCGGCAGCGCGGCGGGCCGGAAGGCGGGGGCGCTGGCGGCGAGGGTGTACTCCCCGGCCACCAACTCCGAGATCACATAGCCGCCTTCGCGACCGCTGCGGGTGGATGACACGACCTCGCCGCGGACATCGGTGAGGGTGACGGCGGCGTCGCGGACCGGGATGCCGTCGGCGGTGACGACGGTCCCGGCGAGGCGCCCGGCCCCGCCGAGCACCACATCGAGCTCGACGGGCCGTTCGCCCACGGTGACGCTGACGGCCTGCGGCTGGTGGCCACCGGCGGCGGCGATGAGCACGTACGAACCGGCGCCCGGCACGCTCAGCGCGTACCGCCCGTCGTCGCCGCTCGCGCCGCGTCCGACCTGTTGGCCCTGGACGTCGATGAGGGTGAGGGCGGCGCGCGGGACCTTCGTACCGTCGGGGTGCTGGACGCTGCCGCAGACCGGCACGCCCGACAGGTGGACGGACGGCGGCAGAGCGGCGGCCTCGGTGCTCGTGGGGGGCGTGGGGGTTGTGGTGGTGCGGGCGGCCGGAACGGTCACGGACTCGGCGGCGCTTTCGGGGCTGTGGTGGGACACCAGCGGTTTCTCCTTGAGGAAGAAGGCGAAGAACATGCCGAGCGCGAGCACCGGCACGAGGTAGAGGAAGATCCGCGGCATCGCGTCGGCGTACGCCTGGATGTAACTGTCGCGCAGCGCGGGCTCCATCGCATGGACCAGCTGCGGGGTGATCGACTCGGGGTCGGGGAGGTCGGCGCCGGAGGGCAGCCGGACGGCGAGCGCGTCAGCGAGGCGGCCGGCGAAGAGCGTTCCGAAGACGGCGGCGCCGACGCTGCCGCCGATCTGCCGGAAGTAGTTGTTGGCGCTGGTGGCGGAGCCGATGTCGGCGGGCTCGACGGAGTTCTGCACGGCAAGCACCAGGACCGGCATGATCAGCCCGATCCCGATGCCGAGCACGGCCTGCGCGACGCTGTATTCGAGCCGCGGGGTGTCGGTTTCGAGGCGGGAGAGCAGCCACATCCCGACCACCGAGATGCCACTGCCGAGGATCGGGTGGATCCGGTAGCGGCCGGTGCGGGAGATCAGCTGGCCGGAGACCACGGACGCGATGACGATGCCGCCCATCATCGGAAGCATCAGCAGCCCGGATTCGGTGGCCGTGGCGCCGTCGACCATCTGGAGGAAGGTCGGCAGATAGCTGGCGGCGCCGAACAGCCCCACCCCGACGATCGCCCCGACCAGCGCGGTCACATTGAAGATCGAGTCCCGGAACAGCCGCAGCGGAATGATGGGTTCGGCCGCCCGGTGCTCGACCACCAGGAACAGCAGGGTCGTTCCGACGGCCCCGGCCCCCAGCCCCAGGATGGTGCGCGATCCCCACGCGTACTCCGTGCCGCCCCAACTCGTCAGCAGCACCAGGCAGGTGGAGGCGGCGGCGAGCAGCAGCGCGCCCAGCACGTCGAGGCGGGGCCGGACGGTGGGCCTGGGGAGTTTCAGTACGACGGTGATGACGGCGAGCGTGACCAGGCCGAACGGGACGTTGATGTAGAAGCACCAGCGCCAGGACGCGTGGTCGGTGAAGAAGCCGCCGAGCAGCGGGCCCGCCACGGAGGCTAGGCCGAACGCGGCGCCGATGAGCCCCATGAACCGGCCACGTTCCCTGGGCGGCACGACATCCGCGATGATCGCCTGGACCCCGATCATCAGCCCGCCGCCGCCGATGCCCTGGACGGCGCGGAAGGCGATCAGCTCGTCCATGGTGCGGGACCAGCCGGCGAGCGCGGAGCCGATGACGAAGACGACGATGGCGAACTGGAAGACGCCCTTGCGGCCGAAGAGGTCGCCGAGCTTTCCGTAGATCGGCAGCCCGATCGTGGAGGCGAGCAGATACGCGGTGACGGCCCAGGACATCTTCTCCAGGCCGTGCAGCTCGCCGACGATCTTCGGCAGCGCGGTGGCGACGATCATCTGGTCGAGCGCCGCGAGCAGCAGCGTGAGCATCAGCCCGATGAAGATCAGCCGGATGCGGTGGGGGCTGGCCTCCGGTTCGCCGTACGGGGCGGGGGCCGCAGCCGCCGATCCGGCCTCGGCAGGGGGCGGCGAGGGCGGATCGGCGGCCGTTCCGGCGGTCCCCGTGCCGCCCGGCTCCTCCTCCAACAGAGTGATCCCACCCACCACGTGCCGCTCCCCTCGTCGCGTCTGCGCCGCCCATTTCTGCCATTGCGCAAGAACGGAGGGCAAACGCGACGGAGGGGCGCCGACAGCGCGTCTCGGGGGCTTAGTTCCCGGTGGGAGCCACTACGGCGCACAACCGGCGGGCCGAGAAAACCACCCGAACCGGTGAGGCCGGTCAAGCACGGAGAGGGCTACTTCTCGACCTCGGTGGCGAGGTTCTGCAGCAGCTCGTCGTAGATCCGCCCGAGCCCCTTGGGCGCGAAGGTCTTCTCGAAGAACCCGCCGATACCGCCGGCACCGTTCCAGACGGTCGAGACGACGGCCTTCGACCTGCCCTCGCCGGCCGGGGTGACGGTCCAGGTGGTGACCATCGAGGAGTTGCGGTCCTTCTCCACGAGCTGACCGTCGGTGGGCTCGGTGACCTCCAGCAGACAGTCGCGCACCCGCTTGCTGGTGGCCTGGAGCTTCCAGTGGACGAGGGTGCCCTCGCCGTCACCGCCCTCGCGCACCTCGTACTCACTGAAGTGTCCGGGCAGCACCTTGCCCCGGACCTCCTTGTAGTCGGCCAGCGCGTCGAACACCGTCTCCGCGTCCGCCGCGATGACTCGCTCTGTCGTGGCCTCGACCTGCGCCATGGCTGTTCCTCCAGCACTCGGTTGTTCGGGGGTGTGCTGAGCCAACCATCTCGGGCACTCCGCTCAAAATCCGGCCCGGGACGAAGGGGAGAAAACGATCAAGGGAACAAGTGTTCTATTCTCTGTCCAGTGCTACCGAGGAGGCGTCCATGCGCTGGGACAATCTGGTCGAGAAACCCGCCACGACCGGGAACAGCGCGCTCTTCACCGCCGACGCGGTGACCACGCGCACCTTTGACACCCCCGAGTTCCGGGGGATCACCTTCCACGAGATCCGGGCCCGTTCGATCGTGAACCGGGTGCCGGGCGCATCGCGGATGCCGTTCGAATGGACGGTCAATCCGTACCGGGGCGGTTCGCACGCCTGTGTCTACTGCTTCGCCCGCAAGACCCACAGCTATCTGGATCTCGACACCGGCCTCGGCTTCGACTCCCAGATCGTCGTCAAGGTCAACGCCCCGGAGCTGCTCCGCGGCCATCTGGCGTCCAGCCGCTGGCACGGCGCGCACATCGCGATGGGCACCAATGTCGACTGCTACCAGCGCGCCGAGGGCCGGTACCGGCTGATGCCCGGCATCATCTCGGCGCTGCGCGACCGGGCGAACCCGTTCTCGATCCTGACCAAGGGGACGCTGATCCTGCGCGATCTGGAACTGCTGCGGCAGGCCGCCGAGGTCACCGACGTCGGCATCTCCGTCTCGGTCGGCTTCGTCGACGAGGCGCTGTGGCGCACCGTCGAGCCCGGCACCCCGTCCCCCCTGCGCCGGCTGGACACCGTCCGCACCCTGAGCGAGAACGGCATCGACTGCGGCGTACTGATGGCCCCCGTCGTCCCGTTCCTCGGCGACCATCCGGACCAGCTGCGCGCCACGGTCCGGGCGATCGCCGCCGCCGGGGCGACCTCGGTGACCCCGCTCGTCCTCCATCTGCGGCCCGGCGCCCGGGAGTGGTACATGCAGTGGCTCGGCAACCACCACCCCCATCTGGTGCGGCGGTACGAGCGGCTGTACGCCGAGGGCGCCTACGCGCCCAAGTGGTACCAGCGCCGCATCACCCGGTACGTCCACGAGCTGGCGACCGAGTTCGGCATCGGCCCCTCGCACCGCGGCACCGCCCGGCGGCTCCCCACGCGCAAGGAGCGGCCCTCGCCGCTCGACGGCCCCGGGTCCACCCAGCTGACCCTGCTCTGATCTGCCGGAACCGTCACGGAGACCGAAGGAACAACACGTACAAATGGGTCAACTCTCTACATAACAGGTCCTTCCCGGCGTGAATGCGGGGAGCATGCGGCGGGGGCTGCGCCACGCGCAGCCGTGTTTCCCCCACCACGGGAGGCCATATGACGAAACGTTCAGGAGTTCTGTTCGCCGTCGGTGCGACGGTCGCCGGTCTGGTGACCGCCGCACCGTCCCCGGCGGCCGCCGACAACGGTGCACGGCTCGCCGCCGCCGCACAGCTCGAATGGACCGACTGCGGCACCAAGTCGTATCCGCGGCTGCAGTGCTCATCGGTCAGTACCCCGCTCGACCATGACGATCCGTCGGGCCGGCGGATCACCCTCGCCCTGTCCCGCATCCCGCACACCGCGAAGACCTTCCAGGGCCCCTTGCTCGTCAACCCGGGCGGCCCCGGCGGCAGCGGACTGTCGATGGCCGGATTCGTGGCGTCCTCGCTGCCGAAGGCGATCGCCTCGCAGTACGACGTCATCGGCTTCGACCCGCGCGGCGTCGGAAAGAGCCGGCCGGCGCTGGACTGCGTACCGAAGTATTTCGACCCGCTGCGCCCCGACTCGGTACCCGGCTCCCCCGGCGTCGAGCAGGCCAACCGGAACCGGGCCCGCGCCTTCGCCGAGGCGTGCGGGCGCAAGTACCCGGATCTGCTGCCGCACATGGACACGGTCAGCGCGGCGAAGGACCTCGATGTGATCCGCCGGGCCACCGGCTCGCGGCAGCTCAACTACTTCGGGTACTCCTACGGCACCTACCTCGGCTCGGTGTACGCGAAGCTGTTCCCGGAGCGGGTACGACGCTTCGTGCTCGACTCCAACGTGGACCCGGACGGCGTCTGGTACGACGCCAACATCAGCCAGGACTACGCCTTCGACGCCCGCCACAAGGCGTTCGCCGCCTGGGTGGCGAAGCACGACTCCACGTACCGGCTCGGCAACGACCCGGCGAAGGTCGAGGCCGCCTGGTACGCGATGCGCGAGGCCGTCAAGGCGCGGCCGGCGGGCGGAAAGGTCGGCCCGGGCGAACTGGAGGACACCTTCCTGCCGGGCGGCTACTACAACGGGTACTGGCCACTCCTGGCCGAGGCGTTCGCCGCGTACACGAACGACGGCGACGAGACGGCCGTGGTGAAGGCGTACAAGAAGTTCGGCGCGGTCGACGCCGAGGGCGACAACGGGTACTCGGTCTACACAGCCGTACAGTGCCGCGACGCCCAGTGGCCCCGGCAGTGGAACACCTGGCGCGGCGACAGCCGTCGGGTGCACGCCAAGGCGCCCTTCTTCACCTGGAACAACAACTGGTACAACGCCCCGTGTGCCGACTGGCCGGTGGAGCCGCTGAATCCGGTACGCGTCTCCAACAGCGCCCTTCCGCCGGTGCTGCTCTTCCAGGCCACCGACGACGCGGCCACACCGTACGAGGGCGGGGTCACCCTGCACCGCAGGCTGCGCGGTTCCAGCCTGGTCGTCGAACAGGGCGGCGGCAACCACGGCATCACGCTGAGCGGCAACGACTGCCTGGACACCTATCTGGCGGACTACCTCGCCAAGGGCACCGTCCCGCGCGGCGAGGGCAGCCGGGCCGACGCGGACGCGGTGTGCGCCAAGTCCCCCGACCCGCAGCCGCTGACCGGCGAGGCGGCGTCGAAGTCGGCCCGGCGAACGGGCTCCGGCAGCAGGGGCGGCACCCTGCACGGACTGCTCGGCTTCCGCGGCTGACGCCCCGGTCCGGCTCGTGTACGGGCCGTCCCGGCGGATGCGCCAGGATGGCCCGTATGACGACACGGACCACACCCACCGGGATACGAGTTCGGGACATGACCGTCGACGACTGCGGGGCCGTCACGCGAATCCGGGTGCGCGGCTGGCAGAGCGCGTACGCGGGGCTGATGCCGCAGTCGTATCTGGACGACATGGACCTCGCCGTCGCCGAGGACGTGGAGCGGCGCCGAGCGTCCTTCACCGGGGGCACCACCATCGTGAACCTGGTGGCCGAGCGGCCGGGGTCCGGTGTGATCGGCTGGGGCTGCTACGGCCCGTCCCGGGAGGCGGGCAGGCCGGTCGCGCGGGGCGAGCTGTACGCGCTCTATGTGACGCCCGATCAGATCGGTACCGGGGCGGGCCGCGCCCTGATGGCGGAGATACTCGCCCGCAGCGCGGCCGACGGCCTCCCGGATCTGGTGCTGTGGGTACTGAAGGAGAACGCCCCGGCCCGCCGCTTCTACGAACGCGCGGGTTTCCGTCCCGACGGCGCCGAGGAGTCCTTCGAGGCGGACGGTGTACCGGTGCCCGAGGTCCGGTACGTACGCACTCCCGGCGGCCCCGCCGCCCGCTGAAGCCCGGCGGCCCTTCAGGGCGTGTCCAGCCGGCCGAGCGCGTCGCGTGCCGCACCGCCCAGCCTGGGGTGCGGCAGCGCCGCCTCCAGGAGCGGGCGGGCCCGCTCGTCCCCCAGCTGTCCGAGCCCCTCCACGCAGGCGAGCGCCACCCGCCAGTGCGGCTCGCCGGGCGCGAGCAGCGGCTCCAGGGTGCTCATCAGCGCCGGTACGGACTCCGGGGCCCGCAGCGCGGTGAGCAGCCGCACCGGGTGCAGGGCGTACGCGGTGCGCAGGGTGTTGGTCGCCAGGGCCGCGGCGGCCCGGGGCGTACGGGGGTCGCCGAGGAGCACCAGGGCGTGGGCGGCCGAGACGCAGCGCTCCGGGTCGCGGTGGTTGAGCAGCAGGACCAGCGCCTCGAAGGCCCGTCGGTCTCCGCCGCAGCCGAGCCGGAAGGCGGCGATCTCGCGGGCCCAGAGCGGGCGTTCGCGTTCCACCAGGACCCGGGCCAGTTCCTCCTCGTCCTCGGTGGCGAGCAGTCCGCGGCATTGCGCCGACTCCCCCGTCGCTTCCGCCTCGTCAGCAAGCCGGTCCGCCAGCGACCGGAACTCCTCGTCCATGACCATCAGCGTATCGGCGGGGACTCTGCGTATCGAGGGGCGGGGGAAATGTGGCCCGGGGCACAGCGACCGGGGGCTGGCGCGCTCGTTACCGGGCAGTTAGTCTCATGTGAGCGGGACATCATCCCCGCTTGCTCCGGTGGCCTGGTGACGCAGCCACCCGGAGTGCTTGTCGGTTCGGCAGTATTGCGAGACGTGACTCCGGGACAGAGTCCGTCGCCCCTTTCCGGGTCCGGGCGTGCTCATCGCGCCGACGGCCCCGAGTTCCACGACACGCAATTCCCGCACGTGTCGCGCCGGTTCTCCTTCTCCCTGTGCGCGCGCCGTGCCTCCTCACAGTCGTCACTCATTCTCTGGAGTCCCGTGATGGACACCCCGCTCAGCACCATTGCCGTCGTCGGTCTCGGCACCATGGGCACCGGCATCGCCGAGGTCCTGGCCCGCGCCGGCCATGAGGTCATCGGCATCGACACCACCGACGCGGCCGCCCTGCGGGCCGTCGCCGCGCTGGAAGCCGCCACCGCCCGCGCCGTGCGGCGCGAGCGGATCACCGAGGAGGAACGGAGCGACGCCCTCGCCCGGTTCCGCACCTTCACCGACCTTCGGGCCGCAGCGGAGGCGGAGCTGGTCATCGAGGTCGTGCCCGAGTCGTACGAGATCAAGCAGCAGGTCTTCCGGGAGCTCGACGCGATCGTCTCCCCCACCACGATCCTGGCGACCGGCACCAACGCCCTGTCGGTGACCCGGCTGGCCGCCGAATCGCTGCGCCCGGAGCGCGTGCTCGGTCTGCACTTCTTCAACCCGGCACCGGCGATGAAGCTGGTCGAGGTGGTCTCCTCGGTGCTGACCGCGCCGCCGGCCGTCGAGGCGGTCACGGCGCTCGCCCGCAGCCTGGGCAAGGAGCCGGTCGCGGTCGGCGACCGGCCGGGCTTCGTCGCCGACGGGCTGCTGTTCGGCTATCTCAACCAGGCCGCCGCGATGTACGAGGCCAATTACGCCTCCCGGGAGGACATCGACGCGGCGATGAAGCTCGGCTGCGGTCTACCGATGGGACCGCTCGCCCTGCTCGACCTGATCGGGATCGACACCGCCCGTACCGTCCTGGAGGCGATGTACGCCGAGTCGCGCGACCGGCTGCACGCCCCGGCGCCCGTGCTCAGGCAGCTGAGCGAGGCGGGGCTGACCGGCCGCAAGTCGGGCCGCGGCTTCTACACGTACGAGGGGCCCGGCAGCCAGACCGTGGTGCCGGACGCGCTGACGCCGCGGGGCGACGGGGCGGCGGCGGCCGGGCGCACGGTGCGCTCGGTGGGTGTCGCGGGGTCCGGGACGATGGCCTCGGGGATCGCCGAGGTCTTCGCGAAGGCCGGGTACGACGTGGTGCTCGCCGCCCGCGGCCAGGAGAAGGCGGACATCGCGAAGGGCAGGATCGCCAAGTCCCTGGAGCGTTCGGTCACCAAGGGGCGGCTGACGGCCGAGGCGCGGGACGCGGCGCTGGCCCGGATCACCGCGGCCGGTTCGCTGGACGCCTTCGCCGATGTCGACCTCGCGGTGGAGGCCGTCGCCGAGGACCTGGTGGTCAAGCAGCAGTTGTTCGGGACCATGGACAAGGTCTGCAAGCCGGGCGCCGTCCTCGCCACCACCACCTCGTCGCTGCCGGTGGTGGCGATCGCCCGGGCCACCTCGCGTCCCGAGGACGTGATCGGGATGCACTTCTTCAACCCGGCGCCGGCGATGAAGCTGGTCGAGGTGGTCCGTACGGTGCTCACCGCCGACGATGTCCACGCCACCGTCCGCGAGGTGTGCGGCAAGGTCCGCAAGCACCCGGTGGACTGCGGGGACCGGGCCGGTTTCATCGTGAACGCGCTGCTGTTCCCGTACCTCAACAACGCGATCAAGATGGTCGAGGAGCACTACGCGACCCTCGACGACATCGACGCCGCGATGAAGCTGGGCGGCGGCTACCCGATGGGCCCGTTCGAACTGCTCGACGTCGTCGGTCTCGATGTCTCGCTGGCCATCGAGAAGGTGCTGCACAGCGAGTTCCGCGACCCGGGCCTCGCTCCGGCGCCGCTGCTCGAACACCTGGTGGCCGCCGGCTGCCTCGGCCGCAAGACGGGGCGCGGCTTCCGCGAATATGCCCGGCGCTGAGAGGGCCCGGCGCCGCGGCGCCGCGAAGCCCGCTGCCGGGTCCTTCGAGGCCAAAGGCGGTTGGGGCGGGCTGCTCGATCCTTCGGGCGGCCCGCCCCCACGGGCGCACTCCCCCGACCCGATGCAGTACGTTCACACCATGTCCCAGCCCGCCAGGTCCCCCCGTGTCTCCGCCGCGCCCGACGCCCAGGAAAGTGCCGCAGGCACGCGCGCCGCCGCCCAACGGCTCAAGATGCGCCGCGAGCTGGCCGCCGCGGCGATGGAACTCTTCGCCACGAAGGGGTACGAGGCGACGACGGTCGACGAGATCGCGGGCGCCGCCGGTGTCGCCCGGCGAACCTTCTTCCGGCACTTCCGTTCCAAGGAAGAGGCGATCTTCCCGGACCACGACGACACCCTCGTCAGGGCCGAGGCCGTCCTCAATGCCGCACCGGCGCACGAGCACCCTCTCGACACCGTCTGCCGTGGCATCAAGGAAGTCATGAAGATGTACGCGGCGAAGCCCGCGGTCTCCGTGGCCCGTTACAAACTGACCCGCGAGGTCCCCACCCTGCGCCAGGCGGAGATCGCCTCGGTGGCCCGTTACGAGCGGCTGTTCACCCGTTATCTGCTGGGCCACTTCGACGAGCGCGACCACCATGTCGGCAACGACGACCCGCTGCTGGCGGAGGTCGCGGCGTCGGCCGTGGTCACCGCGCACAACCATGTGCTGCGCCGCTGGCTGCGGGCGGACGGCGAGGGCGATGTGGAGGCGCAGCTCGACCACGCCTTCGCGATCGTCCGGGACACCTTCGGGACCGGCATCGGGGCCGGCCGGAGCGTCGGCGCCGAGCCCGCGAAGCAGCCGGCCGCCTCGGTGGCGTCCCAGGGCGAGGTGCTGGTCGCCGTGGCGCGTACCGACGCGCCGCTCGACGAAGTGATGCGCACGATCCAGCAGGCGCTCCAGGACCGCTGAAGGGGTGCGGGCGGGGGGCGGGCACGCCTCCGCCCCCCGCCCGCGCCGAAACCTGGTTGCCGCGCCCGCGCACCGGTGTTGTGGTGGGCGGATGAATCCTGCCCAAGAAGCTCTTCTGGCCCTGTTCGACCGCGAGATGCGCGAGCATGCCCGCCCCGACGCCCCCGGGGTCCGGGTCGAGCGCACCGCGGACGTCGTACGGCAGGTCGGCACGGCCGACGACTGGAACGGCGTCGTCTGGTCGGCCCCGGATCTGGATCCCGCCCGGGCGGACGCGGTGATCGCCGAACAGGTGGCCCACTACACGGCTCTCGGGCACGGCGAATTCGAGTGGAAGCTGTACTCGCACGACCGGCCGGCCGATCTGGCCCAGCGGCTGCCGGCGGCCGGTTTCGCGGCGGAGGAGCCGGAGACCCTGCTGGTCGCCCCGGTCGCGGAGCTCTCGACTCAGGTGGCGCTCCCCGACGGCGTACGGCTGCGGACCGTGCGTGACGCGGACGACGTGGAGCTGATGGCCCGCGCCCACGGGCGGGCGTTCGGCTCCGACTGGTCGCGGCTGCGGCATCAGGTGCTGGCCCGGCTGGCCGAGGCCCCGCACGATTTCGTCGGCGTGCTCGCCATGGTGGGCGACGAGCCGGTCAGCTCGGCCCGGATGGAGCTGTACCCGGGCACGGGCTTCGCGGGGCTCTGGGGCGGCGGCACGGTCGAGGCGTGGCGCGGGAAGGGCATCTACCGGGCCCTGGTGGCCTTCCGCGCCCGGATCGCGGCGGAGCGCGGCTACGACTACCTTCAGGTCGACGCCTCCGACATGAGCGCACCGATCCTCCGGCGACTCGGATTCCTCGCCCTGAGCACCACGACCCCCTATGTGTACCGGTCGAACTGATCGATCATTCGCGGTCCTTTAGCGGGCATATCCCTGCGAAACACCCTCCACGCTGCTCATACGTGCCCGGCGGGTGACAAGTGAGAGAAATTGTTGGCACCGAGTGCCTTGCCAGGTGTCACGGAGTGCCATACGTTGAAGTTGTCCGGGCGGCCGGCGTGCTGCGAACTCACGTACGCCGGCTGTCCCCGCAAGCGATTCACCCGCGCGCCCGGACGCCTGCGTCACAGGCAAACCCTTCTGCTCCACAGAGCAAGCCGAAGCTTTGACCGCCGAACCGACGGCAGCACCTCCACACCGTTCCCTCTCCTGCTCGCAGGGATCGCAAGCGTTCCCTCAGCGCCCCCATCCGCCGGAGGCATCCCGTGAAGGAAATCCTGGACGCGATCCAATCGCCGGACAGCACGACCGCAGACTTCGCGGCCCTGTCCATCCCCGAGTCGTACCGCGCGGTGACCGTGCACAAGGACGAGACCGCGATGTTCGACGGCCTCGCCACACGCGACAAGGACCCCCGCAAGTCGCTGCACCTCGACGAGGTTCCGGTGCCCGAACTCGGGCCCGGCGAGGCCCTGGTAGCCGTCATGGCGAGCTCGGTGAACTACAACTCCGTCTGGACCTCGATCTTCGAGCCCATGTCCACGTTCGGCTTCCTGGAGCGCTACGGAAAGCTCAGCGAGCTCACCCGGCGCCACGACCTGCCGTACCACGTCATCGGTTCCGACCTGGCGGGCGTCGTCCTGCGCACCGGTCCCGGCGTCAACGCCTGGCACCCCGGCGACGAGGTCGTCGCCCACTGCCTCTCGGTCGAACTGGAGTCCTCGGACGGCCACAACGACACGATGCTCGACCCCGAGCAGCGGATCTGGGGCTTCGAGACCAACTTCGGCGGGCTGGCGGAGATCGCGCTCGTCAAGTCCAACCAGCTGATGCCCAAGCCCGGCCACCTCAGCTGGGAGGAGGCCGCGGCTCCGGGCCTGGTCAACTCCACCGCGTACCGCCAGCTCGTCTCGCGCAACGGCGCGGGCATGAAGCAGGGCGACAACGTGCTGATCTGGGGTGCCAGCGGCGGACTCGGCTCGTACGCCACGCAGTTCGCGCTGGCCGGCGGCGCCAACCCGATCTGCGTCGTCTCCAGCGACCAGAAGGCCGAAATCTGCCGGAAGATGGGCGCCGAGGCGATCATCGACCGCAACGCCGAGGGCTACAAGTTCTGGAAGGACGAGCACAACCAGGACCCCCGCGAGTGGAAGCGCTTCGGCAAGCGCATCCGTGAACTCACCGGCGGCGAGGACGTGGACATCGTCTTCGAGCACCCGGGCCGCGAGACCTTCGGCGCCTCGGTGTACGTGACCCGCAAGGGGGGCACGATCGTCACCTGCGCCTCCACGTCCGGCTACAACCACGAGTACGACAACCGCTACCTGTGGATGTCGCTGAAGAAGATCGTGGGCTCGCACTTCGCCAACTACCGCGAGGCGTGGGAGGCCAACCGGCTGGTCGCCAAGGGCAAGATCCACCCCACGCTGTCGAAGGTCTACTCCCTGGAGGACACCGGCCAGGCCGCGTACGACGTGCACCGCAACCTCCACCAGGGCAAGGTCGGCGTCCTGGCACTGGCGCCCACCGAGGGCCTGGGCGTGCGCGACGAGGAGCTGCGCGAGCAGCACATCGACGCCATCAACCGGTTCAGGAACATCTGACATGAGCGGCCGTCAGAAGGACCGCCCGTGGCTCATGCGGACGTACGCCGGTCACTCGACCGCCGAGGCGTCCAACGAGCTCTACCGGCGCAACCTCGCCAAGGGCCAGACGGGCCTGTCGGTCGCCTTCGACCTGCCGACGCAGACCGGTTACGACCCCGACCACATCCTCGCCCGCGGTGAGGTCGGCCGGGTCGGCGTGCCGGTGTCGCACCTCGGTGACATGCGCCGGCTGTTCCAGGACATCCCCCTGGAGCAGATGAACACCTCGATGACGATCAACGCCACCGCGATGTGGCTGCTGGCGCTGTACCAGGTGGTCGCCGAGGAGCAGGGCGCCGATCCCACGAAGCTCCAGGGCACCACGCAGAACGACATCGTCAAGGAGTACCTCTCGCGCGGGACGCACGTCTTCCCGCCCGGCCCCTCGCTGCGGCTGACCACCGACATGATCACGTACACGGTCAACCGCATCCCGAAGTGGAACCCGATCAACATCTGCAGCTACCACCTGCAGGAGGCGGGGGCCACTCCGGTCCAGGAGATCGCGTACGCCATGTCGACGGCGATCGCCGTGCTCGACGCGGTCCGTGACTCCGGGCAGGTGCCCGAGGAGAAGTTCGGCGATGTGGTCGCACGGATCTCCTTCTTCGTGAACGCGGGCGTCCGCTTCATCGAGGAGATGTGCAAGATGCGCGCCTTCGGCCGCATCTGGGACCGTGTCACCCGCGAGCGGTACGGCATCGAGAACCCCAAGCAGCGGCGCTTCCGCTACGGCGTCCAGGTCAACTCCCTGGGGCTGACCGAGGCGCAGCCGGAGAACAACGTCCAGCGCATCGTCCTGGAGATGCTGGCCGTCACGCTCTCCAAGGACGCCCGTGCCCGCGCCGTACAGCTGCCGGCCTGGAACGAGGCGCTGGGGCTCCCGAGGCCCTGGGACCAGCAGTGGTCGCTCCGTATCCAGCAGGTGCTCGCGCACGAGAGCGACCTGCTGGAGTACGAGGACATCTTCGCCGGGTCGCATGTCATCGAGGCCAAGGTGGACGAGCTGGTCGCCGAGTCGCTCGCCGAGATCGACCGGATCGAGCGGATGGGCGGCGCCATGGCGGCCGTCGAGTCCGGCTATCTGAAGTCCGAGCTAGTCTCCTCGCACGCTGCCCGCCGGGCCCGGATCGAGGGCGGCGAGGAGCGGATCGTCGGCGTCAACATCTACGAGACGACCGAGCCGAACCCGCTCACCGCGGACCTCGACGGGGCGATCATGACGGTCGACCCCGCCAACGAGGCCAGGGTCGTCGCCGCCCTCCACGACTGGCGCGACAACCGCGACGAGGCCCGCGCCACCGAGGCACTGGCCGCCCTGAAGAAGGCCGCGGCGGGCACCGAGAACATGATGGAGGCGACCGTGGAGTGCGCCCGCGCGGGTGTCACCACCGGCGAGTGGTCCTGGGCGCTGCGCGATGTCTTCGGCGAGTTCCGGGCCCCGACGGGCGTCTCGTCCGCGCCGGTCGCGGTGACCGCCGAGGCGGGCACCCCGCTGGCCCTGGTCCGCGAGAAGGTCGCCCGGACCGCGGCCGACCTGGGCGCCGGACGGCTGCGGCTGCTGGTCGGAAAGCCGGGTCTGGACGGGCACTCCAACGGCGCCGAGCAGATCGCCGTACGGGCCCGTGACGCCGGCTTCGAGGTCGTCTACCAGGGGATCAGGCTGACCCCCGAACAGATCGTCTCGGCTGCCCTCGCAGAGGACGTGCACTGCGTCGGACTGTCGATCCTGTCCGGCTCGCACGCCGAGCTCGTGCCGGACGTGCTCACCCGGCTGCGCGAGTCGGGCGCTGCCGACATCCCGGTCATCGCGGGCGGGATCATTCCGCCCGCCGACGCGTCGGCCCTGATCGGGGCCGGTGTCGCCGCCGTATTCACCCCGAAGGATTTCGGTATCACGGAGATCATCGGCCGTATCGTCGACGAGATCCGGAAAGCGAACAAGCTCGACCCTCTGGAGGTCCCCGCATGACTGCCGTCAACCGCCTGCGTCCGCGCCGTTCCTGCCTGGCAGTGCCCGGCTCGAACCCGCGGTTCCTGGAGAAGGCCCAGGGCCTCCCGGCCGACCAGGTCTTCCTCGACCTGGAGGACGCCTGTGCGCCGCTCGCCAAGGAGGGAGCCCGGCACACCATCGTCGACGCGCTGAACAACGGTGACTGGACGGGCAAGACCCGGGTCGTGCGGGTCAACGACTGGACCACGCACTGGACGTACCGCGATGTCATCACCGTCGTCGAGGGCGCCGGCCAGAACCTCGACTGCATCATGCTGCCCAAGGTCCAGGACGCCCAGCAGGTCGTCGCCCTCGACCTGCTGCTGACCCAGATCGAGAAGACGATGGGCTTCGAGGTCGGGAAGATCGGCATCGAGGCGCAGATCGAGAACGCCAAGGGCCTGGTGAACATCGACGACATCGCCGCCGCCTCGCCGCGCCTGGAGACGCTGATCTTCGGCCCGGCCGACTTCATGGCGTCGATCAACATGAAGACCCTGGTCGTCGGTCAGCAGCCGCCCGGCTACGGCGCGGACGCGTACCACTACATCCTGATGCGCATTCTGATGGCGGCCCGTACGCACGACCTCCAGGCGATCGACGGCCCCTTCCTGCAGATCCGTGACGTGGACGCGTACCGCGAGGTCGCGGGCCGGGCGGCGGCGCTGGGCTTCGACGGCAAGTGGGTGCTGCACCCGGGTCAGGTCGACGCGGCCAACGAGGTGTTCTCGCCCTCGCAGGAGGACTACGACCACGCCGAGCTGATCCTCGACGCGTACGAGTGGTGCACCTCCGAGGAGGGCGGCAAGAAGGGCTCGGCGATGCTGGGCGACGAGATGATCGACGAGGCGAGCCGCAAGATGGCCCTGGTCATCGCGGGCAAGGGCCGCGCGGCCGGCATGCAGCGCACCTCCAAGTTCGAAGCGCCGGAGGCCTGATCATGCAGTTCGGACGCACATACGAGGAGTTCGAGGTCGGTGCACTCTACAAGCACTGGCCGGGGAAGACGGTCACCGAGTACGACGACCACCTCTTCTGTCTGCTGACCATGAATCATCACCCGTTGCACATGGACAGCAACTACGCGGAGCGGACAACCGATTTCGGAAAGAACGTCGTTGTCGGCAACTACATCTACTCGCTGTTGCTCGGCATGTCCGTTCCGGACGTCTCCGGAAAGGCGATCGCCAATCTTGAGGTCGAGTCGCTGAAGCATGTCGCGCCGACCTTCCACGGCGACACGATCTACGGCGAGACGACCGTTCTCGACAAGACTCCGTCAAAGTCCAGGAGCGACCGCGGAATCGTCCACGTGGAGACCAGGGGGTACAAGCAGGACGGCACGCTGGTCTGCGTGTTCCGCCGCAAGGTGATGGTCCCCACCGAGACGTACATCAAGGAGCGAGGCGGCGAGCAGCCCGGCCGCCCCGAGTTGAACCAGCCTTCGCAGAAGAACGTGGAGAAGTAGCCATGACGCGACTCGCCCAGACCGCAGGCCTCAACGACGTCCAGCAGGAAATCCTCGCCACGGTCCGGGATTTCGTCGACAAGGAGATCATTCCGGTCGCGACCCAGCTGGAACACCGTGACGAGTACCCCACCGAGATCGTCGAGGGGCTCAAGGAGCTCGGCCTGTTCGGGCTGATGATCCCCGAGGAGTACGGGGGCCTGGGTGAGTCGCTTCTCACATACGCGCTCTGCGTGGAGGAAATCGCCCGCGGCTGGATGAGCGTGTCGGGAATCATCAACACGCACTTCATCGTGGCGTACATGCTCAAGCAGCACGGCACCCAGGAACAGAAGGACACGTTCCTGCCGCGGATGGCGCTGGGCGAGGTCCGGGGCGCGTTCTCGATGTCGGAGCCGGCGCTGGGCTCGGACGTCTCGGCGATCAGCTCCAAGGGCGTCAGGGACGGCGACGAGTACGTCCTCAACGGCCAGAAGATGTGGCTGACGAACGGTGGCACGTCCTCGCTCGTCGCCGTCCTGTGCCGGAGTGACGAAGGCCACCCCGAGGGGACCGCCCCGCACAAGTCGATGACGACGTTCCTGGTCGAGAAGGAGCCCGGTTTCGGCGAGGTCCGGCCCGGTCTCACCATTCCCGGCAAGATCGACAAAATGGGTTACAAGGGTGTCGACACGACCGAACTCATCATGGACGGACTACGAATTCCGGCCAATCGCGTTCTGGGTGGCACCACCGGCCGAGGGTTTTACCAAATGATGGACGGAGTAGAGGTCGGCCGGGTGAATGTGGCGGCACGTGGCTGTGGTGTCGCGCAGCGTGCATTCGAGCTGGGTGTTTCCTACGCCCAGCAGCGTCAGACCTTCGGAAAGCCGATCGCCCAGCACCAGGCGATCCAGTTCAAGCTGGCCGAAATGGCCACCAAGGTAGAAGCCGCCCATGCGATGATGGTAAATGCAGCGCGCAAAAAGGACTCCGGGGAACGAAACGACCTGGAGGCAGGGATGGCGAAGTACCTCGCCTCCGAGTACTGCAAGGAAGTCGTCGAGGACGCCTTCCGTATCCACGGCGGTTACGGCTTCTCCAAGGAGTACGAGATCGAGCGCCTCTACCGGGAGGCCCCGATGCTGCTTATCGGTGAAGGTACCGCCGAGATCCAGAAAATGATCATCGGGCGCCGACTCCTCGAGGAGTACCGGTTCCAGGGGTGATTGTCCCTTTCGAGGCGATTTAGCCGCGAAGAAGATCACACCCTGTCACCCTCGGCCGGTGCCTTCCCACCGTCCGACTCGGCTGCTGGCTTGCCCAGTTGTTGCTCGCAACCGATAACATCGCCGGAAAAGCCGCCGTCCCCCGTTGCCAGCGCGGCATCATCCGCTACGAAGGTCATCCATGCCCGACAGCCAAACCTCTGCACCACGCGGCGGGGTCCGCCTTGCGCGCGGAGCTTCGCCGTGGCTCCTCCCGACCGTCGCCACCGCGGCACTCAGCCTCGCCCGGGCCCGCAGGTCCGGACGCTGGGCCGCGGTCGCCGTGCCCACCACCGCGCTCGCGGCGGGCATGCTGTGGTTCTTCCGCGACCCCGAGCGCGAGATCACCCAGGGCCGGGTCATCTCGCCCGCCGACGGTGTGGTGCAGAGCATCATGCCGTGGAAGGACGGACGCACCCGCGTCGCGATCTTCATGAGCCCTCTGAATGTTCACGTCAACCGTGCACCACTGGCCGGCACGGTGACCTCGGTCGAGCACGTCCCCGGCGGGTTCGTTCCGGCATTCAACAAGGAGAGCGAGAACAACGAGCGCGTTGTCTGGCACTTCGACACCGAGCTCGGCGACATCGAGATGGTGCAGATCGCGGGTGCGGTCGCCCGGCGCATCGTCCCGTACATCCCGCAGGGCACGAAGGTGGAGCAGGGCGAGCGCATCGGCCTGATCCGCTTCGGTTCACGGGTCGACATCTACCTTCCGGAAGGTGTCGAGGTCGCGGTCGAGGTCGGCCAGGCCACCACCGCGGGGGTGACTCGAATTGACCGTGATTGATCCCGACACACAGGCAGGCTGGGTACCCGAGGCCGAGTCCGAGGAGGACGCCGGCGAGGACATGCCGCTCTCTCTGCGGCTGTCGATAGCGGACACCCTGACTCTCGGTAACGCGACGTGCGGATTCATGGCGGTGTACTTCACCACCACCGGAATCCTGATCCCGCACCTCACGGGCAGCGACGAGAGCGGCATGGCCCGGCACTCCGCGGCCACCGCCGTGATCCTGATGCTCCTGGCGGCCGTCTTCGACCTCTTCGACGGACTCGTGGCACGCAAGCTGCGCTCCTCGCCGATGGGGGCCGAGCTGGACAACCTCTCGGACCTGATCAGCTTCGGGCTCGCCCCGGCGTACTTCGTCCTCGTGTACGGCATGGTCGCGGACGACGCGCACCAGCGGGTCTCCGCGCTGGCGGCCATCGTGGTGCTGCTGGCGGTGGTGCTCAGGCTTGCGAGATTCTCCTGCGTGACCATGAAGGACGGCATGTTCCAGGGCATGCCGAGCCCCTTCGGAGCGCTCACGGTCGTCTCGATCGTGCTCCTGGAGCTGCCCTTCGTACCGACGCTGCTCGCGATCGTCGGAGTGGCGTGGCTCATGGTCAGCCGGGTCGAGTACCCGAAGCCGCGGGGCGTCCTCGCGGTGGCGATGCTCAGCTGGATCGTGGCTGCGATGGGGCTCCTCGCCGCGTGGGCGTTCGACGCCCCCGGCGGTCAGCTGCTCCTCCAGACCGGCTGCGCGCTCCAGGTGGTCCTGGGAGCGGTCATCCCGCTCTTCGCGACGGCCCGGCGCGTGAACACCTTCCGTGACAACCGGCGCGAGGCACGGACGGCGCAGCTGCCGTAGCGGCACGCAAGACACATCGGAAGGACCCGGGTGCTCCCCAGCACCCGGGTCCTTCCGCGTTTGTGGCCCGCTCCGCCCAGTATGTTTGGGCCCTACCGGCTGGCGGGCGCCGTCCCCGGAACCAGGCCTTGATGATGAAGGACTCGGAACCCGATGACAGACAACTCCGACATGATCGACTTCGTGCGGGAACGCCTCGCCGAGGAGGAACGCATCGCGCAGGCGGCGGGCGGCGACAGCTGGCGGTGCCCGGCCGATGTGCCCGGCGAGGTCCACGACCGGTCCGGGGGCATCGCGTTCAGCGTGCGGAATCTCGGCTTCGACCAGCACATCGCCTTCCAGGACCCCGCGCGTACGCTGCGCCGCATCGAGACGAGCAGGGTGCTTCTCGACGAGTACGCGGAGGTCGCCGGCCTGGACACCGACCGCCCGGACCAGGACTTCCGGTCCGGGCGGGCCGTCGGGCTGGGATTCGCCGTCCGGCAACTGGCCGCGGAACACGCCGGCCATCCCGAGTACCGGGCCAGGTGGCTCCCCCGGTTCATCCAGTAGCGGCGAACCGCCGCGACGCGCTGATGGAGGCTCCCCCGTGCGAAGGCGCGTGCCTCGGTGCCGGGCGTCCCGAGAGGTGCCCTCGGTCAGCTCACGCCCGGCCCCGACGGTCAGGTGCGGATGGGCGATGGGCTTGTCACCGGTGTCCTGATGGCGCTCAGGCAGCCCCTGCCCGGTGAGCTGGGAGACCAGGGCGCTGACGTCGTTCGGCCGCATCAGCAGCACGTCGGCGGCCTCGCGGACGGTGACGCCCTCCCGCTGCGCGACGAAGCGCAGCGGCGCGAGCTGCCCCTCGGGCGGCCTGGGACGCTCGAAGTCCTGGGCGGACGCGCGGGAATCGGGCATGCCGCGACAGCGGGTGTGCGGCCATGGGTATGCCGAAGGAGTTCCGCCCTGCGTCCCCCGGCCACGGTCCTCCTGCGGATGGCGGCAGGAGGGCTAAGGTTTCAGAAGGGACGCATCGGACCGCCAGGGACGCCATGCACCGACACCGCAGCGCACCGGACAACACCCAGGAGCTCCTTCTCACCCTGGGGCATCTCGTCGATCAGGCTCTGGAGAACATGAGGCTCCAGCGCGCCCGCGCGGAGCTGGGCCTGGCCCTCCAGCGGCATCTGCTCCCCGCCGGGCTGCCCGAATTCCCCGGACTCAGGATCGGCGCCCGGTACTCGCCCTCGCAGGACGGTCTGGCCGTGGGCGGTGACTTCTACGACGCCTTCACGATGCGGGACGGGGTGGCGGGGATCGCCATCGGCGATGTGCAGGGGCACGGGGTGGAGGCTGCCGCCTTCATGGGTGAGGCCCGCGCCAGCCTCAGGGCCCTGGCCAGCGTCGAGGTCGACCCCGGCAGGGTGCTGGCCCGCGCCAACGATCTGCTGATCTCGCTGGGCGGCGATCTGTTCACGACCTGTTGCCTGGTGAGCTTCGCCCCGGAGAACGGGGAGCTGGCGGTGGCGCGGGCCGGACACGTACCGCTCGTGTGGGGTACCGACGACGGTGACTCCGGTGTCTCCCTCGACGCGGGCGGGGTGCCCCTGGGCATCCTGCGCGGCCAGCGGTACCCGGTGACCCGTCGGCGGCTGCTGCAGCCCGGGTACCTGGTCATGCTGACCGACGGGGTCGTGGAAGGGCCGGCGTATCCGATCGACGAGGGGCTCGCCGCGGTGTCGGAGCTGGTCGGCGCGGCCCGCGGAGCCGATCCCGGCGAGCTGGCCGGGCGGGTGATCGAGGTGGCGGACCGGACCGGTCACGAGGATGACGCCGCCGTGCTCGTCGTCCGCTACGACGGCGCGCCGGGAAGGGCCGGCGGGGACGGGGCCTGACGCCTCGATGCGTGACGTCGGCCGCGCCGTGGCGGGACACAACCCGTTCGTCACCCTCGTCGGTGTGTTCCGCAGGCCGCGCGGCCATCGTGCCCGCCCCTCTCCCCGCCCCCGGCGGCACATGGCGCCGTGGTGTCCGATGCTGGTGTGGTGGACAGCGCACGGTTCCGGCGGCAGACGGTCACGGTCCTGACGGTCCTCGCGGTGGCCGCCTTCTACTACACGACGGCCCGTCTGGGGCTGCTCCAGCAGCTGGTGCGCGGCCAGGTCACCCCGCTGTGGCCGCCGACCGGGATCGCGGTCGCGGCGCTGCTCGTGTTCGGGATGCGGATCTGGCCCGGAATCGCTCTCGGCGCCCTCGCCGCCAACATCGCCATCGGGCCCTCCGTGCTGCCCGTGCTGCTCATCGCCGCCGGAAACACGCTCGCCCCGGTCTGTTCCTACCTGTTGCTGCGCCGCGCGGATTTCCACAACGAACTCGACCGGCTGCGGGACGCGCTGGCGCTGGTGTTCCTGGGCGCGCTGGCCGGCATGCTGATCAGCGCGACGGTGGGCACCGGAGCCCTGGCCGTCTCGGGCGTGCTCCCGGCCGACGAATTCTGGCCGACCTGGTCGGTCTGGTGGACGGGCGACGCCATGGGCGTCATGGTCGTGACGCCGTTCCTGCTCGTCGTCCGCAGGATCCGCCGGCCGTACGGGATCGGCCCGGCCAGATGGGCGGAGGCCGCCGCGCTGGCGGTGAGCACCACCGCTGTCACCGTGCTGGCCACCGACATCGCCGGGGCCTCGCTGCTCTTCCTCGTATCGCCCTTCCTCATCTGGGCCGCCTTCCGCTTCGAACGGGCCGGCGCCGCCTGCTGCGCGCTGGGCGTGTCCACGCTCGCGATCCTCGCCGCCGGGCGGATGACCGGCCCCTTCGCCGACCACAGCCTGCTCACCAACATGATCACTCTCCAGGCGTTCAACGGCTCCACCGCGCTCACCTCCCTGCTGCTGGCCGCGGTCGTCACCGAACGGAACCGCACCTACCGCGAGATCAAGCGGCTCTGCACGCAACTCTCCGAGAAAGTGACCCATCAGGACCCCTGAGTCACTCCATCGGTCCTGCGACGGGTGCGCCGCCCCGCGATCGGCAGCAGGCTGATGGGCGACGGCACCGCGACGAGGGCAACCGGACGCCGAAACTCGGGCGAACGGGCGCCGTAAGAGGTGGAGCCATGCCCCATGTGTCTGCGAATGTCCATGTGTCCCGCCCCGCCGACGAGGTCTTCTCGTTCCTCCGGGATCCGCGGAACCTGGCTGAGTGGTCATCGAGCATAGACCGGGTGATCGAGGGCCCGGTCGCCGCCGAGCTGGGTGACGAGTACACCTGCAAGTTCCCGGGCAGACGACGGGCGCACCGCCTGCGGTGCACCGCGAGCTCACCCGTCGAGTACCTCGTCTTCCGCGGTGCGGGCATGTGGACGCCGCTGGGCCGCCACTCCCCGGAGCTGGAGTTCCGGCTGAGTCCGGGGCGGCTGGGCACGACGGTCACCGTCTCGGTCAAGCCCCATCTGGACGGCGGCATGATACTTCTCGCGCCGTTCGTGACGATGGCCTGGCGCCGGGATCTGCCTTCGGAGCTCCAGAGTCTGGCCGATCTGCTGAGCAGCCGGGACGGTGCGGGAGAGGGCCGGGGCGGCCGGGACACGGGGGACGGTCAGGACACGGCGCCCTCCGTGGGGTGGCCGGGCTGATCTCCGGTGGCCGGGCGGGGCGCGGCGTCGGCGCCCCGCCCCGCCCCCGGAGGA
>NZ_JBHXTM010000003.1:0-67502 GCF_042677325.1 Streptomyces sp. NPDC127117
GCTTGGGGGTGGGGGGGGGGAACTTTACGTCGGGGTCGGGTTAGGATTCCGCAAAGGGGGCGCCCGGCAGGGCGCCCCTTTTCCGTATGCCGCAGCCCGATCAGACCTTGGTGCGGGAGGTGTTGTAGAGCTTGGCGGTCAGGGTGGCCATGTCGTCCAGGGGGATGCCCTTCCCGGCCAGGGCGAGCGCCGTGTCGATGGCGTTGACCACACCGACCGTGCTGTAGTCGGCCCAGACGCAGACCGGGACCGTGAATTCCTTCGGGCCCTTCGTGGCGCTGCCGTCGCCGCTCGGGTTGGAGATCTTCATCTCCTGGCACTTCATCAGCGCGCCTTCGAATCCGGACGGCGTGACGGACTCGGGGCTACCGACGAGTTCGACGGTCATGCCCGCCTTGCCTTCCTTCATCGCCGCTTCGGCGTTGGCGAAGGAAACCTCGATGGCCTTGGCCGGGTCGGCGACCTCGCCCCAGGCACCCTGCAGGTTGAGCGCCTTGGTGGTGAGCGGATTGTCCTCGGTGCCGGCCTGGTAGTCGGCCCCCGCCTGCTGGGGGTTCTTGACGCCCATGGCTTCGGCCTTGGTCTTGCGCTGACCGGTCGCCGGCCCCGAGATCTCGCCGGTCGACTTCTTCTTGTACTCGTCGACCGAGGCCGCGGGCGTCAGCTTGTACCCCTTGGTGGAGTCCGCCACGGAGCCGCTGCCACCGCCCGACGTCAGGAAGTACACGCCGCCCGCGATGACCGCTACAGCCACGATCACGCTGCCGATGATCAGGCCGGTCTTCTTCTTCGGCTGGGCCGGGGGCATCGGCATCGTGCCGTAGGCCGGCTGGCCGCCGTACGGGGGAGTGGGGGGCTGCTGGCCGTAGGGGCCGGGCTGCTGGGCCTGGGGGTAGCCGTAGCCCGGCTGGGGCTGCTGCTGCGGCGGGACACCCTGGGGAGCCTGCTGGGGGTAGCCGTAACCGGGCTGGCCCTGCGGGGGCTGCTGGCCGTACGGGCCCGGCTGCTGGCCGTACGGTCCGGGCTGACCCTGCGGCTGCTGGCCGTACGGACCGGGCTGGCCCTGGGGCGGCTGGCCGCCGTACGGGCCCGGCTGGTTGTAGCTCATCTGCGGTGTCCCCTGTTCGGAATGCTTATGCGTTCCGAACATCCTGGCGGAAGGCTTGCCCGGATGGAGCACCGGGAGTCACACCGTTACTCAACAAACCGGTTTCAGTGCATGACTGTGACGGCCCTAAACTGTCCCCCGTGACCGAGAACACTCAGCAGACGCCAGCCAGCAACCCCGAACTGCCGACCCAGTACACACCGGCCGAGGTAGAGGGGAAGCTGTATGAGCGCTGGGTAGAGCGGGGTTACTTCGAAGCCGACGAGCACAGCGAGAAGCCGCCGTACTCCATCGTCATCCCGCCGCCGAACGTCACGGGCAGCCTGCACCTGGGGCACGCCTTCGAACACACGCTGATCGACGCCCTCGTCCGCCGCAAGCGCATGCAGGGCTTCGAGGCGCTGTACCAGCCCGGCATGGACCACGCCGGCATCGCCACCCAGAACGTCGTCGAGCGCGAGCTCGGCAAGGAGGGCAAGTCCCGCCACGACCTGGGTCGCGAGGCCTTCGTCGAGCGCGTCTGGCAGTGGAAGAACGAGTCCGGCGGCCAGATCTCCGGCCAGATGCGCCGCCTCGGTGAGGGCGTCGCCTGGTCCCGTGAGCGCTTCACCATGGACGAGGGCCTGTCCACCGCCGTCCAGACCATCTTCAAGCGGATGTACGACGACGAGCTCATCTATCGCAAAGAGCGCATCGTCAACTGGTGCCCGCGTTGTCTGACCGCGATCTCGGACATCGAGGTCGAGTACCAGGACGACGACGGCGAGCTGGTCTCGATGACGTACGGGGACGGGGACGACACCATCGTCGTCGCCACGACCCGCGCCGAGACGATGCTCGGTGACACCGCCGTCGCCGTCCACCCCGACGACGAGCGCTACAGGCACCTCGTCGGCAAGCAGATCCGGCTGCCGCTGACCGACCGCACGATCCCCGTCGTCGCCGACCACCACGTCGACCCGGAGTTCGGCACCGGCGCCGTGAAGGTCACTCCCGCGCACGACCCGAACGACTTCGAGATCGGTACGCGCCACGACCTGCCGTTCCTCACGGTCATGGACGAGCGCGCGGTCATCACCGTCCCCGGCCCGTTCGAGGGCCTGGACCGGCTGGAGGCCCGCTCCGCGATCGTCGCCGCGCTGCGTGCCGAGGGCCGGATCGTCGCCGAGAAGCGGCCGTACGTCCACTCCGTCGGCCACTGCTCGCGCTGCAAGACCACCGTCGAGCCCCGGCTGTCCATGCAGTGGTGGGTCAAGGTCGCCCCGCTCGCCAAGGCGGCCGGTGACGCCGTCCGCGACGGCAAGGTCAAGATCCACCCCCAGGAGATGGAGAAGCGGTACTTCGACTGGGTCGACAACCTCCACGACTGGTGCATCTCGCGCCAGCTGTGGTGGGGGCACCGGATTCCCGTCTGGCACGGACCCGACGGAGAGATGGTCTGCGTCGGCCCGGACGACGAGCCCCCCACCGGTGAGGGCTGGACGCAGGACGCCGACGTCCTGGACACCTGGTTCTCCTCCGGCCTGTGGCCGTTCTCCACGCTCGGCTGGCCCGAACAGACCGACAGCCTCGCGAAGTTCTACCCGAACTCGGTCCTGGTCACCGGCTACGACATCCTCTTCTTCTGGGTCGCCCGGATGATGATGTTCGGCCTGTACGTCAACGACGGCGTCCCGCCGTTCGAGACCATCGTCCTGCACGGCATGGTCCGCGACGAGCACGGCAAGAAGATGTCGAAGTCCTTCGGCAACGTCGTCAACCCGCTGGACTGGATGGACAAGTACGGCTCGGACGCGCTGCGCTTCACCCTGGCGCGCGGTGCCAACCCCGGCGTCGACGTCCCGATCGGCGAGGAGTGGGTCCAGGGCTCCGCCAAGTTCGCCAACAAGATCTGGAACGCCACGCGCTTCGCGCTGATGAACGGCGCCACGATCGAGGGCGAGCTGCCGTCCGCCGACGAGATGTCGGTGACCGACCGCTGGATCCTCTCCCGGCTGGGCAGCACCGTCGCCGAGGTCGACGCGTACTACGACGACTTCCAGTTCTCCAAGCTCAGCGAGGCGCTGCGGCACTTCGCCTGGGACGAGGTCTTCGACTGGTACGTCGAGCTGTCCAAGACCACGTTCTTCGCGGGCGGCCGCCCGGCCGAGGTCTCGGGCCGGGTCCTCGGCGAGGTCCTCGACGTGATGCTGCGCCTGCTGCACCCGGTCGTCCCGTTCGTCACGGAGACGCTCTGGACCGCGCTCACCGGCCGGGAGTCCGTCGTCATCGCCGACTGGCCGAAGGCTGTGTCCGTTCCCGGGGCTGACGCCCCGGGCGGCTTCCGCGACGCCGCGGCCGAGCAGGAGATCGCGCTCGTCCAGCAGGTCGTCACCGAGGTCCGCCGGTTCCGCTCCGACCAGGGCCTGCAGCCCGGCCAGAAGGTCCCGGCCGAGCTCACCCTGACCGGTACGCCGCTCGCCCCGCACGAGGCGGCCATCCGCCAGCTGCTGCGCCTCCAGCCCGCCGAGGAGGGCTTCCACGCCACGGCGACGCTGCCCGTCGCCGGGGCCACGGTCGCCCTCGACCTCTCCGGCACCATCGATGTCGAGGCCGAGCGCAAGCGCCTGACGAAGGACCTGGGCGCCGCCGAGAAGGAGAAGGCCCAGGCCCTCGGCAAGCTCTCCAACGAGGCGTTCCTCGGCAAGGCCCCGGACAACGTGGTCGACAAGATCCGCGGCCGGCTCGCCAAGGCCGAGGCCGACATCGAGCGGATCTCCGGTCAGCTGGCGAACCTGCCGCAGAGCTGATGACCTGAGCACGGAGCCCCCGTACCCCTGACCGACCAGGGGTACGGGGGCTTCGCCCGTTCCACGTGCGTCAGGACTCCAGCGCCACCGGGCCCGCGGTCACCGGCTCCGCGTTGCGCCGGGTCTTCGCCCAGCCGTTGCGGCCGCGCAGCATCCGCACGAAGGCCCGCGCCGAGACGACGAACAGGTGGTACGCGTACAGCCACAGCGCCAGCCCCCACACCAGCGAGCGCGCGAACGAGGCGTCCGGGGCGTGGTCGCGGCGGTAGACCGGGCCCCACAGGACGAACGGGGTGATGGACACCGCCGCCAGCACCAGGATCAGCGGCCAGTGGTCCAGCAGGGCCATCACCTCGTCAGCGCCCTGCCCCCGGATCAGGCCCACGGCGAGCGCGCCGAACACGAGCACGGTCAGCGCCAGGGTCACCAGATGGGCCAGCGGCTGGACGAAGGTGTACAGGGTCTCCAGCACCCCGCGGCCCGGAATGTGACGGGACGAGACGATCCGGGGCGCGTAACGCACGCACTGCAGGTTCCCCTGGGCCCAGCGGGTGCGCTGGGTCAGCAGCCGGCGGACGCTGGGCAGCGCCTCCTGGGAGACCCAGGTGTCGGCGACATGCGTCGTGCGGTAGCCCGCCAGCAGCATGTGGAGGCCCAGCTCGTAGTCCTCAAGCAGCGCGCCCTTCCGCCACGGGCGGCGCTCTGCCTCGCCGACCCGGTCCAGCGCGCCGAGCCGGGTGAACTGGCCGTTGCCGCCGAGGCCGGTGGAGCCCGTGCGGTTGCGCAGCAGCTGCATACCGGCGTTGGACACCGCGAACTCCATGTCCTGCACCCGCACCAGGACCCGGGCCGCCGCGTTCACCGGGCGTCCGCGTTCCGGGAAGGGCCGGCGGTCGCCCGCGTTGCGCATCCGTACGCCGATCTGCACACCGCCGACGTCCGGGTCGCCGAACGCCTCGGGGCCCGACACCAGCTCCAGCGCGCGCGGGTCGAGCTGCCCGTCCGCGTCCACGACACAGACGACCACCTTCGAGCGGTCGGTGCCCTCCGGCAGGAACGCCCCGAGCCGGTCGTACGCGGCGTTGAGCGCCGCGCCCTTCCCGGTCCTGGCGTCCGGACGGCGGCGCCGGACCAGATGCACCCGCGGGTCGTCGTCGGCGAGCGCCGCGACGACGGCGCCCGTGCGGTCCTCGCTGTCGTCGTCGATCACCCAGACGTCCGACGCCGGGAAGTCGGTACGCAGCCGGGTCACGGTCGTGCCGACGACCGCCTCCTCGTCCCGGCACGGCACGAAGAAATGCCAGTCGAGCAGGGAGGCGTCACCGGGCACGACGGGGGAGCGGCGCAGATACGACCGGCGGGCCCCCGCCCAGTAGAGCAGGAAGCCCAGCAGCAGGACGAAGGGAAGGACGAGCAGAACGGGGGCGAGTGAGCTGGGCATGGCTGCTTTCCATCGACGTGACTGCTGTGCATCGGGACGAGAAGGCCGGTCAGGCGGCCAGGGCCTGCCCGGCGGCGGGCCCGGCCGCTCCGGCGGCCGTGGCGACGAGCCGCGCGATCCGTTCGGCGGCGAGACCGTCGCCGTACGGGCTGGGCAGTGCGGCCAGCCGCCGCAGCCCCCGGTCGCCCTGCGCCAGCCGCAGCCGTGCCAGCCGGCCGAGCTCCGGGCCGGGCGTCACCAGGTCGGCGAAGTCGGCCATCGACTCGGGGCGCTCGGTGGAGCGGCGGACCACGATCAGCGGGCGCCCCAGCACCGTGCACTCCTCCTGGATGCCGCCCGAGTCGGAGACCAGCAGCGCGGCATGACGGGCCAGCGCCAGGAAGTCCCCGTACCCGAGCGGCTCCAGGACACGGATGCCGGCCAGCAGACCGCCCAGCCGCTCCGCCTCGATGCGGGCACGGGTGCGCGGGTGGAGCGGGAGCAGCACCGGGACCTCGTCGGTGGCGAGGGCGGCCAGCTCGGTGAGGACGGTGCGCAGAGTCGCCGTCCCGTCGGTGTTCTCCGGGCGGTGCACGGTGGCGAGTACGTAGCGGTCGCGGACGAGCCCGTGGCGGGCCAGCAGTGCGGTGCGCCGCCCGGCCGGGGGAAGGTGGCGCCGGACCGCCTCGACGACGGTGTTGCCGGTGACGGAGATCCGGTCGGCGGCGATGCCCTCGGCGAGCAGGTTCGCCCGGTTGTCCGGGGTCGCCGCGCAGAGCACGTCGGAGACCGCGTCGACCAGGACGCGGTTGTGCTCCTCCGGCATCGCCGGGTCATGGCTGCGCAGCCCGGCCTCGACGTGGACGAGCGGGACGGACCGCGCGTTGGCGGCCAGCGCGCCCGCCAGGGTGGCGTTGGTGTCGCCCTGGACGACGACGGCGGCGGGCCGGTCGTCGGCGAACAGCGCGTCCAGCTGCTCCAGCGAACGGCCGATCTGCACGGCCCGCGAGGTGCCGCCGATGCTGCTGAGCACCTCGGGACGGGGCAGCCCCAGCTCCGCCAGGAACCGGCCGGACATGGCGTCGTCCCAGTGCTGGCCGGTGTGGATCAGCCGGGTGGCGTCGCCGAGCCGGTGGATGACGGGCGCCAGCTTCACCAGTTCGGGGCGGGTGCCCAGAATCACGGCGACGGAGCGGGCGGGCAGTGCGCTGTACATGGAGTTCGGTGTTCCTTCTCGCCGTTCCCGGCCTCGGGGGAGCCCCAGAGTGGGGGACGGCGGTGGCAGAACCGGTGTGTGCGGGTTGCAGCCGGGTTGCAGCGCGGCCCGGACGTGCCGGAGGGGACCTGTGTCCGGGACCTTGTGCCCCCGCGGGCCGCCGGGCGGCGGGCCCTATTGCCCCGGTCCCGGCCGGGACCTCAGTCCTGACCGGGCTGCGCGGGGTAGCGGTACCCCACACCCCGTACGGTCTCGATGGGCGCGGGCGCACCGGTCGCCCCGGCGATCTTCCGGCGCAGCCGCAGCACCGTGTACTTCACCCGCGAGGCATCGCTGTCCGCGGACACGTCCCACACCATCCGCAGCAGCCGGTCCGCGGAGAGCACCTGCCCCGGATGGCGGGCGAGCGCGGCCAGCAGGGCGAACTCGATCGGGGTGAGGTCGAGCCGGTGCCCCGACAGGACGGCCTCGTGCGTGCTCAGGTCCAGGGTGAGCAGACCGTCCTCGACGACGGACGCGGTCTCGGGCGGGGCGTCGGCGGTGCGCCGCAGCCGGGCCCGCAGCAGCGGCCCGTGCAGCCGCTCCGAGAGTCCGGGCGTCAGATAGTCGTCGGCCCCCGCCTCCAGGGCGCGGGCGGCGTCCGCCACCCGGTACGTCAGGTCCACCACGGCGATCGGCAGATCGCTCATGTCCCGCACCCGGCTCAGCACCTCCCACGGATCGAGGCCGGGCAGCCGGAGGCTGAGGATCAGCCCGTCCGGGCGGTATCTGTACAGGGCGCGCAGCACGCTCTCGCCGGTGTGGACGACCAGCGTCTCGTACTGCGGGTCGGCACTCACCCGGGCGAGCGCCGGATGCAGGCCGTCGGGTGCGGCGATCAGGATCAGCGGGCGGGAGCGCACATCTCCACCATGCGCCCACCCGGCGCGACATGCCGACGGCGCTCCCCGCGTGGCTGAACCGGGCCCGCCACCGGGCGCTGCGTGCGATGTCCGTGCCCATCCGTAGACTGGCCCCGTGAGTGAGCCCCGCCCTTCCGACCGGCACGACGACTCCGATCCCGACGAGACCTTCGCGGAGATCGTCGACGAAGAGACCCAGCGCGACCCCGACCTGGCGGTGATCGAGGCCGGGAGCCGCACGCTGCGCACCCGCTCCGGACCGCCGCAGGGCGACGAGGTCCCCGCCCGCCCCGCCGACCCCGAGGTGGACAAGGCGCTGCGCGCCGTGGAGCAGGAGCTCGCCGGACGCTGGGGCGAGACCAAGCTGGAGCCCTCCGTCGCGCGTATCGCCGCGCTGATGGACGTGCTCGGCGAGCCCCAGCGCGCATACCCCTCGATCCACATCACCGGGACCAACGGCAAGACGAGCACGGCCCGCATGATCGAGGCGCTGCTCGGCGCCTTCGACCTGCGCACCGGCCGCTACACCTCGCCGCACGTCCAGTCGATCACCGAGCGGATCAGCCTGGACGGCTCCCCGATCGACCCCGAGCGGTTCATCGAGGCGTACCAGGACATCAAGCCGTACGTCGAGATGGTCGACGCCCAGCAGCCGTACCGGCTCTCCTTCTTCGAGGTGCTGACGGGCATGGCCTACGCGGCCTTCGCCGACGCCCCGGTCGACGTCGCGGTAGTCGAGGTCGGCATGGGCGGCAGCTGGGACGCGACCAACGTCATCGACTCCTCGGTCGCCGTCGTCACCCCCATCTCGCTGGACCACACCGACCGGCTCGGCACCACGCCCGCCGAGATCGCCGGTGAGAAGTCCGGAATCATCAAGCAGGGCGCCACGGTCATCCTGGCCCAGCAGCCGGTGGACGCCGCGCAGGTCATGCTGAAGAAGGCCGTCGAGGTCGACGCCACGGTCGCCCGCGAGGGCATGGAGTTCGGCGTCGTCTCCCGCGAGATCGCGGTCGGCGGCCAGCTGCTGACGCTGCGCGGCCTCGGCGGCGAGTACGAGGAGATCTTCCTCCCGCTGTACGGCGCCCACCAGGCGCACAACGCGGCGGTGGCGCTCTCCGCGGTGGAGGCGTTCTTCGGGATCGGTGCCGAGCAGCCCGGCTCGCTCGACGTCGACACGGTCCGCCGGGCGTTCGCCTCGGTGGTCTCCCCGGGCCGCCTCGAAGTCGTCCGCTCCAGCCCCACCGTCGTCCTGGACGCGGCGCACAACCCCGCGGGCGCCCGCGCCACCGCCGACGGCCTCTCCGAGGCGTTCGGCTTCTCCCGGCTGATCGGTGTGGTCGGCGCCAGCGGCGACAAGGACGTCAAGGGGCTCCTCGAAGCCTTCGAGCCGATCTTCGCCGAGGTCGTCATCACGCAGAACTCCAGCGGCCGCGCGATGGACGTCGACGAACTGGCCGCCGTCGCGGTCGAGGTCTTCGGCGAGGACCGCGTCCAGGTGGAGCCGCGCCTGGACGACGCCCTGGAGGCGGCGATCACCCTCGCCGAGGAAGAGGACGAGTACGCGGGCGCCGGGGTGCTGGTGACCGGCTCCGTGATCACGGTCGGCGAGGCCCGGCTGCTTCTGGGAAGGCGCTGACCGCATGCGTACGCTCTGTGCATCCACGCTGATCGGCGAGTTCTTCGTCATCGGCTTCGCCGGACTCGTCGCGATGAAGTCCGACGACCTGACCGGTGCCACGGTCTGGACGGTCTGCGGCATCGGCATGCTGCTCTCCGTGCTGCTCTGCGGGATGGTCACCCGTCCCGGTGGCATACAGCTCGGCTGGGCGCTGCAGATCGCCCTGGTGCTGAGCGGCTTCGTCGTCCCGATGATGTTCATCCTCGGCGTGGTCTTCGCCGGTCTGTGGTGGGCCTCGGTGCACTACGGCCGCAAGATCGACGAGGCGAAGGCCCGCTGGGCGGCGGCGCAGGAAGCCGCCGAGGCGCCGGCCGGCGGCTGACCCGGTGCCCGGTGGCCAAACCCGGCCGCCGGGCGGCCCCCGTACCCCTGTAGCCTCGGTTCACCGCACCCGCATGCCTGCAAGGAGCCGCACACCATGACCCAGCGCACCCTCGTTCTCCTCAAGCCCGACGCGGTCCGGCGCGGACTGGTCGGCGAGATCGTCGGGCGGATCGAGCGCAAGGCCGGCTGGCGGATCACCGCACTGGAGCTGCGCACCCTCGACCGCGCCACGCTGGAGCAGCACTACGCCGAGCACGTCGGCCGCCCGTTCTACGAGCCGCTCGTCGAGTTCATGCAGTCCGGCCCGATCGTGGCGCTGGTCGCCGAGGGCGAGCGGGTCATCGAGGGCATCCGGACGCTGGCCGGCCCCACCGACCCGATCGCCGCCGCGCCCGGCTCCATCCGGGGCGACTTCGGCACCATCACCCGGGAGAACCTCATCCACGCCTCGGACTCCGAGGAGTCCGCGGAGCGGGAACTGAAGCTCTTCTTCCCCGGACTCGTCTGATCCGCGATCAGCCGAACAGCGCTCATGACCTGGGGCGACCGAATTAATTCGGTCGCCCTTCGGTATAGGGTCCCAGATCGCGGGAACGCATCCCTCCGACGTAACGTCACCATGAGTGGAACGGCCACCCGTTCCGCCCACAATGGCGAAGGACCCTCGCGCGGTGTCCGTCAATACGGCACTACGATGGAATCTTCCACGCCCGCAGCGCTCAGCTCGCCGTCCAGAACAAGCCACATCGCTTTCTCGGAAGGCCCGACGCATCCTCAATGGGGAACAAGGGGAAATCAATGTCGTTCATCGGCCGTGACATGGCTATCGACCTCGGGACTGCCAACACGCTGGTGTACGTCAGGGGGCGCGGCATCGTTCTGAACGAGCCGTCCGTCGTGGCCATCAACACCAACACCGGCGGGATCCTGGCGGTCGGCTCCGAGGCCAAGAAGATGATCGGGCGTACACCGGGCAACATCGTTGCCGTACGGCCCCTGAAGGACGGCGTGATCGCCGACTTCGAGATCACCGAGCGGATGCTCCGCTACTTCATCCTGAAGATCCACAAGCGCCGCTACCTGGCCCGCCCGCGGGTCGTCGTCTGCGTGCCCTCCGGCATCACCGGGGTCGAGCGACGCGCCGTCATCGAGGCATCGACGCAGGCCGGTGCGCGCCAGGTGCACATCATCGAGGAGCCCATGGCCGCGGCCATCGGCTCCGGGCTGCCGGTCCACGAGGCCACCGGCAACATGGTCGTCGACATCGGTGGCGGCACCACCGAGGTCGCGGTCATCTCGCTGGGCGGAATCGTCACTGCCCAGTCGATCCGCGTCGCCGGCGACGAACTGGACAACGCGATCATCCAGCACGTCAAGAAGGAGTACTCACTCCTCCTCGGCGAGCGCACCGCCGAGCAGATCAAGATCACCATCGGTTCGGCGTACGACATGGACAAGGACGAGCACACCGAGATCCGCGGCCGCGACCTGGTCTCCGGGCTGCCCAAGACCGTGGTCATCTCGGCCGCCGAGGTCCGCAAGGCCATCGAGGAGCCGGTCAACGCGATCGTCGACGCCGTGAAGACCACGCTCGACAAGTGCCCGCCGGAGCTCTCCGGCGACGTCATGGACCGCGGCATCGTCCTCACCGGCGGCGGCGCGCTGCTGCGCGGACTGGACGAGCGGCTGCGCCGCGAGACCGGCATGCCGATCCACATCGCGGAGGACCCGCTGGACTCGGTGGCGCTCGGATCCGGCAAGTGCGTCGAGGAGTTCGAGGCGCTCCAGCAGGTGCTGGACGCCCAGCCCCGCAGGTGAGCAACCCCGCGGGTGGACAACACAATCGGTCCGCCGTACGGAACACTGCGGTTCCGTACGGCCGATCGTTGATATACAGGCACGAACATTCCGACGAGGAAGGCACGGCCGCCGCACGTGAGGGACACACGAGAGAGCCGGCTGCTCCTGGTGCTGCTGATCGCCATCGCGTTCGCATTGATCACGGTGGACATCCGCGGAGGCGAGGAGTCGCCGGTGGACGGCGCCCGGCGGGCCGCCGCAGCGGCCTTCGGGCCGGTGGAGAACGGCGTCGCGGCCGCCGTCGACCCGGTGGGCAACGCCATAGGGGCGGTACGCGACTCCGGTGAACGGCACAACCGGATCGCCCAGCTGGAACAGCAGAACGCCGCGCTCAAGACGAAGCTCGGCAGCGACGACCGCAACCGCAGCAGGGTCCGTGAGCTCGACCGGATGCTGAAGAAGTCGGCCGCCGGACAGTACGGCATCAAGGGCGCCGAGGTCATCGCCATAGGAGCGGCCCAGGGCTTCTCCTGGACGGTCACCATCGACGCGGGTTCCGACGACGGAATCAAGCGCGACATGACGGTCATCAACGGTGACGGCCTGGTCGGCCGGGTCACCACCGTCGGCCCGGACACCGCCACGGTGCTCCTCGCCAACGACCCCGACTTCACCGTCGGCACCCGCATGGAGAAGACCGACGAACTGGGCTTCGCCACCGGCCAGGGCTCCCAGCCGCTGTCCGTCCAGTTCCTCAACGGCAAGGCCAAGGTGAAGAAGGGCGACCGGCTGGTCACCTTCGGCTCCAGCAAGGACAAGCCCTTCGTGCCCGGCGTCCCGGTCGGCGAGGTCGTCCGGGTGGACCCGTCCGGCGGCGGCCTGACCCGTACCGTCTACGTCCGTCCGTACGTCGGCTTCACCAAGCTCGACATCGTCGGCGTCGTGGTCCAGGCCCCGCGCGAGGACCCCCGCGACATGGTCCTGCCGAAGCAGCCCGCCAAGCCCGCGAAGCCGAAGCCCACCCCCACCGTCACCGTCACCATCTCGCCCAACGGAGACATCGTCGACACCGAAGGAAACGTGGTCGGGAACATCCACGAGAGCCCGGATCCCAGCGGCAGCCCGGACCCGAGCGGCGGTCCGGACGCCACACCGAACGCCGGCAACGCGGTCAACGAGCAGAGGTAGAGCTGATTCCCATGCGTCTGAACCGGATTCTGCTCTCCACCGTCCTGGTCGTCGTCGCCCTCGTCGTCCAGGTCTCCGTGCTCGCCCGCCTCCAGCTCCCCGGCGCCGTGCCCGACCTGCTGCTCCTCGTCGTCCTCGCCCTCGCCTTCGTGTACGGGCACGTCAGCGGCGCCCTCATCGGCTTCGGCGCGGGACTCCTCGCCGACCTGGCACCGCCCGCCGACCACGCCGCCGGACGCTACGCACTGGTCCTGTGCGTCATCGGCTACCTCGCCGGGCTGGCGAAGCCGGAGAACGGGCAGCTGAAGTCGGCGATGGTCCCGATGATCGGGGTGGTCGCCGCGGCGATCGGCTCGACCCTGCTGTACGCGCTGGTCGGCGCGCTCGTCGGGGACACGGCGGCCCGTCATGTCGGCCTCGGCAGCCTGCTGTTCACCGCGGCCGTCTACGACCTGCTCCTCGCCCCCTTCGTCGTACCGCTGGTCATGGCCATCGCCAGACGCACGGTGAACGACCCGCTCGCCGACACCTCCGGCGGCGGCGACGTGGCCGCGGGCTGGCTCGCCTCCGGCACCGGACTGCGGATCGGCAGCCAGCGCGGCGGACTGCGCGTCAAGGCCGCCCGCAACCGCGCCTCCCGCGCCGGACGGATCAAGGGGGTCAAGCGACTGTGAGGCCGCACCGCAGGCGGGACACCGCGCGTACCCCCGGCCCGACCACCACCGGGGGCGCCCCGTGACCAACATCCCCGAGACCGGCCGGACCCAGCGGGTCCAGATCCGGCTCATCGTCATCCAGGTCCTCGTCTTCTCCCTGCTGCTCACCCTCGGCGGGCGCCTCTGGTACCTCCAGATCCGCAACGGCCAGGAGTACAGCGACGAGGCGAAGAACAACCACGTACAGCAGGTCGTCCAGCCCGCCGTCCGCGGCTCCATCCTCGACGCGCGCGGTGTGCCGCTGGCCGACAACGAGACCCGGCTGGTCGTCTCCGCGAGCCGCACCGAGCTGATGAAGATGGACGACGACGGCAAGAGCGTCCTGACCCGGCTCGCCGGTGTCCTCGGCATGAAGCCCAAGGAAGTCCTCGACAAGGTCCGGCTCTGCGACTCCAAGACGCCGCAGCCCTGCTGGAACGGCTCGCCGTACCAGCCGATCCCGGTCACCGACGAGGCCACCACCCAGCAGGCCCTCACGATCCGCGAACGCGCCGAGGACTTCCCCGGCATCACCGCCGAACCCACCGCCGTACGCCGGTACGGAGCGCCCGGCAAGGCCAACACCGCCCAGGTCCTCGGCTACCTCTCGCCGGTCACCGACGACGAGATCACCAAGGCCCAGGACACCGACTCGCCGTACCTGCGCTCCGACCAGGTCGGCCGCTCCGGCCTGGAGCGCACCTACGACAAGGAACTGCGCGGCAAGGCCGGGGTCACCCGCTACGAGGTCGACAACCTCGGCCGGGTCATCGGCCAGGCCAAGAACGACAAGGCGGAGCCCGGCTCCACCGTCGTCACCTCGATCGACGCCAGGGTCCAGGCCGTCGCCGAGTACGAGCTCAACGAGGCCATGAAGGCCGCCCGGCAGTCCTTCGACAAGAACACCGGCGAGAACTACAAGGCCGACTCGGGCGCCGTCGTCGTCATGGAGGCCAAGACCGGCCGCGTCGTCTCGATGGCCTCCCTGCCGAACTACGACCCCAACTCCTGGGTCGGCGGCATCTCCGCCAAGGACTACGCCAAGCTCACCGGCAAGAACTCCAACTTCCCGCTGCTGAACCGGGCCATCCAGGGCCAGGCCGCCCCCGGCTCGATCTTCAAGGTCATCTCCTCGACCGCCGCGGTCAACGCCGGATACCCCTTCGACGGCAACTACCCCTGCCCCAGCTCGTACAACGTCGGCGGGCAGACCTTCAAGAACTTCGAGTCCCAGGGCTACGGCTCCATCACCATCGGCCGGGCGCTCGAAGTCTCCTGCGACACCGTGTACTACGGCATCGCGCACAAGGAGTGGCTGAAGGACGGCGGGATGAACCCCAAGAAGAACGCCAAGGACTGGTTCTACAGGACCGCCCACCAGTTCGGCCTCGGCAAGGAGACCGGCATCGACCTCCCCAACGAGGTCAGCGGCCGGGTTCCCGACCGCAAGTGGAAGCAGGACTTCTACAAGGCGAACAAGGACGCCTGGTGCAAGCAGGGCAAGAAGGGCGGCACGTACGTCGAGCAGATCGCGTACGAGAACTGCCTCGAAGGCGACAAGATGCGCGCCGGTGACTCCGTCAACTACTCGATCGGCCAGGGCGACACGCTCGTCACCCCGATCCAGATGGCCACCATCTACGCCGCGATCTCCAACGGCGGCACCCTCTACGACCCCACCGTCGGCAAGGCGATCGTCAGCGGTGACGGCAGGACCGTCCAGGAGATCGAGCCCAAGTCGCACGGCAAGCTGCCCTTCAGCCGCAAGACGCGCAACGAGATAGACGGTGCCCTCGCGGGTGTCGCGACCCGCGGTTCGGCCGCCTGGCGATTCGGCGGCTGGCCGCAGGACAAGATCCCGATGCACGCCAAGACGGGTACGGCCGAGGTCTACGGCAAGCAGACGACCTCCTGGTTCGCCACGTACACCAAGGACTACTCGATCGTCATGACGATCTCCCAGGGCGGTACGGGCTCCGGCGCGTCCGGGCCCGCCGTGCGCAACATCTACGACGCCCTCTACGGTCTCGACGACTCCGGCAAGCAGGACCTGAAGAAGGCGCTGCTGCCCACCCCGCAGAAGTCCCTGCCGAAGATCCAGCAGGACGGCTCGATCGACGCCCCGGAGATCAAGCCCTACAACCCGGACTCGCAGAAGACCCCGCAGGAGCAGACCCTCGCCGCGACGCTGGGGAGGCGTGACTGATGGCCGGCTTCTCCGTCCAGCGGTACGCCCCCGAGCGGTCCGCCTGGGGCAAACTCACCGCCCGCGACTCCGTCGTACGCAAACTCGACTGGCCGCTGCTCGGATCCGCGATCGCGCTCTCCTTCATCGGCTCGCTGCTGGTCTACTCGGCGACCCGGGGGCGCGACTCGCTCACCCACGGCGACCCGTACTACTTCCTCTTCCGGCACGCCCTCAACACCGGCATCGGCTTCGCCCTGATGGTCGGCACGATCTGGCTCGGCCACCGCACCCTGCGCGGCGCCGTCCCGATCCTCTACGGCCTCTCGGTGCTCCTGGTGCTCGCGGTGCTCACCCCGCTCGGCGCCACCGTCAACGGCGCCCACGCCTGGATCATCATCGGCGGCGGCTTCTCGCTCCAGCCGTCCGAGTTCACCAAGATCACCATCATCCTGATCATGGCGATGCTGCTCGCCGAGCGCGTCGACGCGGGCGACCAGCTCCACCCCGACCACCGGACCGTCGCCAAGGCGCTCGGCCTGGCGGCCGTCCCGATGGCGGTCGTCATGGGAATGCCGGACCTCGGCTCCGTGATGGTCATGGTCGTCATCGTGCTCGGCGTGCTCCTCGCCTCCGGCGCCTCCAACCGCTGGATCGCCGGCCTGCTCGGCGCGGGCGTGGCAGGCGCGGTCGCGATCTGGCAGCTCGGCCTGCTCGACGAGTACCAGATCGCCCGCTTCGCCGCCTTCGCCAACCCCGCGCTCGACCCGGCGGGCGTCGGCTACAACACCAACCAGGCCCGCATCGCGATCGGCTCCGGCGGCCTCTCCGGAACGGGCCTCTTCCACGGCACCCAGACCACCGGCCAGTTCGTCCCCGAGCAGCAGACCGACTTCGTCTTCACCGTCGCGGGCGAGGAGCTCGGCTTCCTCGGCGCCGGCCTGATCCTCGTACTGCTCGGCGTCGTCCTGTGGCGCGCCTGCCGGATCGCCCGCGAGACGACCGAGCTGTACGGCACGATCGTCGCCGCCGGAATCATCGCCTGGTTCGCCTTCCAGGCCTTCGAGAACATCGGGATGACGCTCGGCATCATGCCGGTCGCCGGACTCCCGCTGCCGTTCGTGTCGTACGGAGGATCCTCGATGTTCGCCGTCTGGGTGGCCGTCGGGCTGCTCCAGTCGATCAGGGTGCAACGGCCGATAAGCGCCTGAGCCGGCACCGCAGCACTGCCCATTCGCGCACAACACGTCTAGATTCGGGTCATGGCGGACTCGAAGCGCGAGATCGAGCGGAAGTACGAAGCCACCGCGGCCACCCGGCTCCCGGACCTGAGCCGGGTGACCGGGGTCTCGGCCGTCGCCCACCGGGGCGTCACCGAACTGGACGCCGTCTACTACGACACCGAGGACCTCCGGCTCGCGGCGGACTCCCTCACCCTGCGCCGCCGCACCGGCGGGAGCGACGCGGGCTGGCACCTCAAGTTCCCGGTTGCCTCCGGCATCCGGGACGAGCTGCGGGAACCCCTCTCCGACACCCTGCCCCGCTCCTTCGCGGGGCTGCTGCGTTCCCGGGCCCGTGACCGCGGACTCGCTCCCGTCGTCCGGCTGGTCTCCGCCCGCGACGTCCACCACCTCCTCGACGCCCGGGGCGCGCTGCTCGCCGAGGTCAGCGTCGACCGGGTGCGGGCCGAACGGCTGACGGACGGCGGCTCCACGGCCGCCTGGACCGAGATCGAGGCCGAACTCGCGGACGACGGCGACCCGGCCTTCCTGGACGCCGTGGAGCGCCGGCTGCGCAAGGCGGGGATCCGCCCGTCCGCGTCCCCGTCCAAGCTGTCCAGAGCGCTCGCCGAGACCGCGCCGCAGCGGCGGAAGAGCCGCCCCGCCGCGAGGACCGGGCGGCCCACCGCGGGCGATCACGTCCTCGCGTACATCCGCCGCCAGAGAGAGGCGATCGTCGCCCTGGACCCCGCCGTGCGGCGCGACCTCCCCGACTCCGTGCACCAGCTGCGCGTCGCCACCCGCAGGCTGCGCAGCGCCCTGCGGACCTACCGGAAGATCCTCGACCGCGATGTCACCGACCCCGTGGGGGCCGAGCTGAAATGGCTGGCCGCCGAGCTGGGCATCGACCGCGACCAGGAGGTGCTCGACGCCCGGCTGCGCTCCGGCCTCGACGCGCTGCCCCGCGCCCTGGCCCTGGGCCCGGTGCGCGGCCGGCTCCGCATCCGGTCGGCGGCCCGGCGCGGCGGTTCCCGCCGCCGCACCGTCGCCGTGCTCGACGGGGAGCGGTATCTGGCCCTCCTGGAGAGCCTGGACACCCTGCTCGCCGTCCCGCCCCTGCTGCCCGCCGCGTCCCGCGCCCCGGAGCGGGCGCTGCCCCGCGCGGTGCTGAAGGAGTACGGGCGCCTCGCGACCCGGATCGGCCACGCCCTGGAGCTGCCGCCCGGCCACGACCGGGACCTGGCCGCGCACGAGGCCCGCAAGGCCGCCAAACGCGTCCGGTACGCGGCGGAGGCGGCCCGGCCCGCGCTCGGGAAACCCGCCAAGCGGTTCGCCAAGCGGATGAAGGCCGTCCAGAGCCTCCTCGGCGACCACCAGGACAGCGTGGTGGCCCGCGAGGCACTGCGCACCCTGGCGGTCCAGGCACACGCCGCTGGGGAGCCGGCCTTCACCTGGGGACTGCTGTACGGGCGGGAGGAGGCGGCCGCCGCCGCCAGCGAGCGTGAGCTGCCGGAGGTCTGGGAGCGGGCGTCGCGCCCGGAGCTCCGGGCGGCGCTGGGAGGCTGAGCATCGGGGTACGCTTGATGGTCACCCTTGCCGGCTCTCGAAAGTGCGCGATGTCTGTCGATTCGGTCTTCCCACAGCTCGAAGCTCTGCTCCCGCATGTGCAGAAGCCCATCCAGTACGTCGGCGGTGAACTGAACTCCACCGTCAAGCCGTGGGACGAATGCGACGTCCGCTGGGCCCTGATGTACCCGGACGCGTACGAGGTCGGGCTCCCCAACCAGGGCGTCATGATCCTCTACGAGGTGCTCAACGAACGCCAGGGCGTGCTCGCCGAGCGCACCTACAGCGTGTGGCCGGACCTCGAAGAGCTGATGCGCGAGCACCAGGTCCCGCAGTTCACCGTGGACAGTCACCGCCCGGTCAAGGCGTTCGACGTCTTCGGGCTGAGCTTCTCCACCGAGCTCGGCTACACCAACATGCTCACCGCCCTGGACCTCGCGGGCATCCCGCTGGAAGCCAAGGACCGCACGGTCGACGACCCGATCGTGCTGGCCGGCGGCCACGCCGCGTTCAACCCCGAGCCGATCGCCGAGTTCATCGACTGCGCGGTCATCGGCGACGGCGAGCAGGCCGTCCTGGAGATCACCGAGATCATCCGCGCCTGGAAGGCCGAGGGCCGCCCCGGCGGCCGCGAGGAGGTGCTCTTCCGCCTAGCAAGGACCGGCGGCGTGTACGTCCCGGGCTTCTACGACGTCGAGTACCTCCCGGACGGCCGCATCGGCCGCGTCGTACCGAACAGGTCGGGCGTGCCGTGGCGGGTCTCCAAGCACACCGTCATGGACCTCGACGAGTGGCCGTACCCGAAGCAGCCCCTCGTCCCCCTCGCCGAGACCGTCCACGAGCGGATGTCCGTCGAGATCTTCCGCGGCTGCACCCGCGGCTGCCGTTTCTGCCAGGCCGGCATGATCACGCGCCCCGTGCGGGAGCGAAGCATCACCGGCATCGGCGAGATGGTCGAGAAGGGTCTCAAGGCGACCGGCTTCGAGGAGGTCGGCCTGCTCTCGCTGTCCTCCGCGGACCACACCGAGATCGGTGAGATCGCCAAGGGCCTCGCCGACCGGTACACCGAGGACAAGATCGGCCTCTCGCTGCCCTCCACCCGCGTCGACGCGTTCAACGTGGACCTGGCCAACGAGCTGACCCGCAACGGCCGCCGCTCCGGACTCACCTTCGCCCCCGAGGGCGGCTCCGAGCGGATGCGCAAGGTCATCAACAAGATGGTCTCGGAAGAGGACCTCATCCGTACCGTCGCCACCGCGTACGGCAACGGCTGGCGCCAGGTGAAGCTGTACTTCATGTGCGGCCTGCCCACCGAGACCGACGAGGACGTCCTCCAGATCGGCGACATGGCGGTCAACGTGATCGCCAAGGGCCGCGAGGTCTCCGGACAGAACGACATCCGCTGCACCGTCTCCATCGGCGGCTTCGTGCCCAAGCCGCACACCCCGTTCCAGTGGGCCCCGCAGCTGAGTGCCGAGGAGACCGACGCCCGGCTGACCAAGCTGCGGGACAAGATCCGCGGCGACAAGAAGTACGGCCGCTCCATCGGCTTCCGCTACCACGACGGCAAGCCCGGCATCGTCGAGGGCCTGCTCTCGCGCGGCGACCGCCGCGTCGGCTCCGTCATCCGCGCCGTCTACGAGTCCGGCGGCCGCTTCGACGGCTGGCGCGAGCACTTCAGCTACGACCGCTGGATGACCGCCGCCGAGAAGACGCTGCCCGAGTACGGCGTGGACGTCGACTGGTACACCACCCGCGAGCGGAGCTACGAGGAGGTCCTGCCCTGGGACCACCTGGACTCCGGCCTCGACAAGGACTGGCTCTGGGAGGACTGGCAGGACTCGCTCGACGAGACCGAGGTCGAGGACTGCCGCTGGACCCCGTGCTTCGACTGCGGTGTCTGCCCGCAGATGGACACCAGCATCCAGATCGGCCCGACCGGCAAGAAGCTGCTGCCGCTCTCGGTCGTGAAGTAGCCGCCCACGAGCCCGTCCCGCAAGGTGACGGCTCGGTGACGAAGGCCCGGCCCGGGAAACTCCCGGCCGGGCCTTCGCGTCATCCACGGCATGGACCACGGCAAACACCAGGCCCCGGCGGAGTACGAAGCCGGCGAGGGCTGTCTGACCACACTGATCCGGATCCCGGTGCGGATCGTGGTGCTGGTCGTCGTCCTGCCCGTGCGGATGGTCTGGGACGCCCTGGTGGTGACGGCCCGCGCCGTCGACCGGACCCTGCTGCGCCCGCTGGGCCGCGCCCTGACCTGGCTGTACGAGTCGGTGCTCACGCCGGTCGGCCATGCGCTGCTGTGGCTGGCCGCCGCGGTTTTCGTCCGGCCGTGGGTCGCGCTCTGGCGGTACGTGGTGGTGCCCGCGGCGCGGTACGGGCTGGTGGCGCCCGTGGTGTGGCTGTACGAGGCGGTGCTCACACCGGTCGGGCACGGGCTGCGATGGCTGTACCGGGAGCTGCTCGCACCTGCCGGACGCGGGATCCGCCGGGCCGTCGGGTGGGTGCTCACCGTTCTCGTCGTCCTGCCGGTGACCGGACTGTGGCGGTACGTCCTGGTGCCCCTCGGCCTCGGCGCCGCCTGGCTGGTCGAGCACCTGGCCGTACGGCCGCTGGGGTGGCTGTACCGGGAAGTGCTCACCCCGCTCGGACACGGCATCGCCTGGCTGCTCGACAAGCTGGCGCGCGGGATCGTGGCCGCCGGGGCCGGGCTGTGGGCAGCGGTGGTGTGGCTGCTCGCGAACCTGCTGCTCGCACCGGTCCGTTGGCTGTACCGGCGGGTCCTGGCCCCGGTCGGCCGGGAGATCGCCGCCGCGATCGGCGTCGCCTGGCAGGTCGCGGGGTACATCTCGCGGGCCGTCGGCCGGGCCATTGCCTGGCTCGCCTGGCATCTGGTCGGGGCGCCGGTGACCTGGGCCTACCGCACGGTCTGCACACCGGTGGGCCATTTCCTGCGCGATCGGATCTGGGCCCCCGCCAGGCGCGCCGCCGTCGAGACCGGACGCGCGGCCCGGTCCGCGCTGCGCTCGGCGGGCGAGACCGTCCGCCGGGCACGCCGTGATGCGTGGCGGGCCCTGGTCGGCGGCGCCCGGGAGCCCGAGCCCCGGGAACCGGGAAGCCCCCTTGCGCGTAGGCTGGGTGGTACGCAACAAACAACGACTGTGCCCAGCGCGGCGCCCGAACCAGAGATCTCCTCGCCCGGAGCCCAAAAAGCCGGGTGGGGGTGAGCCGGACCGGACGCCCCGGGCCACCCGCATTTCGAGGGCGGCGTGCCACCGCGTCCGCCCCGCACCGAGGAGAAGAACCACTGGGCAAGCGACAGCCCGAAGGCCCGCCGCCCGCACCGGCAGTGCAGCGCATCCGACTGCGCTACACCAAGCGCGGCCGCCTCCGGTTCACCAGTCACCGTGACTTCCAGCGCGCCTTCGAGCGGGCACTGCGCCGCTCCGAGGTGCCCATGGCCTACTCGGCCGGCTTCACCCCGCACCCGAAGGTGTCGTACGCCAACGCCGCCCCGACCGGCACGGGCAGCGAGGCCGAGTTCCTGGAGATCGCCCTCACCGAGGCCCGCGATCCGGCCGTCCTGCGCGACCTGCTCAACGCCTCGCTGCCGGACGGTCTCGACATCACCGATGCCGTGGAGGCCCGCACCTCGGGTCTCGCCGACCGGCTGACCGCCTCCGTCTGGGAGCTCCGTCTCGACGGGGTCACCGTGGCGGACGCGGCGAGGGCCGTGGCCGCGTTCAACGAGGCGGAGACCGTCGAGGTCCAGCGCCGCGCGAAGAACGGCATGCGCACCTTCGACGCCCGCGCCGCCGTGGTCGACCTGCAGGCCCTTGATCCACAGGCTGATAGGCCCGAGGACAAGCCCTGTGCGATACTGCGGCTGGTTGTTCGGCACTTGACACCTGCCGTGCGACCTGACGACGTCCTGTCCGGTCTCCGCGTTGTGGCCGACCTGGCGCCGCCGGTCCCCGCAGCGGTGACCAGGCTGGCGCAGGGGCTCTTCGACGAGGAGTCCGGCACGGTGACCGACCCGCTCGCGCCCGACCGCGAGGCAGCCCCGGCCGCTCCAACCACAGCCGCCGGGACCGCCGTCGCGACGGCGCCGGAAGGTGCAGGTTCCGCGTAAGGCGGTCGTTGCAGCGCAGCCTTCGACCCGGGAGCCATCCGGTTCGGGCCGCGCGATGACCCATAAGACTTTCGCCAGGCCGTACGCACCACGCGTACGGAACCGGCGAGCCAGACATTGAGCTCCCGTGCGGCGCCCGCGCCCCGGACGGCGGACCCGCGTACATCGCGCGGACCGTGCCGGCCCGGAACCAGACGCGGCGCCCGGGAGCCTGACGGGAGAACCGCCCGCATGCCCCAGTCCAACGAACCCGGCACGACCGGGAACGCCGAAGAGAACAACGCACCCGGCGACAAGCTGCCGCCGCGCCGCAGGCGCCGCGCCGCGTCCCGTCCCGCCGGTCCGCCGGTGGCGGACGCCCGGAGCGCAGCCGCGGAAGCGGCCGAGCCGGCCATACCGGCCGTTGACGCCGCAGTGTCCGACAGCAAGCCCGCCGACGCCGAGAGCGCCGCGCCGGCGGAAGCCGCGCCGCCCGCCCGTACGCGTCGTCGTGCGGTCCGTAAGGCGACCGCCCCGGCGGGTGCGCCGCAGGCCGCCGAGGTGACCGAGGCCGCTGTGCCGGTTGCCGAGCCCGAGGCTGTGGAGCCCGAGGCCGAGGCCGAGGTCGTGGAGGCGGCGCCGGCGCGTACGCGTCGTCGTGCGGTCCGTAAGGCGACCGCCCCGGCCGGTGCGCCGCAGGCCGCCGAGGCCGTGGAGATCGTCGAGGAGGCACCGGCCGTCGCCGAGCCCGAGCCGGCCGCCGAGACCGCCGAGCCGGAGCCCGCCGCGCCGCGCGGCCGCACCCGGCGCAGGGCGTCGGCCCCGGCCGGTGCCCCGCAGGCCGCCGAGCCGGTCGCGGAGACCGCCGTGCCGGAAGAGGCCGCCGAGCCCGCCGAGGCCGCCGAGGCCCCGCGTACGCGCCGTCGGGCGACCCGCAAGGCGACCGCTCCGGCGGGTGCGCCGCAGGCCGCCGGGGCCGTGGAGATCGTCGAGGAAGCACCGGCCGTCGCCGAGCAGCCCACCGCGGAGCAGCCCGCGGCCGAGCCCGCCGAGGCCGAGGACGCCGCGCCGCGCGGCCGTCAGCGCCGCCGGGCCACCGCCGCCGCCGGCCGCCCGGAGTTCACCGGCAAGGCCGAGGAGCCCGTACGCAAGGGCCGTCGCGCCGCGCGCCCCGCCGTGGCCGTGTTCCAGGCGCCGGTCTTCGCCGAGCCGATGTTCCAGACCCCGGAGACCGCTGCCGCCGCAGCGGCGGCTTCGCGCTACGAAGAGGTCGAGGCCGAGGAAGAGGTCGAGACGGTCGAGGAGCCGGCAGCGGTCGTCGAGGCCCCGGCCGCCGAGGCCGCGCCGCAGGGCGGTTCGCGTCGCCGTCGCCGCCGTCGTGGTGAGGCCGCCGAGCCCGAGCAGGCCGTGGCTCCCGTGGAGGAGCCGGTCGAGGAGGAGCCGGAGGCCGAGGTCGAGGCCGATCACGAGGCCGAGGGCGAGGAGACGGACGAGTACGGGGACCGGCCCTCGCGCCGTCGCCGTCGTGGTGGCCGTCGCCGCCGTCGTGGCGAGGCCAGTGAGGGTGACGAGGCCGCGGAGCAGCACGGCGACGAGGCCGCCGCCGACCACGCCGAGGACGACCAGGAGCGCGCGCAGGAGCCCGAGGAGGAGGACGAGGACCACGAGGCGTCCGCCTCCGGATCGAGCAGCAGCCGTCGCCGTCGCCGCCGCCGTCGTCGCAGCGGGGACGTCTCCGCCGACACCGACACCGGCACGGACGACCCGGAGCGCACGGTCGTCAAGGTCCGCGAGCCCCGTAAGAAGGAGGAGCGGGAGCCCGGCACCGGCTTCGACGAGGTCCAGTCCATCAAGGGCTCGACCCGGATGGAGGCCAAGAAGCAGCGCCGCCGCGAGGGCCGTGAGCAGGGCCGCCGCCGCGTCCCGATCATCACCGAGGCCGAGTTCCTGGCCCGTCGTGAGGCCGTGGAGCGGGTCATGGTCGTCCGCCAGAACGGCGAGCGCACCCAGATCGGCGTTCTTGAGGACAACGTGCTCGTCGAGCACTACGTCAACAAGGAGCAGGCCACCAGCTACGTCGGCAACGTCTACCTGGGCAAGGTGCAGAACGTACTGCCGTCCATGGAGGCCGCCTTCGTCGACATCGGCAAGGGCCGCAACGCCGTGCTCTACGCCGGTGAGGTGAACTTCGAGGCGCTCGGCATGGCCCACGGGCCGCGCCGCATCGAGACCGCGCTCAAGTCCGGCCAGTCCGTCCTCGTCCAGGTGACCAAGGATCCGATCGGCCACAAGGGCGCCCGCCTGACCAGCCAGGTCTCGCTGCCCGGCCGCTACCTGGTCTACGTGCCCGAGGGCTCGATGACCGGCATCAGCCGCAAGCTGCCCGACACCGAGCGGGCCCGGCTGAAGACCATCCTCAAGAAGATCGTCCCCGAGGACGCGGGCGTCATCGTCCGCACCGCCGCGGAGGGCGCGAGTGAGGACGAGCTGCGCCGCGACGTCGAGCGGCTCCAGCAGCAGTGGGAGGACATCCAGAAGAAGTCGAAGAGCACCGGCAGCTCCAACGCGCCGACCCTGCTCTACGGTGAGCCGGACATGACCGTCCGGGTCGTCCGCGACATCTTCAACGAGGACTTCTCCAAGGTCATCGTCAGCGGCGACGACGCGTGGGAGACCATCTACGGTTACGTCTCGCAGGTGGCGCCCGACCTGACGGACCGCCTGTCGCGGTGGACCTCCGAGGTCGACATCTTCGCGACGTACCGGATCGACGAGCAGCTGATGAAGGCGCTGGACCGCAAGGTCTACCTGCCGAGTGGCGGCTCGCTGGTGATCGACAAGACCGAGGCGATGGTCGTCGTCGACGTCAACACCGGCAAGTTCACCGGTCAGGGCGGCAACCTTGAGGAGACCGTCACCAAGAACAACCTGGAGGCGGCCGAGGAGATCGTGCGCCAGCTGCGGCTGCGCGACCTCGGTGGCATCGTCGTCGTCGACTTCATCGACATGGTGCTGGAGTCCAACCGGGATCTGGTGCTGCGGCGCCTGCTGGAGTGCCTGGGACGCGACCGTACGAAGCACCAGGTCGCCGAGGTCACCTCGCTGGGCCTGGTCCAGATGACCCGCAAGCGGGTGGGCCAGGGGCTGCTGGAGTCCTTCTCCGAGACCTGCGTCCACTGCAACGGACGCGGTGTCATCGTGCACATGGAGCAGCCGACCTCGGTCGGCGGCGGTGGCAACGGCAAGCGCTCGAAGAAGCGTGGCCGGGGCGGCGTGGACCACGAGCACGCGGTGGAGGCCGAGGCCGCCACCGAGGTCGAGACCGAGGCCGAGGTGGCTGCCGAGGTGGCCGCGCCGGTGGCGCTGCCCGAGCCGGAGTTCGTACCGGACGAGGAGCTGTACAGCAGCCCGGCCGAGGCCGAGGCGGCCGCCACGCGCGGCCGCGGCCGTCGCCGTGCGACCCGTAAGGCAACGGCCCCGGCCGGTGCCCCGAAGGCCGCGGCAGCGGCGGCCCCGGCCGTCGCCGAGCCGGAGCCGGTCGTGGTCGTCGAGCCCGAGCCGGTCGTGGAGCCGGAGCCGGCCGCCGAGGTTCCGGCCCCGGTGGCCGAGGAGGCCCCCCAGGGCCGTACGCGTCGTCGGGCGACCCGGAAGGCGACCGCCCCGGCGGGCTCGCCCGCCCCGGTCGAGCCGGTCGCCGAGGTACAGGCCGCCGAGGTGCAGGCCGCCGAGCCGGTCGCCGCCCCGGTCGAGCAGCCGGAGCCGGTCGTCGAGGCCGTACAGCCCGAGGCCGCACCCGAGGAGGCGGCCCCCGAGGCCGCCCCGCCGCGTGCGCGTCGCCGGGTGACCCGCAAGGTCACCGCCCCCGCGGGCTCGCCCGCCGGTGCGGACGGCGCGGAGGTCGTCGTGGTGACCGGTTCGGCCGAGCCGAAGCCCGAGTCCGAGCCGAAGGCCGACGCCGAGACCGTCGAGGCGGAGGCCCCGGTCAAGAAGGCGGCCCGCAAGACCGCCAAGAAGGCCACGGCGAAGAAGGCGGCCACCAAGAAGACGGCGGCCAAGAAGACCGCCGCGAAGAAGACGACGGCCAAGAAGGCGACAGCCAAGAAGACGGTCGCCGCGGAGAAGTCTTCGCAGCCCGCGGTCTCGGCCGACGCCGAGGCGTAGGGGCGACCCGCAGAGCGGTTGCACGGCCGGTGGGCCACACTCCGACAGGGGTGTGGCCCACCGGCCGTTCCGTTCGGCCGGGGAGCCGTCACAAGGCCGCCGGCGGCCTCCAGAGGGCTGCCGGTACGCCGCGACGGCGGTCCGGCGGCGGGGAGCGGCGGGGGAGCAGGAATGAACGGGGGAGCGGCGGGGAAGGACACAGGGCCCGGTTTGACCCTCCGGACGGCGGCCCGTAACCTTGCCCTTCGGCGTGTTTCCATGCGCCTGTCCCTGAGCAACCCCCTCCCTTCACAGGTGAGAGGCCGCTCGTCCATTCGGATCACCTCGGGCCCCGGCCCGTGTGAGCGGCTGGCATCAGGGGCCCCGGTTCCGAGCGAGAGAGAGATCCGCGTGTACGCCATCGTGCGCAGCGGTGGCCGCCAGCACAAGGTTGCTGTCGGTGACATCGTTGAGGTTGACAAGATTTCCACTGCCCAGGTTGGCGACACGGTCGAGCTCTCGACCCTGCTCGTGGTCGACGGCGACGCCGTGACCAGCGACCCGTGGGTGCTGGCCGGGATCAAGGTCCAGGCCGAGGTCGTGGACCACCACAAGGGCGCGAAGATCGACATCCTTCGCTACAAGAACAAGACCGGCTACCGCCGTCGCCAGGGTCACCGCCAGCAGTACACGGCGATCAAGGTCACCGGTATCCCCGCGGCTGCGAAGTAAGGGACTGAGGAGACATGGCACACAAGAAGGGCGCATCGTCCACCCGGAACGGGCGCGATTCCAATGCTCAGCGGCTCGGCGTGAAGCGCTTCGGCGGTCAGGCCGTCAACGCCGGTGAGATCCTGGTCCGCCAGCGCGGCACCCACTTCCACCCGGGCACGGGCGTCGGCCGTGGCGGCGACGACACGCTGTTCGCGCTCGCCGCCGGTGCGGTCGAGTTCGGCACGCACCGTGGCCGCAAGGTCGTGAACATCGTTCCGATCGCCGGCTGATTTTCGGCGCTCGTCGAGCGGTTTCTGCGGAGGCGGACCTCACTTCCCGAACGGGAAGCGGGTCCGCCTTTCGCGTGTTTCTCCCAAGAGAGACGGCTTTCTCCTCCGTGGGGACAGCACGAGTGAGACATTTCTGCATGTATGTAACTGGAGGTTTCAACCATGACCACCTTCGTGGACCGCGTCGAGCTGCACGTCGCCGCGGGTAACGGGGGCCACGGCTGTGCCTCCGTACACCGTGAGAAGTTCAAGCCGCTCGGCGGTCCGGACGGCGGCAACGGCGGACGCGGCGGCGATGTGACCCTGGTCGTCGACCAGGCCGTCACCACGCTCCTCGACTATCACCACCACCCCCACCGCAAGGCCACCAACGGCCAGCCCGGCGCGGGCGACAACCGTTCCGGCAAGGACGGCCAGGACCTGGTCCTGCCGGTGCCCGACGGCACGGTCGTGCTCGACCGGGACGGCAATGTGCTCGCCGACCTGGTCGGCCAGGGCACCACGTTCGTCGCCGGACAGGGCGGACGCGGCGGCCTCGGCAACGCCGCGCTGGCCTCCGCCCGGCGCAAGGCCCCCGGCTTCGCGCTGCTCGGCGAGCCCGGTGAGGCCCGGGACATCGTCCTGGAGCTCAAGACCGTCGCCGACGTCGCGCTGGTCGGCTACCCGAGCGCCGGCAAGTCCTCGCTGATCTCCGTGCTGTCGGCGGCCAAGCCGAAGATCGCGGACTACCCCTTCACGACCCTCGTCCCGAACCTCGGCGTGGTCACCGCGGGCAGCACCGTCTACACCGTCGCCGATGTCCCGGGCCTCATCCCGGGCGCCAGCCAGGGCCGCGGCCTCGGCCTGGAGTTCCTGCGGCACGTGGAACGCTGCTCGGTGCTGGTGCACGTACTGGACACCGCGACGCTGGAGTCCGACCGCGACCCGGTCTCCGACCTCGACATCATCGAGGAAGAGCTGAAGCAGTACGGCGGTCTGGAGGACCGGCCCCGCATCGTCGTCCTCAACAAGATCGACATCCCGGACGGCCAGGACCTCGCCGACATGATCCGCCCGGACCTGGAAGAGCGCGGCTACCGCGTCTTCGAGGTGTCCGCGGTCGCGCGTACCGGCCTGAAGGAGCTCTCCTTCGCGCTCGCGGGCATCATCGCCGAGGCGCGTGCGGCCAAGCCGGTGGAGGTGGCGACCCGGATCGTCATCCGCCCGAAGGCCGTCGACGACGCGGGCTTCACCGTCACGCTGGAGGAGGACGGCATCTACCGGGTGCGCGGCGAGAAGCCGGAGCGCTGGGTGCGCCAGACCGACTTCAACAACGACGAGGCCGTCGGCTACCTGGCCGACCGGCTCAACCGCCTCGGTGTCGAGGACGAACTGGTGAAGGCCGGTGCCCGCGCGGGTGACGGCGTCGCCATCGGCGCCGAGGACAACGCGGTCGTCTTCGACTGGGAGCCGACCCTGGCGGCGGGCGCCGAGATGCTCGGCCGTCGTGGCGAGGACCACCGCCTCGAAGCACCGCGCCCGGCGGCGCAGCGCCGGCGCGAGCGCGAGTCGGAGCGCGACGAGGCCCAGCGCGAGTTCGACGAGTTCAACCCGTTCTAGGACCTGTTCCAGGACGGGCCCAACCCGCTCCGGAACGGTCACCGGCCGCCGGAAGGTCCTGTTCCGCAGGCCCCTCCGGCGGCCGCGCACGCTCTCCGCGTCATACGTACGAGGGAACCGAACCCGCTCAGGGGTGAATCATGCCGCTCACTCGTGTGGCGTCGATCACCTGGCAGGGAAGCCCCAATTCCGGTATTCGCCCTGATCGCAAGGCACCAAAAGGTTTCGATACGGCGTGCGGCGGCCGACGTCCACCTTGCGAGACGGTAACGGAGAGTGCAACCATCGCGGTATCTCCCAGCCCTCGCAAGGTAGGTCGTCTGTGTCTGCTCAGCACATAGCCAAAGCCCGAACCACAGCAGTCGTGCTCGCCGGCGGTACCGGCCAGCGCGTGGGTCTGTCCATTCCCAAGCAGCTGCTGAAGATCGCAGGCAAGGCTGTCATCGAGCACACGCTGTCGATCTTCCAGCAGGCCGACTCCATCGACGACGTCATCGTGCTGATGGCTCCGGGCTACGTGCCCGACGTCGAGAAGATCGTCGCCAAGGCCGGGCTCACCAAGGTCACCAAGGTGATCGAGGGCGGTTCCACGCGCAACGAGACCACCGAGCGTGCCATCGCGGCGCTCGGTGAGGGCCTGGCCGAGGGCGAGGACCGCAACGTCCTCTTCCACGATGCCGTGCGCCCGCTGCTCTCGCAGCGCGTCATCAAGGACTGCGTCGACGCGCTGGACCGCTACCAGGCGGTCGATGTCGCCATCCCGTCCGCGGACACGATCATCGTGACCCGCACCCACGGCGGCGACGGCGAGTTCATCACCGACGTGCCCGACCGCTCCCGGCTGCGCCGTGGCCAGACGCCGCAGGCCTTCAAGCTCTCCACGATCCGCCGGGCCTACGAGGTCGCCGCCGGTGACCCGAACTTCCAGGCCACCGACGACTGCTCGGTCGTGCTCAAGTACCTCCCCGACGTCCCGATCTACGTCGTGGCGGGCGACGAGTACAACATGAAGGTCACCCAGCCGGTCGACGTCTTCATCGCGGACAAGCTCTTCCAGCTGGCCTCCACGGCCGTTCCGCAGCCGACCGACGACGCCGCCTACCGCGAGCTGCTCACCGGCAAGACCCTCGTCGTCTTCGGCGGCTCGTACGGCATCGGCGCGGACATCGCGACGCTCGCCGAGTCCTACGGCGCCACCGTCTACGCCCTGGGCCGCTCCACCACCGGTACGCACGTGGAGAACCCCGAGCACATCGACGAGGCGCTCACCAAGGCGTACGCCGACACCGGCCGCGTCGACTACGTGATCAACACCGCCGGTGTGCTCCGCATCGGCAAGCTGGCCGAGACGGACAACGCGACCATCCAGGAAGCGCTGAACGTCAACTACCTGGCACCCGTGCAGATCGCCCGCGCCTCGTACAAGTACCTCGCCGAGACCAAGGGCCAGCTGCTGCTCTACACCTCCAGCAGCTACACCCGGGGCCGCGCGGAGTACAGCCTCTACTCGTCGACCAAGGCCGCCATGGTGAACCTCACCCAGGCGCTCTCGGACGAGTGGGCGGCCGACGGCGTGCGGGTGAACTGTGTGAACCCCGAGCGCACCGCCACCCCGATGCGCACCAAGGCGTTCGGCGACGAGCCCGCGGGCACGCTGCTGTCCTCCGAGGCGGTCGCCCGGACCTCGCTCGACGTCCTGCTCTCGGAGATGACCGGCCATGTCATCGACGTACGCCAGCAGGACCCGACCCGGGGCGCCTCCGAGGCATCCGGATTCGAGCAGGCGCTTGCCGCTGTCCTGGACCGACAGGCCGATGTGTAATACTGCTTGACAATCGACTATTCGGACCCCTGCAGTCGCCGAGCGCGAACTGCAGGGGTCCGTATTCGTGAAGCTCTGTCTTCACATTCCCCTCGTAAGGTAAAAAAGTCGGCACCCTCGGGAGCGGTACTTCGTGATTTCGAAAGCCATGCGTTTGGCTCGGGTGGGCAGCGGTTCGGAGCTGGCCGCCGCGCTCCTGGTGGCTCTGGGGTTCCCGTGCATAATGCTCGCGGCAATAATCCCCAATCTCTGGTTCTTCGCCGCGGCCACCGCGGTCACCTATCTCGCGGACCGGTATCTGCACCACTGCGGCAGCTATCTGATCAACCGGCTCGCCGCCGTCCGGGCCGGGCTCTCGATCCGCTTCCTGGTCCGTCAGCTGCTGCTCATCCTGCTGCTCTCCCGCATGGGATACGGCGAGGAGACGCTCTTCTACGTGACGGTCGCCTGCCTCCTGGCGTTCTACGGACTCCAGGCGCCGCAGAGCGCGATGGTCACCCTGATCCGGCTCCGCCGCAAGCTTCCGGTGGTCACCCGAAACATCGACCTGTCGGCGGTGCGGATAGCGGATGCCCCGCCGCAGCGCCTGATGAACCGGCCCGCGGAGAAGATGCTCCACCTGGACGTCTTCGCGATCGTGGGCGTGCTGGTCGCCGTCGAGACCGGCAAGGACGTCATCGCGTACGTCGGCCTCGGCCTGACACTCGTTCTCGCGGTCTGCTACCTGGTGGCCCTGCTGCCGTACGTCCGGCCGAGCCGGCTCGTACCGCCGGAGACCAAGGTCCTCAACGCGGTGGGCGACTGGCTCGCCGAGTACCGGCCGACCGTGATGCTGTACTTCTCCGGCTCCAAGGACTCCGCCTACCAGGTCAACATGTGGCTGGAGACGATGGCCCAGCTCGGCGGCCGGCCGATGATCCTGCTGCGTGAGCGCAACATCCTGCCGCAGCTCGCCACGACCTCGGTGCCGGTGCTCTGCGTGCCCGGTGGCGTGCACCTGATGAACCTGGACCTCTCGACGGTGCGGGTCGCGCTCTACGCGGCCAATGTCGGCAAGAACATCCACCTGCTCCGGGTGCCGACGATGAAGCACGTCTTCATCGGTCACGGCGACAGCGACAAGATCGCCAGCGTCAACCCGTACAGCAAGGTCTACGACGAGGTGTGGACCGCGGGCCGGGCCGGCCGCGACCGCTACGCGCTGGCCGATGTCGGGGTGCGCGACGAGGACATCGTGGAGGTGGGTCGCCCGCAGCTGGCCGCCATCCGGTCCTGGTCCGGTACGCCGGGGAACCCGATCCCGACCGTGCTGTATGCCCCGACCTGGGAGGGCTGGGACGACAACCCGGGCAACACCTCGCTGCTGCTGGCCGGTGAGAACATCGTCAGGCGGCTGCTGGAGGCCGAGCAGCCGGTCCGGCTGCTGTACAAGCCGCACCCCTTCACCGGTACCCGCAGTGCCAAGGCCAAGGCCGTGCACCTGCGCATCACCGCGATGATCGAGCAGGCCGCGGCCCAGCGCGCCACCGACCCCCGCTGGGCGGAGCAGTCGGCCGCGCTGCGGGGCGAGCAGGCCGAGGCGCGGGCCGAGCTGGTCCGTATCGAGGCGCGGCTGGCCGAGCTGGCCGGCGGCGGCCGCACCGCCCGGGACGAGGCGGAGCTGTCCCGCGACTCGCTGGCCGACCCGGCGCGCGAGGCCGAGACGGCGAAGCTCAAGGACGAGTGGAACGCGGCGTCCTGGCGTGCGCAGGGCTGGTGGGAGCACCGGGTCATCACCGGCGCCCAGATGCGGCTCTACGACTGCTTCAACGAGTCGGACGCCATGGTCTCGGACATCTCCAGCGTGGTCTCCGACTTCATCGCGAGCGGGAAGCCGTACGCGGTCACGGACTCGGCCGAGCTGGGCGAGGAAGAGTTCCGCAGGCAGAACACCGCGGTGCGCGCCGCGGTGATCCTGTCCAACTCGGCGGCCGAGCTGGATGCCCTGCTCGCCGCGGTGAAGGACCCGGCAGCGGACACCCTGGCGGACGACCGGCGCGAGCTGAAGCAGTACCTGCTCGGTCCGGACGAGCCCACCTCGATCGTGCAGTTCGACTCGGCCGTGACGGCGCTCGCCGCCAAGTCCGACGCCCGGAACACCGGGGTGGCGAAGAGTCTGGGTGAGCCCGTGGGCGGCTGAGAAGTCGACCATTCGCCTTACCTGATTGACGAGGGCCCGGCATACACCCGAGAGGGTTGTGCCGGGCCTTTGTGATGAGTGTCACCTTTTGGCGGTGTGGCGTAAGACAACCAACGGCCCGGGCTGACTGTCTTCTGTTTGTGTGAACGAGACGCAAATTCCTGACGTGACTGTGGTTGTCGGCGCATATGAGGCGATGCCCTACCTCATTCGCTGTCTCGAATCGGTGGAGGCGCAGACCATCGGTGCCGAGCGGATCGAAATCGTCGCGGTCGACGACGGTTCCACCGATGGCACGGGTGAGTACCTGGAAGAATTCGCGGCGAGATCGCAGGTGCCGACCAGGGTGGTCAGGCAGAAGAACTCCGGCGGTCCCAGCGGTCCGCGAAATGTGGGCCTCGGTATGGCCCGTGGGCGCTATGTGTTCTTCCTGGACGCGGACGACTACTTCGGTGACGAGGCCCTGGAGCGGATGGTGGCCATGGCCGACCGGGCCGGTACCGATGTGGTGCTCGGCAAGGTGGTCGGCGTGAACCGGGGGGCGCCGCAGTCGATGTGGCGGGCCACCAAGGAACGGGTCGACGTCTACAACTCCAAGGTCATTTACACCCTGAGCGCCCAGAAGCTCTTCCGGCGTGAACTCCTGGAGCGGCTCTCCCTCAGGTTCGATGAGAATCTCAAGACCGGCGAGGACGCCCTCTTCACGATGGAGGCATATCTGCGCGGCGCCGGTGTCTCGGTGATCTCCAATTACGTCTGCTATTACCTGGTGGGCCGCGACGACGGGAAGCACGTCACCAAGAGCGGAACCTATGTGTGGCGCTTCGACTCGATGCGCGCCATGATGGCGCTCATTCACCGGATCGAGCCCGCCGGGCCGAAAAGGGATTTCCTCATGGTCCGGCCCTTCACGGTGGGGATGCTCCAGCAGTTCGGCCCGATTGTGCTGAAGGATTCCGAGGAAGTCCGCCGGCACAAAATGGAACTCGCGGCTCCGCTGATGGAAAAGTACTGGGACGACGGCGTGGCCCGGCTGATCAAGGTGTCCGAGCGACTGCGTCTCGCCTGTGTGGCGCGGGGCAGGACGGACCTGCTCATCGAGGTGGTGCGGTACCTCCGGGCGAAGACGGTCCCGGATGTGGTCAGTTCACGCAAAGGTGACACGCTGTACCTCGCGTACCCGCACTTCCGCGACAAGTCGGCCGGTCTGGCCGATTCCAACTACGAGGTCACCGTGCCGGACTGGCACGACGGCAAGCGCATCGACCAGCCGAAGGTCGCCGCCCGCCGGGCCTCGCTGTCCCGGCGGGTGGCCCGCAGGATGCGCCGCGACATGCGGCGGTGGAAGGAACGGCTGAACGCGGCGTGACGGCCGCTCGTCCGCCGGGTGGATCCCGAGTGCGCCCATCGGACGGATTCGCGGAATAACACACACGGAAGCTCAGTAAAATCGTTCGGACGTCGCGCCCGCGGCAGGACCGACAGAACACCATGGGGACTGGTCACGTGAAGGCTCTCGTACTATCCGGAGGGGCCGGCACCCGCCTGCGTCCCATCACACACACCTCGGCCAAGCAGCTGGTGCCCGTGGCGAACAAGCCCGTGCTCTTCTACGGTCTGGAAGCCATCGCGGAAGCCGGCATCACCGAGGTCGGCATCATCGTGGGCGACACCGCCCCCGAGATCCGCGAGGCGGTCGGCGACGGCTCCGCGCTCGGCATCGAGGTCACCTACATCCCGCAGGACGAGCCGCTCGGCCTCGCCCACGCGGTGCTGATCGCCCGCGACTTCCTGGGCGACGACGACTTCGTCATGTACCTCGGCGACAACTTCATCGTCGGCGGGATCACCGGTCTGGTGGACGAGTTCCGCGCGGACAAGCCCGACGCGCAGATCCTGCTGACGCAGGTGCCCAACCCGACCTCCTTCGGTGTCGCGGAGCTCGACGCCGACGGCCGGGTGGCGGCGCTGGAGGAGAAGCCGAAGGAACCCAAGAGCGATCTGGCGCTCGTCGGCGTCTATCTCTTCACCCCGGCCATCCACGAGGCGGTCCGCTCGATCGAGCCGTCCTGGCGCGGCGAGCTGGAGATCACGCACGCCATCCAGTGGCTGATCGACCAGAAGCGCGACGTGCGCTCCACCACGATCCGCGGCTACTGGAAGGACACCGGCAACGTCACCGACATGCTGGAGGTCAACCGGACCGTCCTGGAGGCCGTCGAGCCGTTCCAGGAGGGCGCCGACGTCGACGCGGACAGCGAGATCATCGGCCGGGTCCGGATCGAGCCGGGTGCCAAGGTCAGCGGCAGCCGCATCGTCGGGCCCGTGATCATCGGCGCCCGTTCGGTGATCAGCGGCGCGTACGTGGGCCCGTTCACCTCGGTCTCGGAGGACGTCCGCATCGAGGACAGCGAGATCGAGTACTCCATCGTCCTGCGGGGCGCCTCCATCGCCGGTGTCCGCCGCGTCGAGGCGTCGCTCATCGGCCGTGACGTCGAAGTGACCCCCGCCCCCCGTTCCCCGTCCGCCCACCGACTCGTGCTCGGCGACCACAGCAAGGTGCAGATCTCTTCATGACCACCAACATCCTGGTGACCGGCGGCGCCGGCTTCATCGGCTCGCACTACGTCCGTACGGTGCTCGGCCCCGAGGGCCCCGGCGACATCGCTGTCACCGTCCTCGACAAGCTCACCTACGCGGGCAACCCGGCCAACCTCGACGAGGTGCGCGAGCACCCCGGTTTCCGGTTCGTGCAGGGTGACATCTGTGACCCGGAGCTGGTCGCCAAGCTGATGGCCGAGCACGACCAGGTGGTGCACTTCGCCGCCGAGTCCCACGTGGACCGGTCCATCGACGGCGGCGCCGAGTTCGTCCGTACCAACGTGGTGGGCACCCACACGCTGATCCACGCCGCGTACCTCGCGGGCATCAAGACCTTCGTGCACATCTCCACCGACGAGGTCTACGGCTCGATCGACGAGGGCTCCTGGCCCGAGACCCACCCGCTCGCGCCCAACTCGCCGTACTCCGCGGCCAAGGCGTCCAGCGACCTGATCGCGCTCTCGTACCACCGCACCCACGGCCTCGACGTGCGGGTGACCCGCTGCTCCAACAACTACGGGCACCACCACTTCCCCGAGAAGGTCATCCCGCTCTTCGTCACCAACCTGCTGGACGGCAGGACGGTCCCGCTCTACGGTGACGGCGCCAACGTCCGCGACTGGCTGCACATCGACGACCACGTCCAGGGCATCGAACTGGTCCGCACCAAGGGCCGGGCCGGCGAGGTCTACAACATCGGCGGCGGCACCGAGCTGTCCAACAAGGAGCTCACCGGCCTGCTGCTGGACGCCTGCGGCGCCGACTGGGACACCAGCGTCACCTACGTCGAGGACCGCAAGGGCCACGACCGCCGCTACTCCGTCGACTGCACCAAGATCCGCGAGGAGCTCGGCTACGAGCCCCGCAAGGACTTCCGCACCGGCCTCGCCGAGACCGTGCAGTGGTACCGCGACAACCGCGCCTGGTGGGAGCCGCTGAAGGACCGGGCCGCCCTGTGAGCGCCGTCTGGCTGGTCACCGGAGCCGCCGGGATGCTGGGCCAGGACGTCCTGGCCCGGCTCGCCGGTACGGACGCCACCGCGGTCGCCGCTGACCGGGCGGCACTGGACGTCGCCGATCCCGCATCCGTGCGGGCCGCCTTCGAGGAGCACCGCCCGGCCGTCGTGGTGAACTGCGCCGCCTGGACCGCGGTCGACGACGCGGAGTCCCAGGAGGACGCCGCGCTGCGGGTCAACGGCACCGGCCCCGCCGTCCTCGCCGAGGCCTGCCGCGAGCACGGCGCCGTGCTCCTCCAGGTCTCCACCGACTACGTCTTCGCCGGCGACGGCGACAAGCCGTACGCCGAGGACGACCCGACCGGTCCGCGCAGCGCCTACGGCCGCACCAAGCTGGCCGGCGAGCAGGCCGTGCTGAGCACCCTGCCGGAGACCGGTTACGTGGTCCGCACGGCCTGGCTGTACGGCGCGGGCGGCGGCAACTTCGTCCGTACGATGATCAAGCTGGAGGGCGTCAAGGACACCCTCGACGTGGTGGACGACCAGCGGGGTCAGCCCACCTGGACCGTCGATCTGGCCGACCGGCTGGTCCGGCTCGGGCAGGCCGCCCTCGCGGGCACCGCCCCGGCCGGCGTCTACCACGGCACCAGCGGCGGCGAGACGACCTGGTTCGGCTTCACCCGGGAGATCTTCCGGCTGCTCGGCACCGACCCGGAGCGGGTCCGTCCCACGACCAGCGAGGCCTTCGTGCGGCCGGCCCCCCGGCCCGCGTTCAGCGTGCTGGGCCACGACCGCTGGGCCGCGGCCGGGATCGAGCCGGTCCGGGACTGGCGGCCGGCACTCGCGGAAGCATTTCCGGCGCTTGTCGCGGCAGAGCGGCCATGATCATCAATTGATCGTATAGGTGGTCAAATCTCGTCGAATTTCGAAGATATTCACGGGGAAGGTTTACATCAGGGAGAACGCTTACATCACAGTGCGGTCATGAGGTAACTTCGCCGGGAACCGGACCAGTTGGTTTCCTCCGAAGGGCAGCTCCACGTGAACCGCCACGACTTCCTGCGCCATCTGCACCGCGTCTACCGGCCTCGGAACTATCTGGAGATCGGGGTCAACGACGGCAGAAGCCTGGCCCTCTCACGGGTTCCTTCCGTCGCCGTCGACCCCGCCTTCCGGGTCGTGACGGACATCAGCTGTGACGTCCACCTGGTCAGAGCGACCAGCGACGCCTTCTTCGCCCGCAAGGACCCGCTGCTGCACCTGCGCAACGGCCGGAACCCGTTCCGCGCCCTGGCCCGCCGCGATCCGCTCAACGTCCTCGGCGGGGATCCGAAGCTGGAGCTGTCCTTCATCGACGGCATGCACCTCTTCGAGTACGCCCTGCGCGACTTCATGAACGTGGAGAAGCACTCCCGCTGGTCGAGCGTGATCGTTCTCGACGACATGCTGCCGCGCGATGTCGACGAGGCTGCCCGCGACCGGCACACCAAGTTCTGGACCGGTGACGTGTACAAGGTGGTGCAGGTACTGCGCCGCTACCGCCCCGACCTGGTGGTCGTCGAGGTGGACACCGAACCGACCGGCGTGGTCGCCGTGTTCGGCGCCGACCCGGAGAACAACGTCCTGAAGAACGAGTACGACAAGATCATCGAGGAGTTCGTCGTACCCGACCCGCAGGACGTGCCCGAAGAGGTGCTCGTCCGCAAGAACGCGGTCCGGCCCGAGACGCTGCTGCGCGCCGACTTCTGGCCGGCCCTGACCCGCGCCCGCAATCTGCACCGCTCGCGCTCGGCCTTCGCGCCGCTGCGCTCGCGCATCGAGGCAGTGACGGGCTGACCCCGGCCGGACGACGCGAAGCCCCCGTGATCCGTACGGACCACGGGGGCTTCGGCGTATCGGCGCGGACGGCTCAGCCGCGGGCGCGCAGCTGCGCGTAGTACGCCTGGCACGCCTCGTACGAGGGCAGCAGGCCCTGCTCCTCGGCCTCGGCCAGCGAGGGGGCCGCGGCGTCCTTGTCGGACAGCAGCGGGGTGATGCCCTCGGGCCACTCGATGCCCAGCTCCGGATCGAGCGGGTTGATGCCGTGCTCGCGGCCGGGCGCGTAGCCCTCGGAGCACAGGTAGCTGACCGAGGCGTCGTCCGTCAGTGCCATGAAGGCGTGGCCGAGACCCTCGGCGAGGTAGACGGCGTGGTGGTCGACGTCGTCGAGCCGGACGGCCTCCCACTGCTTGTACGTGGGGGAGCCGACCCGGATGTCCACGATGACGTCGACCACCGCACCGCGCACGCACTTGACGTACTTCGCCTGGCTCGGCGGAACGTCCGCGAAGTGCACCCCGCGCAGCGTCCCCCGGCTGGAGATGGAGAAGTTGGCCTGCGCCAGCCGCAGCGTGTGGCCGACGGCCTCGCTCAGCTCCGACGCCTTGAACCACTCGTGGAAGCTGCCGCGGCTGTCCGGGAAGACCTTGGGCTCATGCACCCAGGCCCCTTCGATGGAGAGCTGCCGCATGCGATCACGTCCTTGTTCTGTTGCTCGTGGCCGATGCGTTCGGCCGGTGTTCTGATGGAAAACGTATGGCGGTACGGGCGCGGGTCAGCCGGTGAACCGGGCGGCCAGACGACGCGCCCGCTTGCGGCTCTTGGCCGGGAGCCTGCGCACGATGGGGCCGCCGACGGTGCGCAGCGCGCGGCGCAGCTTCGCCTTCCGGCGCCTGCTGGTGATGCCGAGCATGATCCCGGCGTCGATCGCCGGCAGGCTCGCGGGGAGGGTGATCCGGCCATTCTTGGCGACGGTGACGTCGCAGAGGTGGAACGCGGGGTTCTTGTCGCCGTCCAGCCGGACCGCGAGCTTCCACGTACCGGCCGGGACGCCCGGCGCGCGGTCGGGCACGGTGAGGTGGGCCCGGCCGTCGGTGGGCCGCAGGGTGGTGCGCAGCTGGTGCGAGGAGCCGCCCGCCCCGCCCGCAGGGCTCAGGACCAGGGTGGTCGGGGACGGGCCGGTCCCGTCGGTGGTGAAGAGGTCCAGCCGGAGCTCGGAGCCGCCGGGGGACCGCTGGAGCGGACGCCCTTCGAGGTACTCGGCCAGCTTCTTGGCGCGGCGGGCCACATCGAGGGTGATGTTGCCGTGCGGGTCGGTGAAGTACGGGATGACGGCGCGGGCCGGCGAACCCAGCAGGGCGGGCAGGCAGGCGGCGTCGACCTCCGGGGCGCGGTCGGCGCCGAGCCGGGCCTTGCGGACCAGGCCGAGGCCGCGCAGCGGCACCCAGACGTCCCAGAAGCCGCGCGACACCCGGCCGCGGCCCTTGACCGCCTCCGAGCCGATCTGGCCGCTGCCGTGCAGGACGACCTCGCAGACATCGTCGCCGAGCTCCTCGACCCGGGCGGTGAAGCTCGCCGGGCAGGACCACTCGACGGCGGTCTCACGGTTGCGCAGCGACAGCTCGGCGGAGAATCCGGCCATGTCGTCGGTGACGTCCAGGAGCTCGCCGTCCGGCAGCAGGCCCTCGGTGATGTCGGGGTGCAGGAAGTAGCGCCCGTCGCGGCGCAGCAGCGTCAGCGGGGTCTGGTCCTCGCCGTGGACGAGACGGCCGCTGATGGTGAGGTCGATGCGGCCGTCCGGCCGCCAGGCGAAGTCCTCCAGGCGGGCCGCGGCCTTGACCGACGCGGCGAACCGGGAGATCCGGACCAGGCCCTGGCGGTCGTTGTTGCGCAGCAGTGTGGAGCGCAGCCGGAGCACCGGGCCGAGCCCGTCGTGCACCCCGTCGTCCATGAAGTCCGTGGCCAGACCCTGGACGGCGTCGCACATCTCGTCCAGGTACTCGGGGTCGTACTTGAGGACGGCGGGCTCGCTGAGCCGGCCGAGCATCTCGACGCGGTAGAAGCGGCGCAGCAGCATGTCCCGGAACTCGCCGGGCTCGGTGTTGTCCACGACGACGTCGAGGACCTCACGGAGGTTGCCGTAGTAGCCGGACGGCACGATCTTCGCCGATCCGGCGTTCTGGCCGTCGTCCCGCCGGGAGTAGTAGTAGCAGGTGTAGTTGCCGAGGATCGAGACGACCTTGGCGGGGAAGTACGCCTGCATCATGTAGAGCTGGTCCTCGAGCCGGCGCTTGCCCTCGGGGTAGGCGATGCCGTTCTCGCGGAGGAACTCCGTACGGAACATCTTGTGCGGCGTGAGGCTGTCGTACAGAGGTGCGTCGTGCAGGGTGCACTTCTCGCGGTTCTTCTTGAACACGCCGTGCGGGACGCCGCGGAAGTTGCTCGCCACCTTGCCGATGACGATGTCCGAACCGTTGCGGTGGCCCATGTCGTACAGCCGCTGCAGGGCGCCGGAGGCGAGGTAGTCGTCCTGGTCGACGAACTGGACGTACTCGCCCTTCGCCTCGTCCACACCGATGTTGCGGGGCTTTCCGGGCCAGCCGGAATTCGGGATGGTGATGACACGGAAATGCGGATGTTCCCCGGCCAGCTTCTCGAGCCGCTCACGAGTGTCGTCCGTCGAGCCATCGTTGACGAAGAGAACTTCGAACTCCCCTGCGGGGAGAGTCTGTCGCAGCAGCGAGTCGATGCAGGGGTCGATGTACTTGCCCGGGTTGTATACAGGAATGACGACACTTACTTTGACTGGCATTGCTGCTGTCCCATGTCTGCTAGAAGTCCCTCTGGCCGGCGGCGGATGCGGGGCCTGCGCTGCTGAAAATGGGCATGGAAAGCCACCCGCCGTGCACCCTATCGGCTGTTAGATGACCGAGACGCCTCAATGGTTGCCTATACCGACTCGGCGTGATTCTGCCGACAGCGTGCTGACGCTGCCCGAGGACCCGCCGCCATTCGGTACGTGCGCGCGTGCGAACGGCGCGCTGGAGCGGAACCATGGAGCAGCACCGTTCCAGGGTGTCACGGACCGCCCGCCGCGGATCTGGGATCCGGCGGATCCGGATCCCAGAGGGCGGAACGCGCGGGCGCCGTATCCGCCGCTCGCGTAGATTGCGGGGGCTGGGCGAGGCCGAATCATTGGGGATGGACGTGTCAGGGGCAAGGCAGGGCGTCACAGAGGCCCGCAGGATCGTGGTCAAGGTCGGTTCCTCATCCCTCACCACCGCGGCCGGCGGCCTCGACGCGGACCGCGTCGACGCGCTCGTCGACGTACTGGCCAAGGTGCGCAGCGGTGGGGAGCGCGAGATCGTGCTCGTCTCCAGCGGCGCCATCGCGGCCGGGCTCGCCCCGCTCGGACTGCTGCGCCGGCCCAAGGACCTGGCGAGGCAGCAGGCCGCCGCCAGCGTCGGCCAGGGACTGCTCGTCGCCCGCTACACCGCCTCCTTCGCACGGTACGGCGTACGCGTCGGCCAGGTGCTGCTGACCAGCAACGACACCAGCCGCCGCGCCCACTACCGCAACGCCTACCGCACCCTCGACCAGCTCCTGGACATGGGCGCGCTCCCGGTCGTCAACGAGAACGACACCGTCGCCACCGACGAGATCCGGTTCGGCGACAACGACCGCCTCGCAGCCCTGGTCGCCCACCTCGTCCGAGCGGATCTGCTGGTCCTGCTCTCCGACGTGGACGGCCTCTACGACGGCGACCCCAGCACCCCGGGCACCTCGCGGCTCGCCGAAGTGACCGGTCCCGGGGACCTCGCGGGCGTCACCATCGGCAGCGCCGGCAAGGCGGGCGTCGGCACCGGCGGCATGGTCACCAAGGTCGAGGCCGCCAGGATCGCCACCGCCGCCGGAGTCCCCGTCGTCCTCACCTCGGCGAGCCGGGCCGCCGACGCCCTGGCCGGCCGCGACACCGGTACGTACTTCCACCGCACCGGACGCCGCTCGGCGGACCGGCTGCTCTGGCTCGCCCACGCCTCCACCCCGCAGGGCTCGCTGACCCTGGACGACGGGGCCGTGCAGGCGGTCGTCGAACGCCACAGCTCGCTGCTGCCCGCCGGAATCGCCTCGGTCGAGGGCGAGTTCACCGCCGGTGACCCGGTGGAGCTGCGCGACCTCGAAGGCCGGCCGGTGGCCCGCGGACTCGTCAATTTCGACGCCAAGGAGATTCCGCAGCTGCTCGGCCGCTCCACCCGTGACCTGGCACGGGAGCTCGGCCCGGCCTACGAGCGCGAGGTCGTACACAGGGACGATCTGGTCGTACTTCACTCCTGACAAACCCCTGAAACGACTGAAAGTCCAGCCTCGGGGCAGAGACCTTCACGAAAACCGCCCCATCCCCGGCCGCGGGCTGGTCAACTTTGTAACGGGGAAACAGCGGGGTACAGCACAGCAAACGCATTCACAGGAGGCCGCCGGTGAGACGAGCGCGCCCGGGGGCGCCGCCCCGAGGAACGGGTGGCCGGGCCCTGACCAGCGTCGGAGCCGGTACGGGCTTCGACGGGAGCCGGACCAAGGAGCGAGGGGACGACCGGACCACCGGGTCCGAGCAGAGGGTGGTGAAGGAGGAACGCACCCCGTCGAGGCTGTGGCACATCACGCTCAGCGTCTCGGGAACCGCCACCCCGCTGACGGAGATCAGACGCGGACTCGAACAGCTCGCGCACGACCATCCCTTCCTGCTGACCAGCAGGTACGCCGACGACCACGCGGAGATCCGCTACTGGGAAGAGGCCCGCGATCTGCACGACGCGGCGGCCGTCGCGCTGCGGCTGTGGGGCGAGCACCGCTCCACGGCCAAGCTCCCGCCCTGGGAGATCGTCGGTCTGGAGGTCATCGACCGGGAGACGTACCACCAGCGCATCGCCGAGGGGTACGGTCCGCCCCCGGCCGCTCCGGTGGGGGTGCACCCGTACTGAGCGGACACCCCTCCCGGAGGGGCCGTCCTACTGGAGGGGCCGTCCCGCCGTGGGGGCCGTCCCACTGGAGGGGCCGTCCCGGTCGCGGCTGTCTCGCATCACGGGATGAGCGAGGGATGCCCGCAGTGTGCGCACTACCCTGCGGGCATGACCACGCTCTCGCCGTACGACAACATGTCCCCGGTCGTCCAGGCCGCCTACCGGGCACGTTCCGCCGCCGCCGACATCGCGCCGCTGCCGCGCGCCGCGAAGGACGACGCGCTGCTGGCCATCGCGGACGCGCTCGAAGTGCGGACGGCCGAGATCGTCACGGCCAATGCCGAGGATGTCGCCCGCGCCCGGCAGGCCGGTACCAGCGAGTCGATCATCGACCGCCTCACCCTCACCCCGGAGCGGATCCGTGCCATCGCCGCCGATGTGCGGGACGTGGCGGCTCTGCCCGATCCGGTGGGCGAGGTCGTCCGCGGCTCGACCCTGCCCAACGGCATCGACCTGCGGCAGGTCCGGGTGCCGCTCGGTGTGGTCGGGATCATCTACGAGGCCCGGCCCAATGTGACGGTCGACGCCGCGGCCCTCTGCCTGAAGTCCGGCAACGCCGTCCTGCTGCGCGGCTCGTCCTCCGCGTACTCCTCCAACGCCGCGCTGGTACGGGTGCTGCGCGACGCCGTCGGCGGCTCCGGGCTCCCGGCCGACGCGGTGCAACTGGTCCCGGGCGAGAGCCGTGACTCGGTACGGGAACTGATGCGGGCCCGCGGCCTGGTCGACGTCCTCATCCCGCGCGGCGGCGCCTCACTGATCCGCACGGTGGTGGAGGAATCCACCGTGCCGGTCATCGAGACCGGCACCGGCAACTGCCATGTGTACGTGGACGCGCAGACCGACCTCGACATGGCCGTGGACATCCTGATCAACTCCAAGGCACAGCGCCCGAGTGTCTGCAACGCCGCCGAGACGCTCCTGGTCCACAAGGACGTCGCCGCGCAGTTCCTGCCGCGCGCCCTGGACGCGCTGGCCGACGCGGGCGTGACCGTCCACGGCGACGAGCGGGTGCTCGAATACGCCGAGGGGTCCAAGGCCACCGTGGTCGAGGCGACACCGGAGGACTGGGAGACGGAATACCTCTCCTACGACATCGCCGCGGCCGTCGTGGAGTCGCTGGACGCGGCCGTCGCGCACATCCGGCTCTGGTCCTCCGGCCACACCGAGGCGATCGTGACCACCTCGCAGGCCGCGGCCCGCCGCTTCACCCAGCTGGTGGATTCCACGACGGTGGCCGTCAACGCGTCCACCCGCTTCACCGACGGCGGTCAGTTCGGCTTCGGCGCCGAGATCGGCATCTCCACGCAGAAGCTGCACGCCAGGGGCCCGATGGGCCTGCCGGAGCTCACCTCGACGAAGTACATCGTCACGGGCGACGGCCATGTCCGGTGACCTTCCCCGGCCGGTGAATGTTGCGGGCTCCCTGCCCAGAACGTCCCCGCGGGGCTAGTCTGGAGCCGTGCCGGACGACGTGGGGGGCAGGCCGTTCCCGGACGGCTGGGAGCCCGACGACGACCGCGGGGGCGCGGACGAGGACTTCGCCTCCGTGGTGTTCGACGAGGACTTCGTACGGGCCGCCGAGATCCATGAGCCGACCGCCGTGGAGCGGCTGCTGGCGGCCGCCCAGGCGCGCGCCGAGGCCGAGGCCTCCCGGGCCAGGGCGGGCGGCGGCCCGATGGACGACGAGCTCTACGACGACGGGTACGGCCCCGGCGCGTACAGCCGCGAGGGCGCCTACGACCCGCTGGACCCCGATGACGACGCGTACGGCAGCGGCGGGCCCTACGGGCGCCACGGCGGTGCTCTGCGGCCCTACCGGGGCGCGGCGCGCTGGCACCGGCCGGTGGCCTGGCTGCTCGCCGTGCTGATGGGCATCGGAATGGTCGCGCTGGCCTTCAGCGCCGTCTACCGCAACACCTCCGGCAGCCGCCAGGACCCCGCCCCGCCGCCCGCCACGACCGGCGTGGACAGCGCGCCGGGCTCCGCCCCCGACGCCACCCCATCGGCCCCCACGGGCTATCTGCGCCCCACGGTCTCCGCGATTCCCCGCACGGACTGAGGCCCACGCCGCCCGAGGAACGCTCGGCCTGGGGAGCGCTCGACCCGGAAGCGCTCGGCCTGGGGAGCGCTGGGCCGGGAAGCGCACGGCCCGGGAAGCGCTCGGCCGGGCAGCGCACGGACCGAGGCATATGCCGAAACGGTGTGCCCGCCGGGCCCCGGCGGAGCTACCGGCCGATTCTCCTGGTTCTCCCGTGGTTCGCTCCCGGCTCGGCGTTTATCGCGGTCGTAATCGACCTACCCTGAAGGTGTGACCCCTCTCTCCGAGGGGGCTTCTCACTCGTCCGTACATGCGCAGTCGTGCGACGTCATACGAACTCATGACGGGCAGGCCCTGTCCGAAGCCATCCGGCCGAAGCAGAGCGAAGCGTTCCGGCCCGGGTCGGTGACGTGGAGTCGGGAGAAGTCATGGCAGGCCGCGGAGAACCACCAGAAGGTCCGCCCGAGAGTCCGACGGGCGGAGGTGAGGACGAGTACAGGTCACTCGTCTTCGACGAGTCGTTCGTGCGCGCTGCCCGGCTGCAGGAATTCTCCGCCCAGGAGCGCATGGAGGACCACGCCCCCGCCGTACGCAGCCTGCCGGCCCGACGCCTGCGCACCGGCCCCCGAGCCGCCATCGCCCTGGTCCTCCTGATCGCCCTGGCCTTCGGAATGGCCGTGTACATGGGCCTTCGCCACCCCTACGAGGCACCTCTCGGCAGACGGGCCGAACCGCTGAGGTCGACCGTCGTACCCCTGGCACCACAGGGCGCCGTACCGGGCGGTGCTGCTGCCGCCCTCCTGGCCAAGAGCCCCGCCGCCGACTTCGGAACAGGTGCCGAAGGCATCAATCTGCCGGCGGTCAGGCGGACCGACAATTTCTCCGACAGTCAGGTGGCTACGGCCCTGACCACGGTCAAGGACTACCTGGTGGCCTCCTCGCTCGACCCCGACGTGCTCAACGGGACCGCGGCCCGCCCGGTGGAGATGCTGCTCGACCCGGACCAGACGGCCCAGTTCGAGCGCAGCATGAACAGGCCGCAGGACGACGGGCTGCACGCCGCCACCGGGTGGCTGGTGCGGTTCGACCGGGCGAAGGTGGCCCTGGCCTCCCCGGACATCCGGGTCCGGGGAACCCTGAGCTACACCGAGGAGGGCTCCGACACGCTTGAGGTGGTGTCGGACCACACCTTCACCTACACGCTCCGCCCGGCCGTCCCAGGGCCCCAATCGGCGGGCGGCGCCTCGCTCTTCACCGTACGGCGCGAGCTGCACTTCCGCTTCGACCGGGAGGACCTGCGGCTGCACCGGCTGGAGCTGCGCAGCAGCTACGTCCAGGCCGGACCGCAGTCGTGCCCGGCCGATACCACCGGTGCGCTGCGCCCGCTGCTTGCCGGGCAGCACGCCGTCTCCCGCGGCCCCGCGGGCACCGACCCGTACACGACGGGCAGGCCCACGGCGGCGCTGTGCGGAACCCTGACGGTCAGCTCCCCGCAGGCCCAGACCCGGTCCCCGGCCCATCAGGGCTCCGGGGCTCCTCCGGCCCCGCAGAGTCCGCCGAGCCGTCCGTAGCGCCGCCCTTGCCCGAACTCCCGCCCTTGGCCGCCGAGCCGCCCTGGCCGGTGAACTTGTCGCGGAGTTTGCCGCCCAGGTCCCCGGCGCCGCCCGCTATGTCGCCCACCAGCTTCATCAGCGGGTCCTTGCTGGTGCGCACCGTGTCCGCGTAGTGGGCCGCGGACTCCCGGAAGGAGTCGGTCACCGAGGTGTCCTTGTCCTCGTCGCGCCGCGGGTAGTGGCCATCCATGATCCGCTGGTAGTCGCGGGTCTCGGACCACTTCTTCAGCTCGGCCGCGCGCACCGTGGTGAACGGGTGCGAGCGGGGCAGCAGGTTGAGGATCTTGAGCACCGAGTCCCGCAGATCGCCGCCCTTCTCGTACTCGTCGGCCTGGGCGAGGAAGGCGTCCACGTTCATCTCGTGCAGGTGATTGCCGCCCGCGATCTTCATCAGACCGCGCATCGAGGCCTGAAGATCCTGGCCGACGAGCAGCCCGGCCCGGTCGGCCGACAGCTCGGACTTGCGGAACCACTCCCGCAGCGCCGTCACGATCGCCATGATCGCGACATTGCCGAGCGGGATCCAGGCGACCTTCAGCGCGATATTGGTGAGGAACAGCAGGATCGTGCGGTACACCGCGTGGCCGGAGAGCGCGTGTCCCACCTCGTGGCCGACGACGGCCCGCATCTCCTCCTCGTCGAGCAGCTCCACCAGCCCCGTCGTCACGACGATGATCGGCTCGTCGAGGCCGATGCACATGGCATTGGGCTGTGGGTCCTGGGTGACGTACATCGGCGGGACCTTCTCCAGGTCCAGGATGTAACAGGCATCGCGAAGCATGTCGTTGAGATGGGCGAACTGCGCGTCGCTCACCCGGACGGAGTCGGAGAGGAAGAGAAGTCGGAGACTGCGCTCGGGCAGCAGGCCGCTCAGCGTCTTGAACACGGTGTCGAAACCGCTCAGCTTGCGCAGGGCCACCAGGGCCGAGCGGTCCGCCGGGTGTTCGTAGGCCCGGGACGAGATCCCTGTGAAACGCCTGCGCTGCCTGCTCGGCACGTTCTCGTGGCTCTCGTGGCTGTGTTCGGTCATGAATGGCCCCCTGTTCGTACGAGATGTCGCTCGCCCCCCTGACAAATTCCAGCGTAGGTGCTGGGGCTACGGTGTGCGGGGGGCTGTGGATAACTGAGGAGACGCCCGACATGCCGCACACCGTTGCTCTGCTCGCCGCCGCATCCGGAGAGCAGGGGCCCGGCAACACGCTCCGTATCGTGCTGCTCGCCTCGCTCGTCGGAGCCGTGCTGCTCGGCTGGTTCCTGCTCCGCGGATACCGCAACGACGACAACAACGACTGAGTCGGCGTGAGCGTGCCCGGGGCGCACGCATACGATGTGCGCGACGTCTTCCTTCCGACTCCCGATCGATAGGTCCTGCCGAAGATGAGCCTCACGAGCACCGCACACCAGCTGGTCACTCTCGCCTCCGAGGGCGGCGAGCACGGTGGCAACCACGAAAGCCTCAGCCCGTACGTGACCGGAGGCGGTGCGTTCATCGCGCTGCTGCTCCTGCTGTGGATCACCACCCGCTTCAACCGCGACCGCTGAAGCGAAGGCGAACAGCTGTGCCAGTAGGCTCTGCACGCATGGGAGAGCAGAAAGTGCCTACCGGTCGCGGAAAGCGCCGACTCGGCGTGATGGGCGGGACGTTTGACCCGATTCATCATGGACACCTGGTGGCGGCCAGCGAAGTGGCCGCCCAGTTCCACCTCGACGAGGTGATCTTCGTTCCGACCGGGCAGCCGTGGCAGAAGAGCCACAAGCATGTCTCCCCGGCCGAGGACCGTTATCTGATGACGGTCATCGCGACAGCGTCCAACCCGCAGTTCTCGGTCAGCCGGAGCGACATCGACCGCGGCGGGCCCACGTACACCATCGACACTCTGCGGGACCTGCGCGCGATCCACGGCGACGCGGACCTCTTCTTCATCACCGGTGCCGACGCGCTCTCCCAGATCCTCACCTGGCGGGACGCGGAGGAGCTGTTCTCGCTCTCCCACTTCATCGGCGTGACGCGGCCGGGGCACGTGCTCACGGATGCCGGACTGCCGGAGGGCGGGGTCTCCCTCGTGGAGGTTCCCGCGCTCGCTATCTCGTCCACGGACTGTCGTGAGAGGGTCGCGCAGGGGGATCCGGTCTGGTACCTGGTGCCGGACGGTGTGGTCCGCTACATCGACAAGCGCCAGCTGTACCGCGGCGAATGAGCGACGCAGAGGGGCACCGGTGAACGACCGACAGAACGCGTACGACCCGTACTACCAGCAGCCGCAGATCATCGGCTACGACGAGTACGGACAGCCGGTGTACCAGCAGCCGCAGCAGGCCCAGCAGCAGCCGTACGACCCGTACGCGGCCCAGCAGCCGCAGCAGAACCAGCAGCCGCAACAGGCCGGCCAGGCGTACGGATACGACCCGTACGCCCAGCAGCAGCCGCAGCATGTGCAGCCGCAGGCGTACGACCCGTACGCGGCCCAGCAGCCCCAACAGCAGTCGCAGCAGCAGGCGTACGGCGGCTATGACGGCTACGGCTACGACACCGGCCCGCAGCCCGCCGCGGTCGACACCACCCAGCAGTGGAACATCCCGCAGCAGGCGGCCCCGCAGCCCGCCCCGCCCGCACCTGCCGCTCCGACCCCGTCGGAGCCCGCCCCCGAGCCCGGCGCCGGCGCCGAGCCGGACGCGGCTGTCCCCGGTCAGCGCCGCGCCGACCGCGACTACCGCACCGAGCAGTTCTCCTTCATCGAGGAGCCCGACGAGGACTCCGAAGACGTCATCGACTGGCTGAAGTTCACCGAGAGCCGCAGCGAGCGGCGCGAGGAGGCACGGCGTCGCGGCCGCAACCGCATGGTCGCGCTGATAGTCGTGGTGGCCCTGATCGTGGTCGGCGGTGTCGGCTACCTCTGGTCCGCCGGAAAGATTCCGGGCCTGTCCGGCTCGGAGAAGGACAACACGGCATCGTCGGGCCCGCAGAAGCGGGACGTCATCGTGGTCCATCTGCACAACACCAAGAAGGGCGGCACCTCCACGGCGCTGCTCGTCGACAATGTGACGACCAAACAGGGCACCACGGTCCTGCTCCCCAACTCGCTGGCGGTCGCCGACGACGGCGGCGCCACGACCACCCTCGGCAAGTCCGTCGACGACGACGGCACCACCGGTACCCGCGAGTCCATCGACACACTGCTCGGCACCGACATCAGCGGCACGTGGCGGCTCGACACCCCGTACCTGGAGACCCTGGTCGACCTGGTCGGCAATATCGAGGTCGACACCGACACCGAGGTGCCGGACACGAAGAAGGGCGCCGCACCCCTGGTGAAGAAGGGCGAGGCGCAGACCCTGAGCGGTCAGATGGCCGTCGCGTACGCCACCTACCGGGGGCCGGGCGAGGCCGAGACGAAGCAGCTCGTGCGGTTCGGGGAGGTCATGCGGGGCGTTCTGCGGAAGCTCTCGGACGACCCGAAGGCCGCCACGGTCACCGTGCAGACACTGGGGCAGATCCTCGACCCGTCGCTCCCCGAGAAGGACCTGGCGGCCTCCCTGGCGAAACTCGCCGAGCACGCCAAGGTCGGTGACTACAAGACGGCACTGCTGCCGGTGCAGGACGACGGATCGCTCACCGACGCGGCCACCGAGAGCGTCGTCAAGGACATCCTGGGCGGCACGGTCAAGGCTCCGGCCGCGGACGCGGCGGTACGGGTCGGTGTCAGGAACGGCACCGGGAACACGGACGGCACGGAGTCCGCGCGGATCAGGCTGATCAACGGCGGCTACACCTTCGTCGGCGGCGGAACGGCCGGGACGGCGGCAACGTCCGAGGTCGTCTACAAGACCGCGGCGGACAAGGGGAAGGCGACTCAGGTAGCCAAGACCCTGGGCCTGCCGGTGGACGCGGTGAAGCAGGGCAAGCCCGCCGCGAACGCGGATGTGTCGGTCGTGCTCGGCCAGGACTACAAGATCAAATAGTCATCATCCGGCCGCCCGGATGATGTCGATCCGATCCGCGAACAATCGCTGCGTGGGCTGTCGGCGGTCCGTGAGACCCTAGAGGTTGACCTGACCGCCGACGAAAGCCTGCTTGTGACCGCCACGGACCGCTCCATCGAGCTCATCAACGCCGCCGCTCAGGCGGCCGCCGACCGGCTCGCGCACGACATCATTGCGTACGACGTCAGCGACGTGCTGTCGATCACGGACGCCTTCCTGCTGGCCTCGGCCCCCAATGACCGCCAGGTCAAGTCGATCGTCGACGAGATCGAGGAGCGGCTCCAGAAGGAGCTCGGCGCCAAGCCGGTACGCCGCGAGGGCGACCGCGACGCCCGCTGGATCCTCCTCGACTACGTCGACATCGTCATCCACGTCCAGCACAGCGAGGAGCGGGTCTTCTACGCGCTGGAGCGGCTCTGGAAGGACTGCCCCGAGATCGCGCTTCCCGAGGACGCCGTCAAGACCCGCGGGAAGGCCGAGGAGCACGCCCGGCTCACCGGCAGCACGGAAGGTGAGCAGAGCTGAACCGCGGCGGAAGCGGCAAGGGCCGCAGGATAGTCCTCTGGCGTCACGGTCAGACGGCATGGAATCTGGAGCGCAGGTTCCAGGGCTCGACGGACATCGCGCTCACCGATGCCGGAGTCGGGCAGGCCCAGCGGGCCGCCCGGCTGCTGGCGTCGCTGAAGCCGGATGCGATCGTCGCCTCCGACCTGCAGCGGGCGGCGGCCACCGCCGCCGAGCTCGCCGCGATCACCGGCCTCGAAGTCGCACACGACGCGGGACTGCGCGAGACCTACGCGGGCGCCTGGCAGGGCCTCACCCACGAGGAGATCATCGGGCAGTACGGCGAGCAGTACGCCGCCTGGAAGCGCGGCGAGCCCGTGCGCCGCGGCGGCGGTGAGCTGGAGACCGAGGTCGCAGACCGGGCCGCCCCGGTCGTCCTCGGACACGCCGACAAGCTGCCCGAGAACGGCACGCTCGTCGTGGTCAGCCACGGCGGCACCATCCGCACCACCATCGGCCGGCTGCTGGGCCTGGAGGCGCACCACTGGGAAGGGCTCGGTGGGCTCTCCAACTGCTGCTGGTCGGTGCTGGGCGAGGGTGCGCGCGGCTGGCGCCTGCTGGAGCACAACGCCGGCACGCTGCCCGAGCCGGTGCTCGGCGACGACACCTGAGGGCTGCCCCGCGGCCCCCGGCGGCCGGATTTCACTTTCCGGCAGGTCACAGGCTAAAGTTCTTCTTGTTCGCGGCGCGGAAACGCAGAGAATCACAGCGAACAGCGGGGCTATAGCTCAGTTGGTAGAGCGCCTGCATGGCATGCAGGAGGTCAGGAGTTCAATTCTCCTTAGCTCCACAATCAGGATCCCGTCCCCGACAGGGGGCGGGATCTTTGCATTCCGACCCTTCGCCTCTTCACTTCTTCCGGCGCCGCCGCAACGCGGCGACCCGTTCCCCGCTCTCCTCGTCGGCCGGGGTGTACGCCACGATCCGGCACTCCGGCAGCCCATTGACGGACAACGACACCGAGGTCATCCGAATCTCCCCGGGCAATGCCCAGTGCCGGAAGGTCTTCACCCGTGGCCCGGGCGGGGCGACGTTCCCGCTGCGCCACAGCTCGGCGAAGTACGGACTGGCGGCCGAGAGCCGTTCGACGAACGACTCCCAGGCGGGGTCGCCCGCATGGCGCCCGTACGCGCCCCGCAGCGTGGCCACCATGATCGGCAGCTCCTGCGTCCGGTGGGCGACGGGACAGGTGTCCTCGGGTGCCGTGAACAGCGTCCACAGCACGTTGCGTATCCCCGTTCCCACGGCCTCGGGGACGGCGAACAGGTCCCGGTAGGCAGGATTGGTGGCCAGGATGTCGTATCTCGTGTTGTAGACCACGGCGGGATGCGGATCGAGCGCGTCGATGATGCCCTGGATCTCCGGCCCCACCTCGAAGACGTCGGACTGCCTGCCGGGCACGCAGGCCACCTCCGCCAGGCGGTAGAGGCGTTCGTGCTCCGATGCGTCCAGCCGGAGCGTGCGCGCCACGGCGTCCAGCACCTGCGGTGATGCGTTGATGGGACGGCCCTGTTCCAGCCAGGTGTACCAGGTGACGCCGACGCCGGAGAGCTGTGCGACCTCCTCGCGGCGCAGGCCGGGGGTGCGGCGGCGCAGCCCGGGGGCCATGCCCACATCGGCGGGTGTCACTCGCGCCCGGCGATTGCGCAGAAACGCCGCGAGCTCCGGGCGCCGCCGGGGGCGCTCCGTCCGAGGTGTCGTGCGCCCGCCCGGTCTGCCGTCCGATCCGCCGCCTGATGTGTCGTCACCGTCGTCACACCCCCATGCTCGGTGACCGCCAAGGGAGTTGCCAGGTGCTGTCGGTACCAGCATCAGCGGGCTCTCGTTACCCGTATTCGGCCGGGGCCGGGCTCGATGTCATGACGACGGCATCCGGGGCAACTCCACGTTCCACGACCAGTAAAGAACCCACCACTGACAACCGCTCCGGGAGAGTGCTCGCCCTGGTGCTCGCGGCCCAGTTCATGGCGCTGCTCGACATCTTCATCGTCAACGTCGCCGCGCCGACGATCCACAGCGAACTCCACACCTCCGGCGCCGGGTTGCAGCTCATCGTGGCCGGATACACCATCACGTACGCGGTGCTGCTCATCACCGGTGCCAGGCTCGGCGACCTGCTCGGACACGGCCGGGCCCATCTGGCCGGGCTCGGCGTCTTCACCGTGGCCTCGCTGGCCTGCGGACCCGCCGCGGGAGCCGGGCAGCTGATCGCCTTCCGGCTGGTGCAGGGCGCGGCCGCGGCGGTGATGATTCCGCAGGTGCTCAGCCTCATCCAGCGCCACTTCACCGGCGAGGCGCGGATCCGGGCGCTCGGCGCCTACAGCGCGGTGCTCGCCACCGGGGCGGCCGCCGGGCAGGTGCTCGGCGGAGTAATGGTCAGCGCCGATCTGTTCGGAGCGGGCCGGCGGCCGGTCTTCCTGGTCAACGTGCCCATCGGGCTCCTTCTGCTCGTGCTCGGCAGCCGGGTGCTGCCGCGCGAACCGCGCACCGCGCCCGGCAGGGTGCGGGCCAGGGCCCGCGGCCTCGATCTGCCGGGGCTGGTACTGCTTGCCGCCGCCGTCACACTGCTCACCGTCCCCTTGGTGCTCGGGCAGGAGCTGGACTGGCCGGTCTGGTCCCGGTTCTGCATGGCCGTCTCCATGGGGCTCTTCGCCGGTTTCGCGGCATACGAGTCGCGGCTGGCCGCGCGCGGTGGTGCGCCCCTGATCGCGCCCAGGGTGCTGTGTGTTCCCGGTATCGTCCGGGCGGCGCTGCGCATTCTCCTGGTGATGGCGATCAACGGCGGCTTCCTTTTTTGCCATGACGCTGCACGTCCAGGGGGTCTGGGCTATTCGCCGTTGTGGGCGGGGCTGATGTTCGCACCGACCGCGCTGGTGTTCGGCGTGGCCGGACTGACCTGGCGGCGGTGGCCCGCCGGGCTCCAAGGGGCCCTGGTGCCCGCCGGGTTCGCACTCGTGGCGGCCGCCTCCGTGGCCGTCGGAGTCCTGACGCGTGGGGGCGGCGACGGCGGTCCCGCGCTGTATGCGGCCTTTGCGGCGATGGGCGTCGGCCTGGCGCTGGACTTCAGCCCGACCCTCGTGAGGGCACTGGCTGACGTACGTCCCAAGGACGCGGCCGATGCGAGCGGCGTGCTGGTGACGGTCACCCAGCTCGGACAGCTGGCCGGCGTCGCCGCGTTCGGCACGCTCTATCTCAACCGCCTTGATACGCAAGGGACTCAGAGGTCGGGGCACGCGTTGCGGGTGTGCGCTCTCGCGCTCTCCGTTGCCGCTGTGGCGGCTGCGGCGGCGGGTCTCGTACGACGTAGGTGAACGGCCGGTTCTCCGGCGGGCTGCCCCTCTTGCGGGCTCATGGCAGAATCGGAGCGCCGGAGGGGGCGACGGACCGAACGGGAGGGAGCGCGATGCCTGCGAGCCGCCACGAGGTCCCGGACCTGCTCCTTGTTCCCGGTTTCCCCGCAGCCCCCGAGAACGGCGGGACCTCCTTCATGTGCACCGCCCGCGGCCAAAGCCGGAGCTGACCCATGGGTGCACACAGGCGGAAATGTGACTGGTGCGGCAGCGGTACGCCCATCGTCAGGGACATGGACCCGATCAACCCGGAGTACCAGTACTGGTGCGAGGAGTGCGCGCGGGCGCTGATCATAAAGGGCGACCCGATCGAGACCTATCGGGAGCTGGAGGGGGAGCCGATCTACGGTCGGCTGTTGGAGGAGCACTGCACGCTCAAACGCTTCTACTCCTTCGCCACGGCCTGACCCCTCCGGCCTCGGCCCAGGTGGTGCAGAACAGGTCAAATCGGTGCGGCCGGGAATCGATTTGGTGGACTGGCGGGGTCACCGGTAATGTTCTCGATGTCGCCAGGGAAACCGGGCAGAACACAGCACGGGGCTATAGCTCAGTTGGTAGAGCGCCTGCATGGCATGCAGGAGGTCAGGAGTTCAATTCTCCTTAGCTCCACAGTGAAGAACGAGAAGCGGGTCACCCACACAGGTGGCCCGCTTCTCTCGTCCACGCGTATGTCGATGGCGGAAGCCGGAGTTCCGCCCTACGGCCCGCCCGCCGCCCTGTCCATGGTTCGGTCACGCCCGGCCCGGCTCCGGGCCCGTGCGGTACCCTGACGCCATGCGTGCCGTACGCCTTCTGCTTAGCGAGCCGCGCTGATCAGTCCCGACCGGTGAGAATGCCTGGTCGGAATCGGCGCGGCGTCCCCTCCTGTGCGAGGGGATTTTTCGTTTCCGCAGACGCGTGTCCGTAGACATGGGCGCCCGGCAGATGACGATCGATGGAGCTTTGAGGATCATGAGCGAGACGACTTCCGCAGCCGAGACGGCTGCGCCGCACCGCTACACGGCGGCGATGGCCGCCGACATCGAGGCACGCTGGCAGGACTTCTGGGACGCCGAGGGCACGTACGAGGCGCCGAATCCGACCGGCGACCTGGCCGGCGATCCGGAGCTGGCCGCCAGGCCGAAGAAGTTCATCATGGACATGTTCCCGTACCCCTCGGGTGCGGGCCTGCATGTCGGTCACCCGCTGGGCTACATCGCCACCGATGTCTTCGCCCGCCACCAGCGCATGACCGGGCACAACGTGCTGCACACCCTGGGCTTCGACGCCTTCGGCCTGCCCGCGGAGCAGTACGCGGTGCAGACCGGTACGCACCCGCGGGTCTCCACCGAGACCAACATCGAGAACATGACCGCCCAGCTGCGCCGGCTGGGCCTGGGCCACGACAAGCGCCGCTCGTTCGCCACGATCGAGTCGGAGTACTACAAGTGGACCCAGTGGATCTTCCTGCAGATCTTCAACTCCTGGTACGACACCGAGGCCGACCGGGCCCGCCCGATCGCCGAGCTGGTCGCACAGTTCGAGAGCGGTGCACGCCCCACCCCGGACGGTCGTGACTGGAGCGCGCTGAGCGCCACCGAGCGCGCGGACATCCTGGGCGAGTACCGCCTGGCGTACGCCTCCGACGCGCCCGTCAACTGGTCGCCCGGCCTGGGTACCGTGCTGGCCAACGAAGAGGTGACGGCCGACGGCCGCTCCGAGCGCGGCAACTTCCCGGTTTTCAAGGCCAAGCTGCGCCAGTGGAACATGCGCATCACCGCCTACGCGGACCGGCTGCTGAACGACCTGGACGGGCTGGACTGGCCCGAGGCGATCAAGCTGCAGCAGCGCAACTGGATCGGGCGCTCCGAAGGCGCACGCGTCGACTTCCCGGTCGACGGCTCGGACAGCATCACCGTCTTCACCACCCGCCAGGACACCCTGTTCGGTGCCACCTACATGGTGCTGGCGCCCGAGCACGAGCTGGTCGAACGGATCATTCCGGCCGCCTGGCCCGAGGGCACCCACGCCGTGTGGACCGGCGGGTACGCGTCCCCGGCCGAGGCCGTCGCCGCCTACCGCAAGCTGGCCGCCGCCAAGTCCGACGTGGAGCGGCAGGCCGAGGCCAAGGACAAGACCGGTGTCTTCACCGGCGCGTACGCGACAAACCCGGTCAGCGGCGAGAAGGTGCCCGTCTTCATCGCCGACTACGTACTGATGGGCTACGGCACCGGCGCGATCATGGCCGTACCGGCGCACGACGCGCGCGACTTCGCCTTCGCGCGCGCCTTCGAGCTGCCGATGCGCTGTGTCGTCGAGCCGTCGGACGACCGTGGCACGGACCCCTCGACGTGGGAGGACGCCTTCGGCTCGTACGACGCGAAGCTGGTCAACTCCGCCAACGACGAGATCTCGCTGGACGGCCTGGGTGTCGTCGATGCCAAGGCGCGGATCACCGAGTGGCTGACGGCACACGGCGTCGGCGAGGGCACCGTCAATTTCCGGCTGCGTGACTGGCTGTTCAGCCGCCAGCGCTACTGGGGCGAGCCCTTCCCGATCGTCTACGACGAGGACGGCATCGCCCACCCGCTGCCCGAGTCGATGCTGCCCCTGGAGCTGCCGGAGGTCGACGACTACTCGCCGCGCACCTTCGACCCCGAGGACGCCGACACCCAGCCCGAGACCCCGCTGTCCCGGAACGCCGACTGGGTCGACGTCACCCTGGACCTGGGTGACGGCAACGGTCCCAAGAAGTACCGCCGCGAGACCAACACCATGCCCAACTGGGCGGGCTCCTGCTGGTACGAGCTGCGCTATCTGGACCCGAACAACGACCAGAAGCTGGTCGACCCGGCGATCGAGCAGTACTGGATGGGCCCGCGCGAGGGGCAGCCGACCGGCGGTGTCGACCTGTACGTCGGCGGTGCCGAGCACGCCGTACTGCATCTGCTGTACGCCCGCTTCTGGTCCAAGGTCCTGCACGACCTGGGGCACATCTCGTCCGCCGAGCCGTTCCACAAGCTGTACAACCAGGGCATGATCCAGGCGTTCGTCTACCGGGACAGCCGCGGCATCGCGGTCCCGGCGGCCGAGGTCGAGGAGCGCGACGGGCAGTTCTACTACCAGGGCGAGAAGGTCAGCCGCGTCCTGGGCAAGATGGGCAAGTCCCTGAAGAACGCCGTCACGCCGGACGAGATCTGCACCGAGTACGGGGCGGACACGCTGCGGCTGTACGAGATGGCGATGGGCCCGCTGGACGTGTCGCGGCCGTGGGACACGCGTGCCGTCGTCGGCCAGTACCGGCTGCTGCAGCGGCTGTGGCGCAATGTCGTCGACGAGGAGACCGGTGAGGTCACCGTCGTCGACACGGAGCCGGGCGAGGAGACGCTGCGCGCGCTGCACAAGGCGATCGACGGGGTCGGCCAGGACATGGCCGGGATGCGCTTCAACACGGCGATCGCCAAGGTCACCGAGCTGAACAACCACCTGACCAAGGCGGGCGGGCCGCTGTCCCGGTCCGTCGCCGAGTCGCTGGTGCTGCTGGTGGCGCCGCTGGCACCGCACATCGCCGAGGAGCTGTGGCGTCGGCTGGGCCACACCGGGTCGGTCGTGCACCAGGACTTCCCGGTCGCCGATCCGGCCTACGTCGTGGACGAGACCGTGACCTGTGTCGTGCAGGTCAAGGGCAAGGTCAAGGCGCGCCTGGAGATCTCCCCGTCGATCACGGACGAAGAGCTGGAGGCGCTGGCCCTGGCCGACCCGGCCGTGGTGGCGGCGCTGGACGGTGCGGGTATCCGCAAGGTGATCGTCCGGGCACCGAAGCTGGTCAACATCGTCCCGGCGTGATGCCGAGACGTTCCCCGTGAGGCGCTGAACGCGCACGCGGCGGTGTTGGGGTGTTCCCCTACGGGCAGGTTGAGGGTTCCGATGGAACCCTCAACCTGCCCTTTCCGTTTACGGTGGAGGGGCCGGCACCGGCGGCCGAAACGACATTCGAGGGGCGCTCATGGAAGCCGTGATCCTGATTCTGGGGTTGCTCTTTTTCGCGTTCGTGGCCCTGGGCGTGTACGCGGGTGTCAAAGCCGTAGGCGCGGCGAAGCGAGGTGTCGACCGCACGATCAGCCAGGCGCGCCGCACCGTCGAGGAGACCACGCTGCGGGCGAAGAGCTACGGGCAGACGGGCGTGGGCGGAGAGCTGGCGCAGCTGCGGCTGGCACTGCGGACATCCATGCGGGCCACGCAGGAGGCGCTGCGGGCCGGAGCTGCCGAGGACGCTTCGCTCTCGGAGTCGCTGGGCCTCTTCCAGCGGCTGAGCGTGCACGGCCGGGAGCTGGACGAGGAGCTGAAGAAACTGGAGCGGGAGCCCGACAGGGCGACCGTCGCCTCACTGCTGCCGAGCCTGAAGCAGCGTACGGAGCGGATCACGCACTCCGCGGATTCTCTGCGATGGGCCGCGCGTGACCGGGCACGGCAGTTCTCCGACGACTCGCTGGACGCGCTGAACGCACAGATCGATGTGGAGGCGGGGGCGCTCCGGCACTGGACGGTGGAGCCGGACGAACCGGTCCAGGGGCAGAACGGCCCGCAGCAGGGCGACGCGAGCGGTCGGAGCCGGGGCCAGAGCCAGGGCCACCGGAGCCAGGCACCGGGGCACGATCAGCAGCAGCAGCCGGGGCAGGGGCAGGGGAGCGGGTCGGGTGACAGCGAGGCCCGGGCGATCACGGCTTCCGACCCGAGACGGCAGACCGGATACCCGTGGCAGAAGGCCCCCCGGTCCGAGACGACGAACTGACACATTCGATGACCGGTGGTGACCGGATGCGGTCCGAAGGGATCAGGAGAGATCATTCGGTCGGGGTCGGACTGCCAGGACACGGACTCGCCAGGTAACCTCCCGCTCATGTCCCGCCATGTCGCGATCGTCACCGATTCCACGGCCTACCTGCCGCCCGAGACGATGGAGCGGCACGGCATCACCGCGGTGCCGCTGACCGTCGTCCTCGGAGATCAGGCTCTGGAGGACGGTACCGAGATCTCGGCCCGGTCCCTTGCGGTGGCGCTCCAGAAGCGTCGTCCCGTGACCACTTCCCGGCCGAGTCCCGAGGTGTTCGCCGCCGCATACCGGGCAGCGGCCGAGGCGGGGGCCACCGGCATCATCTCGCTGCACCTCTCGGCCGAAATCTCGGGTACGTACGATGCCGCCCTGCTCGCGGCGAAGGAGGCGCCGGTCCCGGTCCGTGTGGTGGACACCGGGATGGTCGCCATGGCCCTCGGATTCTGCGCCCTGGCATCGGCGGAGACGGCGGAGGCGGGCGGAAGCCTGGACGAGGCGGTCGCGGCCGCGGAGAAGCGGGCCGCAGGCACCTCGGCGTACTTCTACGTCGACACGCTGGACTACCTGCGCCGCGGCGGACGCATCGGTGCCGCACAGGCGCTGCTGGGGTCGGCTCTCGCCGTGAAGCCGCTGCTCCAACTGGACGGCGGACGCATCGAGCTGCTGGAGAAGGTACGGACGGCCTCGAAGGCGATCGCGCGCCTGGAGGAGATCGTCGCGGAACGGGCGGGCAGCGGCCGCGTGGACATCGCCGTGCACCACCTCGCGGCCCCCGAACGGGCCGAGCGTCTCGCGGAGCGGCTGCGTGAGCGGGTGCCGGGGCTGGTCGATCTGCACGTGAGCGAGGTCGGCGCGGTGATCGGTGCGCACACCGGCCCCGGTCTGCTGGGGGCAGTGGTCTCGCCGCGTTGATCGGCCAGCTGGCCGGCCGGGCGTGCCAGGTGACGTCCTGAGTGTTCCGGTTGTCCTGAGCGTCGTGGGTGTTCTGGGTGCCTTGGGTGCCTTGGGTGCCTTGGGTGTCACTCTTGTGAGTGGTCGAGATATCCACAACTGGTGGGTTGTCCACCGGAATTGGGACTGCTCGGCGGATTCGGGCGGATGTGCCTACCGTCGTGAGGCATGGCACCCCGATCACATCGTGCAACCAGCGGAAGCGGCAGCGGTCCCGGCAGGGCCCCGGCCTCGGACGGCCGTGTTCGTAGCGGCCCCGGTACCGGACCAGGTGTCGGCGCCGGGCCGGGCTTGGGGCCGGGCCCCGGGCCCGGTCGGCGACGGACGTCGCGCCGGGGTGCGGACACCGTAGCCGCGGCGTCGCGCCGACGGGCGGACGCGCTGATGACGGGTGCGTACGGAGGGCGGGTCGCGAGGCCCGTGTTGGGGGTTGCCCCGGCTCGGGTCTCGGCTCCAGCCTCGTCTTCGGAGTCGGGGCCGGAGCCGGTGTCGGAGCCGGTGTCGGAGCCGGTGTCGGCCCTAGTTTTAACCCCACCCCCGACTCCGGCCGCGCGTCCAAATCCAAGTCCGAGGTCGCGTCCAAATCCGGTTGGGGCTGCGGCTGGTGCTTCCATTTCTGCGCGGGGCTCGGCTTCAGCGTCGGTCGCCGTTCCGGTTTCCGGAGGGGCGGGGCGGTGGCGGGAGCGGGTTGTTCCCGCGCTGCGGGAGCGGCTCCCGGTGTGGCTGCAGCTCAGGTGCGGGCTGGAGCCAAAAACCCTTGCCGCGCTGGCCGTTGTCCTGGTCGCGGCCGGAGTCTTCGCCGCAGTGCACTTCTGGTCCGGGCGGCCACACTCCGTGCGGGCGCCCGATCCGGTCGAGGAGGCCGCGCACGCACGGACACCGCCCCCGGCGCCGGACGGCGTCGGGGAGCCGGAGCCGTCGCCGGGACCGCCGCCCGGGACAGGTCCGGGCGGACACATCGTCGTCGATGTGAGCGGAAAGGTGCGAAGGCCCGGTATCCGTCAACTGCCCTCCGGAGCAAGGGTCGCCGATGCGTTGCGCGCGGCGGGCGGAGTCCGGGACGGAGCGGACCTCACCGGGCTCAACCGGGCGCGGGTGCTCATGGACGGAGAGCAGATCGTGGTGGGCGCCCCGCCCGGCCTTTCAACTTCCGGTGGGACGACAGGAGTCGCGACGGGCAGTGGTGGCGGGAGTGCCGCAGCGGGTCCGGTCAGTCTCAACACCGCGACCGTCGAACAGTTGGACACGCTGCCGGGTGTCGGCCCGGTTCTGGCCCAGCACATTGTCGACTACCGAACACAGCACGGCGGCTTCCGGTCCATCGATGAATTGCGCGAGGTCAACGGGATCGGTGATCGAAGGTTTGCCGACCTTCAACCATTGGTGGGGCCATGAGCCACCTGGACGTCCATGCGGCGTCCGGCACTCGGCTCGGCGTCTCCGAGCCGCGACAGGAGGGTCCGGCCGATCTCCGCCTGGTCCCGCCTGCCATGGCGGCCTGGGCCGGAGCGGCACTGGCGTTGAGCGCGCCGGGGCGGTGGACCACGGTGGGCGTGGTCCTCTGCGTGGGCGCGGCCATGGTGCTCCTGGCCATGTCGGGGGCCTTCGCAGCCCGTGCATCTCGTGCATCTCGTGTATCTCGTGCATCCGGCGGGCGGTGGCGGTCACGGGCCACGGCTACTGCCACCGCTGCGGTGTTGCTCTGTGCGGCGGCCGGGGCCGTGGCGGCCGGGCTGCACGGAGCGGACGTACGGCAGGGGCCGGTCCATGAGTCGGCCGAGCGGTTCGTGAGGGTCGAGGCGGAGGTGACGGTGACGTCCGATGCCCGGCGGACCACGCCCCGGGTCCGGGGCGACCACAGCACACCCGCCGCCCTCCTCATGGATGCCGAGATCACCTGGTTGGCCGGGCCCGACGGTGCGGTCACGGGGCTGAGTACGCCAGTGCTGCTGATCGTCTCGCCCGGCGGATCGACCGGGCAGTGGCAGCAGTTGCTCCCCTCCACACACCTGCGCATCGGCGGCCGGCTGGCGCCACCACTGCACGGCGGGGAGCACAACGCCGCCGTACTGCGACCCGAGGGCAAGGGGCCGCCTCGCATCATCGGGCCTCCTTCCATCCTCCAGCGCACGGCAGGCGCGCTGCGTGGCGGGCTGCGGCAGGCGACCGAGCGGCTCGATCCCGATGCGAGGGCCCTGCTGCCGGGTCTGGTGGTCGGCGACACCTCACGGATCACCCCCGAACTGCACGAAGCGTTCAAGGCCGCAGATCTCACCCACCTGATGGCGGTCTCCGGCTCCAACCTGGCGATCCTGCTCGTCCTTCTCATCGGACCGCCGGGCATAGCAGTCCGTGCCGAACGCGGCGGGCTGGCACCCCGGCTGGGGTTTTCGCTGCGGCTCACGGCGCTGCTCGGCGGCGGGCTCACGCTGGCCTTCGTCATCGTCTGCCGACCCGAGCCGAGCGTTCTGCGGGCGGCGGCTTGTGGACTGATCACTTTGCTGGCCATCGGCACGGGGCGGCGGAGATCGCTGATCCCCGCGCTGGCCGCCGCGGTCCTGCTGCTGGTGCTCCACGACCCGTGGATGGCGCGCAGTTACGGCTTCGTTCTCTCCGTGCTGGCCACCGGCGCCCTGCTGACCATCGCCCCGAAGTGGAGCGATGCGCTGCAACGGCGCAAGGTTCCGGCCCGGCTCGCCGAGGCGCTGGCCGCGGCAGCCGCCGCGCAGGCGGTGTGCGCGCCGGTGGTCGTGTTGCTCGCCTCCCGGGTCAGCCTGGTGGCGATCCCATGCAACCTGCTGGCCGAGCTGGCGGTGGCGCCGGCCACGGTCCTCGGGTTCGCCGCGCTCGCCCTGGCGCCGGTGGCCATGCCCGTGGCGGAGTTGCTCGCCCGGATCGCGGGATGGCCTGCCGGTTGGATCGCCACGGTGGCCCGCACCGGGGCGGCCCTGCCCGGGGCGGAGATCGACTGGCCCGACGGCGGGAAGGGGGCGGTGCTGCTCACCGCGCTCACCGCTCTGGTGGTGCTCTTCGCCCGCCGGATCGTTCGCCATCCTTGGGTCTGTTCGGCCACCGCGCTGCTGTTGGTCCTCGCGGTGCTGCGCCCGGTGCCGCTCACCCGGGTGCTGACCGGATGGCCGCCGCCGGGCTGGGCGTTCGCGATGTGCGACGTGGGGCAGGGGGATGCCCTGGTGCTGGCCGCCGGGGACGGTGCGGGGGTGGTCGTCGATGCCGGTCCTGACCCTTCACTCGTCGACCGGTGCCTTCGGGACCTGGGCATCACCGAGGTGCCGTTCCTGATCCTCACGCATTTTCACGCCGACCATGTGCGGGGCCTGCCCGGGGTGTTGCGGGGCAGGGCGGTAGGGGCGATCGAGACGACGAGCCTGGACGAACCGCCGGACCAGGTCGCGTTCGTACGGAGAACGGCGGCCGAATCGCACGTGCCCCTGGTTCGGGCCGCCCCGGGGGAGCGTCGCCGGATCGGGGCGCTCGACTGGCGGGTCCTCTGGCCGGCGAGCGCCACGGGGCCCGGCGGAATACCGACGGGCCCGGGTGCCGGTCCCGTACCGCTGGAGCCGAACGATGCCAGTGTCACCCTGTACGTACGGACCGGAGGGCTGACCCTGTTGCTCCTGGGGGACCTCGAACCACAGGCCCAGCAGGGGGTGTTGCGCAGATATCCCGTGCTGCCGAGGGTGGATGTGCTCAAGGTGGCGCATCACGGCTCCGCCCATCAGGACCCGGCGCTGCTGCGCAGCGCGCACCCGAGGTTCGCCCTGGTGAGCGTGGGGAGGGACAACCCGTACGGTCATCCGGCCGCGCGTACCGTCGATGCGCTCAGAGCGGGCGGCGCAGTGGTGCTGCGTACGGACACCGATGGCGCGATCGCCGTGACGGGCGCAGGGCCGGGGCTGCGGGCGATGGGCCGGCCATGACCACCAGCCTCATGGTCAAGCCAGCCCCATGGTCAAGCCAGCCCCATGACCACCAGCCCTGGCGGTGACGGTGATACCAATTCGGACCTTCGGTAACACCTCCACCCAAGACACTTCAAGCCCTTCTGATCTGCTCTGTTTGCCTCGAACGGCACAATGGTGATCGAATGCATGCTCGTCGGTGGGCCGCTGCTCCGACGGAGACGTCCAGCCGCCGGGCCCCAAGGTGAATCGTCCCCGGGGGAAGGTGGAACATGTTCGGTCGTTGGCTGAACGCCAGGCGAGCGGCGGGTTCGGCGCAGGGCAATGCCCTGGCCGGGCTGGAGGTGCCGCGTACTGCCGGTTTGCTCAGTTGCCGGGTGCTCGACCCGGTCAACGAGGTCGTGCCGCTGGCCGAGTTCGTGGTCACGGACAGCGCGGGCCGCAAGGTGTTCGGCGGTGAGACTGACCCGTTCGGCAACGTCCTGGCCACCGTCCCGGCCGGTGAGTACCGGCTCGCCGTCACGGCCGAGGGCTTCACCCCGTTCCACGCGTCGGCCACGGTGGTCGAGGGCGGTCACGCGAGCCTGGGCGATGTGACCCTGCAACTGTCCGCGCCTCCGCAGCTGCCCGCGCCGGGGGAGTGGGAGGTCGAGCCGATGCACTCGCAGATCGGCTTCACGGCCCGGCACATCGGCCTTGCGCGCATCCATGGCCGGTTCAACAACTTCGCGGGTGTCGTGCGGATCGCCGACCGCATGGAGGACTCGGCCATGCACGTGATCATCGATGCCGCGTCGATCGACACGAATGTCCAGATGCGGGACGACCATCTGCGCTCCAGCGACTTCCTCGACGTCGGGCGTTACCCGACGATGGAGTTCTACAGCGAGCGCTTCGTCCACCGGGGCGGTACCCGCTGGGGCGTGACCGGTGCGCTCACCCTGCACGGCGTCAGCCGCACGGTCACCCTGGACACCCAGTACCTTGGCCTGGGCAACGGCCTGGAGGGCGAGACGCGCGCCGCCTGCCGGGCCACCACGGAACTGCACCGTGAGGACTTCACCCTCACGTGGCAGACCATGCTGGCCCGCGGCATCGCGGCCGTGGGCTCCAGCATCTCCATCGACATGGACATCCAGATCGTCCCCAAGAGCTGAGCCGCCAGCGGCCCGTCAGGGCGCTTCGAGCCACCCCTCGTACTCCGCGGCGAAGGCATCCAGCGCCGAGGAGTCCAGCCGCCCGGACGGGTCCTCCACGACCACCAGCCACTGGGCGTCCTCGGCGTCGTCCTCGCCGGCCAGCGCGTCGCGTACGAGCTGAGGCTCCTCGGCGACCCCGAACCGGTCGGCGAGCTCCCCGGCCACCTCCTCCGCGGCATCGCGGTCGGGCAGCACCAGCACATGTCTCACATCACTCACCGGCCCATTCTCCCGCACGGCGACAGCACGGCCCCGGCCCGGTGGGCCCGGTGGGCAGGGAGGGCAGGGAGGCCGGGGCCGTCACCGGGGGTTGTCGGTGCTGCATGGGATGCTGGACGGCGATGGCCACCAGAAGGAATTCCACCGACGACCCGCTCGCCCCCCTCACGCTCGCCGTGGGCCAGGAGGACCTGCTCCTCGACCGCGCCGTGCAGCAAGTGGTGGCGGCGGCCCGGGCCTCCGACCCCGACACGGATGTCCGCGACCTCACCTCCGATCAGGTCCAGCCCGGCACCCTCGCCGAGCTGACGAGCCCGTCGCTCTTCGCCGAGCGCAAGGTGGTGATCGTGCGCAATGCGCAGGACCTCTCCGCCGACACGGTCAAGGACGTCAAGGCGTATCTCGGCGACCCGGTCGAGGAGATCACCCTCGTCCTCCTGCACGCGGGCGGCGCCAAGGGCAAGGGCCTGCTGGACGCGGCGCGCAAGGCAGGAGCCCGGGAGGTCGCGTGCCCGAAGACGACCAAGCCGGCCGAGCGGCTCTCGTTCGTACGGTCCGAGTTCCGGGCGCTGGGGCGTTCGGCGACGCCCGAGGCGTGCCAGGCGCTGGTGGACTCCATCGGCAGCGATCTGCGGGAGCTGGCGAGCGCGGTCTCGCAGCTCGTCGCGGATGTCGAAGGCACCATCGACGAGGCGGTCGTCGCCCGCTATTACACGGGCCGCGCCGAGGCGTCGAGCTTCACGGTCGCCGACCGCGCGGTGGAGGGGCGGGCCGCCGAGGCGCTGGAGGCGCTGCGCTGGTCGCTGTCGACCGGAGTGGCGCCGGTGCTGATCACGAGTGCGCTGGCACAGGGCGTACGGGCGATCGGCAAGCTGTCCTCGGCCCGTGGCGGCCGGCCCGCCGACCTGGCCCGTGAGCTGGGTATGCCGCCGTGGAAGATCGACCGGGTGCGGCAACAGATGCGTGGCTGGACGCCGGACGGCGTGGCTCTGGCGCTGCGGGCGGTCGCGGACGCGGACGCGGGGGTCAAGGGCGGCGGAGACGACCCGGAGTACGCCCTGGAGAAAGCCGTGGTCGCGGTGGCGCGGGCGGCACGGTCCGGACGGTGAGCGGGGTGGGGCGGGGTGGGGTGGCCAGTGATCCCCCCCGTCCCCGACACCCGTCCCGTCCGCGTGCGCCAGGGGGCTGACTCCCTCAGGGCACCCGCCCCGAACACCGCCCCCACGCGGCTCGGCCCCCTGGCCGCGTACGCCACGGGACTCGCCCGGGGCACCCGCCCCGAGCGTCGCTCCGTCCCCGACCGCTTACGCCAGGGCACCCGCCCCGAACACCGCCCCCACGCGGCTCGGCCCCCCGGCCGCGTACGCCAGGGGACTCGCTCAGGGCACTCGCTCCGAACGGCGCCCCGCGCCGCCCCCTGGCCGCGTACGCCACGGGACTCGCCCGGGGCACTCGCCCCGAGCGTCGCTCCGTCCCCGACCGCTTACGCCAGGGCACCCGCCCCGAACAC
>NZ_JBHXTM010000003.1:67599-110910 GCF_042677325.1 Streptomyces sp. NPDC127117
CACCGCCCCCACGCGGCTCGGCCCCCTGGCCGCGTACGCCAGGGGACTCGCCCGGGGCACCCGCCCCGAACACCGCCCCCACGCGGCTCGGCCCCCTGGTCGCGTACGCCACGGGACTCGCCCAGGGCACTCGCCCCGAACGGCGCCCCGCGTCGCCCCCGAACACGTACGTCACGGGACTCGCCTTGCTGCGGCCGTGCACGCCGAAGGCCCCGGTCCTCGCTCTGGGGAGAGCTGAGGTCGGGGCCTTCGGTTCAAGCTTGGTGCGCCGCACCCGCGTGGCGAACGCAGGTTCGGTGTGCGGCGCGGGGTGCCGGTCAGGAGCGGGAGAGAGGGCCCGCTGGGTCCGTCCCGGCGATCACATCAGAATGCTCAGCCCTGGAGGGAGGCAACCTTGGAGGCCAGCGCCGACTTCTTGTTGGCGGCGGCGTTCTTGTGGATGACACCCTTCGAGACAGCCTTGTCGAGCGCGCGGGAGGCGTCGCGAGCGGCCGTGGTGGCCTTCTCGACGTCACCGGCGGCGGCAGCCTCACGGGCCTTGCGGATAGCGGTCTTGAGCGAGGACTTGACGGCCTTGTTGCGCAGGCGCGCCTTCTCGTTCGTCTTGTTCCGCTTGATCTGGGACTTGATGTTCGCCACGAAAGAGCCTTTTCAGGTTCGTTGGATCTTCGATGTGCGCCCCACGGCCTGAGAGAGTCGCGAGGCACAGCTGTCAACGGTACCAGCCCCACTCCGACCGGCCCAAACCGGTCTCCGCCCCGCAACCATGGGACGATGGAGGCTACGTATCGATCCGACCGACCCGACATCGACCCGAGACACGGCGTTCGGCGTCTCAAGAATCAGGACCCTGCGTGCCCGCGACTCCTACCAACGTGCCCGAGCCGAGCCGTACCGACCCGGCGCTGATCCGCAACTTCTGCATCATCGCGCACATCGACCACGGCAAGTCGACCCTTGCCGACCGGATGCTCCAGCTGACCGGTGTGGTCGACCAACGGCAGATGCGTGCTCAGTACCTCGACCGGATGGACATCGAGCGCGAGCGCGGCATCACCATCAAGTCCCAGGCGGTGCGGCTGCCCTGGGCGCCCACCACGGGCGAGGGCCAGGGCCGCACCCATGTCCTCAACATGATCGACACCCCGGGCCACGTGGACTTCACCTACGAGGTCTCCCGCTCGCTCGCCGCCTGCGAGGGCACGGTCCTGCTGGTCGACGCCGCGCAGGGCATCGAGGCCCAGACCCTGGCCAACCTCTACCTGGCGATGGAGAACGACCTCACCATCGTCCCGGTGCTCAACAAGATCGATCTGCCGGCCGCGCAGCCCGAGAAGTTCTCCGAGGAGCTGGCGAACCTCATCGGCTGCCAGCCGGAGGACGTGCTCAAGGTCTCCGCGAAGACCGGCATCGGCGTGGAAGCGCTGCTCGACCGGGTGGTCAGGGACGTCCCGGCCCCGGTCGGCCAGGCGGACGCCCCCGCCCGCGCGATGATCTTCGACTCGGTCTACGACTCGTACCGCGGCGTCGTCACGTACGTCCGTGTGGTCGACGGGCAGCTCAACAAGCGCGAGCGCATCCGGATGATGTCCACCGGCGCCACCCACGAGCTGCTGGAGATCGGGGTCTCCTCCCCGGAGATGACCCCGGCCGACGGCCTCGGCGTGGGTGAGGTCGGCTACATCATCACCGGTGTGAAGGACGTCCGGCAGTCCAAGGTCGGTGACACCATCACCTCCCTGAACAAGGGCGCGACCGAGGCGCTGGGCGGCTACAAGGACCCCAAGCCGATGGTGTTCTCGGGGCTGTACCCGCTGGACGGATCGGACTACCCGGACCTGCGCGAGGCGCTGGACAAGCTCCAGCTCAACGACGCCGCCCTGGTGTACGAGCCGGAGACCTCCGCGGCACTCGGCTTCGGCTTCCGCGTCGGCTTCCTCGGGCTGCTCCACCTCGACGTGATCCGGGAGCGGCTGGAGCGCGAGTTCGGCCTCGAACTCATCGCCACCGCCCCCAACGTGGTCTACCGCGTCGACATGGAGGACGGCACCGAGCACACCGTCACCAACCCGAGCGAATTCCCCGAAGGCAAGATCGACAAGGTGCACGAGCCCGTCGTGCGCGCCACGGTCCTGGCCCCCAGCGAGTTCATCGGCGCGATCATGGAACTCTGCCAGCAGCGGCGCGGCACCCTGCTCGGCATGGACTACCTCTCCGAGGACCGGGTCGAGATCCGCTACACCCTGCCGCTCGCCGAGATCGTCTTCGACTTCTTCGACCAGCTGAAGTCCAAGACCCGGGGCTACGCCTCGCTCGACTACGAGCCCACCGGCGAGCAGACCGCCCAGCTCGTCAAGGTCGACATCCTGCTGCACGGCGACAAGGTCGACGCGTTCTCCGCGGTCACGCACAAGGACAAGGCGTACGCGTACGGCGTCCGGCTGGTCGCCAAGCTGCGCGAGCTGATCCCGCGGCAGAACTTCGAGGTGCCGATCCAGGCCGCCATCGGCTCCCGGGTCATCGCCCGTGAGACCGTCCGCGCCATCCGCAAGGACGTCCTCGCCAAGTGCTACGGCGGTGACATCTCCCGTAAGCGGAAGCTGCTGGAGAAGCAGAAGGAGGGCAAGAAGCGGATGAAGATGGTCGGCAATGTGGAGGTGCCGCAGGAGGCCTTCATCGCCGTGCTGTCGACGGACGAGTCCGGCGGCGAGGGCAAGGGCAAGAAGTAGCCCGCCACCCCCCGGTGACAGCCCTACGGGCCCCTGTGTCGCGGCACCCCGCGGCACGGGGGCCCGTTTGTTATGAAGCGGCGGCCCGTTGCCCCTTACGCGGTGGACGCGGGCGCTCTACCCTGATCACGGCTTCGTAGTTACTCGCCAGTTAAACAAGGGCGGGGTCCGAGCAGGACGAGCAGACGGACGTACGCAGGAACAGGCACAGGAACAAGCGGTACACAGCAGCCATCAGCAGCAATCAGCAGCCGGTCGTGAAGCACTGCCGCAGGCCCGGAGGACGTCGTGAGCGACACACTGACCTTGATCGAGAACCGACCGCCCTCCGTGGCGAACCTCTTCATCGACCGCGTGGCGGCCACCCCGGACGGGGAGGCGTACCGCTACCCCGTCCCGGCCGCCGGCGACGGACCCGATGAGTGGAAGTCGCTGAGCTGGGCGCAGGCCGCCGAGCGGGTCTACGCCGTCGCGGCCGGGCTCATCGGTCTGGGCGTGCAGCCGGAGGAGCGGATCGCGCTCGCCGCGAGCACGCGGGTGGAATGGGTCCTCGTCGACCTCGGTGTGATGTGCGCGGGTGCCGCGACCACCACGATCTACCCGTCGACCAACGCGGAGGAGTCGGCGTTCATCCTCTCCGACTCCGGGAGCCGGGTGCTCATCGCCGAGGACGCCGCCCAGCTGGCCAAGGCCCGCGAGCGCCGCTCCGAACTGCCGGACCTCGCCCATGTCGTCGTCATCGACCCCGAGGGCGCCGGGCCCGCCGAGGGCGACCCCGAGGGCTGGGTGCTCACCCTCGCCGAGCTGGAGGCCCGCGGCGCCGAGCACCTGGCGAAGCACCCCGAGGCGGTCGAGGAGCGGGTCTCCGCCATCACGGCCGATCAGCTCGCCACCCTGATCTACACCTCGGGCACCACCGGCCGCCCCAAGGGCGTACGCCTGCCGCACGACAACTGGTCGTACATGGCCAAGGCCACCGTGGCGACCGGGCTGATCACCATGGAGGACGTGCAGTACCTCTGGCTGCCGCTCGCGCACGTCTTCGGCAAGGTCCTCACCTCCGGCCAGATCGAGGTCGGCCACGTCACCGCCATCGACGGCCGGGTCGACAAGATCATCGAGAACCTTCCGGTGGTCCAGCCGACGTACATGGCCGCCGTCCCCCGCATCTTCGAGAAGGTCTACAACGGCGTCGCCGCCAAGGCACGGGCAGGCGGCGGGGCCAAGTACAAGATCTTCCAGTGGGCGGCCGGGGTCGCCCGCGAGTACGCCACGGTCTCCCAGGACAACTTCCGGCGCACCGGCACGGCCTCGGTCCCCTTCGCCCTCGGCGCCAAGCACAAGGTCGCCGACGCTCTCGTCTTCGCCAAGATCCGCGAGGCATTCGGCGGCCGGCTGCGCGCCTGCATCTCCGGCTCCGCCGCCCTCGCCCCCGACATCGGCCTCTTCTTCTCCGGCGTCGGCATCCACATCCTGGAGGGCTACGGCCTCACCGAGTCCAGCGCCGCCTCCTTCGTCAACCCGGGCGAGGCCTACCGCACCGGCACCGTCGGCAAGCCGCTCCCCGGCACCGAGGTACGGATCGCGGACGACGGTGAGATCCTGCTGCGCGGCCCCGGCCTGATGCAGGGCTATCACGGGCAGCCGGAGAAGACCGCCGAGGTGCTGGAGTCGGACGGCTGGTTCCACACCGGCGACATCGGCGAGCTGTCCGTGGACGGCTATCTCCGGATCACCGACCGCAAGAAGGACCTGATCAAGACGTCCGGCGGCAAGTACATCGCCCCGGCGGAGGTCGAGGGACAGTTCAAGGCGGTCTGCCCGTTCGTCTCCAACATCCTGGTGCACGGCGCGGACCGTAACTTCTGCACCGCCCTGATCGCACTCGACGAGCCGACCATCCTCGGCTGGGCCGCCGAGAACGGCCTGGGCGGGAAGCCGTACGCAGAAGTGGTGGCCTCCCCGCAGGTCGTCGAGCTCATCGAGGGCTACGTGAAGCGGCTCAACGGGGGACTGCAGCGCTGGCAGACCATCAAGAAGTTCCGGCTGCTGCCCCGCGACCTGGACATCGAGCACGGCGAGCTGACGCCCAGCCTCAAGCTGAAGCGGCCGGTCGTCGAGCGCGCCTACCAGGAACTCATCGACGACATGTACGCGGGAACCCGCGAGGCATAGAAGGCTCCTCGCGGACCGGCCGCACGGTGCGGCCGCTCCTGCTCGTCCCCGCTCATTTTCTCTGCTCACTTCGGCAACTCGCCGCTTATGGGCATGGTCCATCTGTCACTCTGTCGGTGTCGTCAGCGCCGCCCAACGAGAACAGACAGACAGCAACGAGAACAGACAGAGCGAGAACAGGTCAGGAGCCGCACCGTGGGGCCCATTCCCTTGCAGCGGGACATCACCGAGCGTCCCGGTGATCCCGCAGGCCGTGCGGACGCGCGGCCGGTCGCCCATACGTCCCTGCCCGGGAACCTCCTCGCACCCTCCGCCGCCCGCCGGTTCGTCCGGGCCGCCCTCGGCGAGTGGACCGGGCTCGGGCTGCCGGCGGCCGTGGGCTTCAGCGAGCGCGTGGCCGATGACGCGGAAATCGTCGTCAGCGAGCTGGTCACCAACGCGGTCGTGCACGCCGGGACCAATGTGGAAGTGCTCGCCCGGCTGGAGGAGGCCACCGAGGACGAGGTGGCGGCCCTGGTGGTGGAGGTCTCCGACCACCACCCGGCCCGCGCCGTGCGCAGCGACCGTCCGGAGTCCGGAAGCGCGGCCGAGGCCGCGGAGGGCACCAGCCTCGTCGGACCCGACGAGCCCGCCGAGTACGGCCGCGGACTCCAGCTCGTCGGCACCCTCGCCGAACGCTGGGGCATCACCTACCGCACCGGCCTCAAGACCGTCTGGGCCAGGCTCCCCGTGGACGACTGGAACCCGTTCCCGGAAGCGGCCTCCGAGCCCGGCTTCCAGCAGGGGCTGCGCGCCGCCGAACTCCTCGCCCCCAACGCCCGGCGCGCGCTGCGCGACGACGCGGACTGGGCCGGCCGCGGCGCGCTCTCCTTCCTCGCCGAGGCCTCGGACCTGCTCGCCGGCCAGCTCGACGAGGACATCGTGGCGGCGCTCTCCGGGCAGTTACTGGTGCCCAGACTCGCCGACTGGTGCGCGATCTGGCTGGAACCCGAGAACGGCGGCCCCTCCGCCGTCCCCCGGCTCGCCAGCGTCTGGCACCGGGACGAGGCCGAGACCGGGCAGCTGCGCGCCCTGCTGGAACAGGACCCGATCCGGCTCCCCGAGCGGGTCGGCACCGGGCCCGTCTCCATGCCGTGGCCCGGCGGCGAGGAGGACGGCGAGAAGACCGAGGAGCCCGCCGTGTCCGCCCTCGCCTACCGGATCACCTCCGGCGGCCGGACCCTCGGCGCCGTACTCCTGGGCCGGGAGGGCCTCGTCCGCGTCCCCGACGAGGTGACCGCGCTCATCGAGGACTTCGTACGCCGGGTCGGCCTCGCGGTCGGCGCCGCCCGCGAGTACACCCGGCAGGCCACCATCAGCCGCATCCTGCAGCGCGCCCTGCTGCCCGGCAAGGTCGCCGACATACCCGGCGTCACCAGCTCACTGGTGTACGAACCCAGCGACGACGGCGTCGTCGGCGGTGACTTCTACGACATCTTCCCGTGCCCCGGCGACCGTTGGTGCTTCGTCCTCGGCGATGTGCAGGGCAGCGGCCCCGAGGCCGCCGTCGTCACGGGCCTGGCCCGCCCCTGGCTGCGGCTGCTGGCCCGCGAGGGCTTCGGCGTGGGCGAGGTCCTCGACCGGCTCAACCGGCTGCTCCTCGACGACGCGATGGAGGCCGCCGAGGCGGCCGCGCTCATGGTGGCAGCCGCGGGCGGTCAGCAGACCGCGGACACCGGGCAGTCCCGCTTCCTCTCCCTGCTCTACGGGGAACTCGTACCGCTGCCCGGTGGCGGCGTGCGCTGCACCCTGGCCAGCGCCGGCCACCCGTTGCCGCTGCTGCTGCGGCCCGACGGCGAGGTGCGCCCGGCCGCCGAGCCGCAGATACTGCTCGGGATCTTCGACGACGTCGCGTACGAGAGCCAGTGCTTCGAGCTGGCACCCGGCGACAGCCTGCTGTGCGTCACGGACGGTGTGACGGAGCGGCGCTCCGGGACGCTGATGTTCGACGACGGGGACGGACTGGCCCGGGCACTGGCGGGCTGTTCCGGCCTGTCGGCGGACGGGATCGCGGACCGGATCAAGCGGGCGGTGCACGAATTCGCCGAGCGGCCGCCGGACGACGATCTGGCGCTGCTCGTGCTCCAGGCGGGCTGAGGCGGCGCATGAGCGGGGGCGGGCGGCCTCCGTGATCACGGGCATGGCCGGGAGGCTCCCGGCGGCGAGCGACAATGGGCGGTATGCCTTCCGTACTGCCCGATGGTGAACCCGTACCCGACGACGGGGCGCTGCCCCGCCATGCCCTGGAAGGCGCCGCCGGCCGGCCGCTCGGCTTCTACCTGCACGTGCCGTACTGCGCGACCCGCTGCGGCTACTGCGACTTCAATACCTACACCGCGACCGAGCTGCGCGGTTCCGGCGGCGCGCTGGCCTCCCGGGACAACTACGCGACCCATCTGATCGGCGAGGTCCGCCAGGCCCGCAAGGTCCTCGGGGACGACCCCCGGCCGGTCCGCACGGTCTTCGTCGGCGGCGGTACGCCGACCCTGCTGGCGGCCTCCGACCTGGTCCGGATGCTGGGGGCGATCCGGGAGGAGTTCGGGCTCGCGGACGACGCCGAGATCACCACCGAGGCCAATCCGGAGTCCGTCGGTCCGGCGTATCTCGCGGAGCTGCGGGAGGGCGGCTTCAACCGGATCTCCTTCGGCATGCAGAGCGCCCGGCAGCACGTGCTGAAGATCCTCGACCGTACGCATACGCCGGGGCGCCCCGAGGCGTGTGTCGCCGAGGCCCGGGAGGCGGGCTTCGAGCACGTCAACCTCGACCTGATCTACGGCACGCCGGGGGAGTCCGACGACGACTGGCGGGCCTCGCTGGACGCGGCGATCGGGGCGGGACCGGACCATGTGTCGGCGTACGCGCTGATCGTCGAGGAGGGCACGCAGCTGGCCCGCCGGATCCGGCGCGGCGAGATCCCGATGACCGACGACGACGCCCACGCGGACCGGTATCTGATCGCGGACGAGGCGATGGCCGCGGCGGGCTTCTCCTGGTACGAGGTGTCGAACTGGGCCCGTACGCCGGAGGGCCGCTGCCTGCACAACGAGCTGTACTGGCGCGGCGCCGACTGGTGGGGCGCCGGGCCCGGGGCGCACAGCCACGTCGGCGGGGTGCGCTGGTGGAACGTGAAGCACCCGGGCGCGTACGCGCAGGCGCTGGCCGAGGGGCGGTCGCCGGGGGCCGGGCGCGAGGTCCTCTCCGAGGAGGACCGGCGGGTGGAGCGGATCCTGCTGGAACTCCGGCTCCAGGACGGCTGCCCGCTCGACATCCTGGCTCCGGCCGGGCTGGCCGCGTCCCGCCGGGCTCTGGCGGACGGGCTCCTGGAAGCGGCGCCGTACGAGCGGGGGCGGGCGGTGCTCACGTTGCGGGGGCGGCTGCTGGCGGATGCGGTGGTGCGGGATCTGGTGGACTGAGGCGCGGGGGACGGGCGGTGCGGGTGCGGTGTGCCTGGTCCCCCGCCCGCCCCTTCCCGTAGCCGGGGACGCCGACCCCGGACCCCCGCTCCTCGATCGTCGGAGGGGCTTGATTCAGCACCTCAAATCGGCGGATGGGTCGGCGGGCTACTCCGGCGCCGTCACGAAGTCGATCAGGTGTTCCACCGAGCCCAGCAGGGCCGGCTCCAGGTCGCGGTACGAGTGGACCTTGGACAGGATGTGCTGCCAGGCCGCGCCGGTGTTCTCCGGCCAGCCCAGGGCGCGGCACACGCCCGTCTTCCAGTCCTGGCCGCGCGGCACCACCGGCCAGGCCGCGATGCCCACGGAGGACGGCTTCACGGCCTCCCACACGTCGATGTAGGGGTGGCCGACCACCAGTACGTTCTCGTCCGTGACCTGATCGGCGATCCGGGACTCCTTGGAGCCGGGGACCAGATGGTCGACCAGGACGCCCAGCCTGGCGTCCGGGCCGGGGGAGAACCCGCGCACGATGGCGGGGAGGTCGTCGATGCCCTCCAGGTACTCGACGACCACGCCCTCGATCCGCAGGTCGTCGCCCCAGACCCGCTCGACCAGCTCCGCGTCGTGCCGGCCTTCCACATAGATCCGGCCCGCCCGTGCGACGCGGGCGCGCGCGCCGGGGACCGCGACCGAACCCGAGGCCGTGCGCGCGGGGCGCACCGGAGCGGCGGCCGAGGGGCGTACGAGCGTGACCACCCGGCCCTCCAGCAGGAAGCCGCGCGGCTCCATCGGGAACACCCGGTGCTTGCCGAAGCGGTCCTCCAGGGTCACCGTCGGCCCCTGGGCCGTCTTCTCGCAGCGGATCACCGCACCGCAGAATCCGGTGGAGACCTCCTCCACGACCAGATCGGCTTCGGCGGGGACCTCGGGAACGGGGGCGGACCTCTTCCACGGCGGGGTCAGGTCCGGCTGGTAGCTGCGCATCGGACGACGATAGGACGACCGGGGGTCACGACACGCCGAAGCGTACGGCCAGTTGTTCGCGCTGATCCCGTACGAACGCCGCGTCCACCACCGCCCCGTGCCCCGGCACGTACACCGCGTCCTCGCCGCCCAGTGCCAGCAGCCGGTCCAGCGAGGCCGGCCAGCGGGACGGGAAGGCGTCCGAGCCCGCCTGGGGTTCGCCGGACTCCTCGACCAGGTCGCCGCAGAGCACGACCGCGGGGGAGCCGGGGACGACCGCCACCAGGTCGTGGCCGCTGTGCGCGGGGCCCACGTCGGCCAGCAGCACCTCGCGCCCGCCGCCCAGGTCGACCGTCCACTCGCCGCACACCTCGTGCTGCGGCGCGACCAGCGCGTCCGCGGCCTCCGCCGCGTCGTGCTCGCCGACCCCGTGGCGCACGGCCGCGGTGTGCAGCTCGTCCGCCCCGTGCTTCAGCAGCTCCCGCATGCCGACCGCTCCGTACACCTGGGCGCCGGAGAACGCGGCGGTGCCCAGTACATGATCGAAATGGGGATGGCTGAGTGCGATATGCGTCACCCTCCGGCCGAGCAGGGCCTGCGCCTGGGCCCGCACCTCGGCGCCTTCACGGAGCGTCGATCCGGTGTCGTAGAGCAGCACCGCGTCCGCTCCGACCACCAGTGCGACCGTCGCGTCCCATCCGGGAAGGCGCCGCCGGCCCACTCCGTGACCGAGTCGCTCCCAGCCGAACTCTTCCCAAGAGGCATCCATACCGCGACGCTATCGGCAACGACCTGCGCGGTCTCGCGGTAGCGTGGCCGGTCGCCCTTGCTAGGCCCCCACTCGGCCGCCGTACACTGGCCGGGGGGTTGCTGGCACTCGCGATGACAGAGTGCCAGGAGGATTCCTGGGCAGAGAAACAGGAACGACCCGAGAACCAACGAGGAAACACAGCTGGAGGTGTGCGCGATGCTCAGCGAACGCAGACTCGAAGTGCTTCGCGCCATCGTCCAGGACTATGTCGGCACGGAGGAGCCCGTCGGCTCCAAGGCGCTCACCGAGCGGCACAAGCTGGGGGTCTCCCCGGCGACCGTCCGCAACGACATGGCGGTGCTGGAGGACGAGGGCTTCATCGCCCAGCCCCACACCAGCGCGGGACGCATCCCGACGGACAAGGGCTACCGGCTCTTCGTCGACAGGCTCGCGGGGGTCAAGCCCCTCTCGACGCCGGAGCGCCGCGCCATCCACAATTTCCTCGACGGCGCGGTGGACCTCGACGACGTCGTGGGCCGCACCGTACGGCTGCTCGCGCAGCTGACCCGGCAGGTCGCCATCGTGCAGTACCCCTCGCTGACCCGGTCGACGGTCCGGCATGTGGAGCTGCTCTCACTGGCACCCGCCCGGCTGATGCTCGTGCTCATCACGGACACCGGCCGGGTCGAACAGCGCATGATCGACTGCCCCGCCCCGTTCGGCGAGACCTCTCTGGCCGATCTGCGGGCCCGGCTCAACAGCCGGGTCGTCGGACGCCGTTTCGCGGACGTCCCGCAGCTGGTGCAGGACCTGCCGGAATCCTTCGAGAGCGAGGACCGGGGAACCGTGTCCACCGTGCTCTCCACCCTGCTCGAAACCCTCGTCGAGGAGACGGAGGAGCGGCTGATGATCGGCGGCACCTCCAACCTCACCCGCTTCGGGCACGACTTCCCGGTGATGATCCGGCCGGTGCTGGAGGCACTGGAGGAGCAGGTCGTGCTGCTGAAGCTGCTCGGCGAGGCCAAGGACTCGGGCATGACCGTACGTATCGGGCACGAGAACGCCCACGAGGGGCTCAACTCCACGTCCGTCGTCGCGGTCGGCTACGGTTCGGGCGACGAGGCAGTCGCCAAACTCGGCGTGGTCGGACCGACCCGCATGGACTACCCCGGAACGATGGGAGCGGTACGCGCAGTGGCACGTTACGTCGGACAGATCCTGGCGGAGTCGTAAGTGGCCACGGACTACTACGCCGTACTCGGCGTGCGCCGCGACGCCTCTCAGGACGAGATCAAGAAGGCATTCCGGCGGCTCGCCCGCGAGCTGCACCCGGATGTGAACCCCGATCCGAAGACCCAGGAGCGGTTCAAGGAGATCAACGCCGCCTACGAGGTGCTGTCGGACCCGCAGAAGAAGCAGGTCTACGACCTCGGCGGCGATCCGTTGTCCGCCTCCGGCGGCGCGGGCGCGGGCGGATTCGGACAGGGCGGCTTCGGCAACTTCTCCGACATCATGGACGCGTTCTTCGGTACGTCGTCGCAGCGCGGACCCCGTTCGCGCACCCGGCGCGGCCAGGACGCGATGATCCGGCTGGAGATCGATCTCGCCGAGGCGGCGTTCGGCACCACCAAGGACATCCAGGTCGACACGGCCGTCGTCTGTACGACGTGCAGCGGCGAGGGTGCCGCACCCGGCACCTCCGCGCAGACCTGTGACATGTGCCGCGGCCGCGGCGAGGTCTCCCAGGTCACCCGGTCCTTCCTCGGCCAGGTCATGACCTCGCGGCCCTGCCCGCAGTGCCAGGGCTTCGGCACGGTCGTGCCGACCCCGTGCCCGGAGTGCGCCGGCGACGGCCGCATCCGCTCGCGGCGCACGCTCACCGTGAAGATCCCCGCCGGTGTCGACAACGGCACCCGCATCCAGCTCGCGGGCGAGGGCGAGGTCGGCCCCGGCGGCGGCCCGGCCGGCGATCTGTACGTGGAGATCCACGAGCTCTCGCACGCGGTGTTCCAGCGCCGCGGCGACGACCTGCACTGCACGGTCACCATCCCCATGACGGCGGGCGCGCTCGGTACCAAGGTGCCGCTGGAGACGCTCGACGGCCTGGAGGAGGTCGATATCCGGCCGGGCACCCAGTCCGGCCAGTCGGTCCCGCTGCACGGCCGCGGCATCACGCATCTGCGGGGCGGCGGGCGCGGCGACCTGATCGTGCACGTCGAGGTGATGACCCCGACGAAGCTCGACCCGGAGCAGGAGCGACTGTTGCGCGACCTGGCGAAGATGCGCGGTGAGGAGCGGCCCACCGGCCAGTTCCAGCCCGGCCAGCAGGGGCTGTTCTCCCGGCTGAAGGACGCCTTCAACGGCCGCTGACCGACTCCGCAAGCCGTTCCCGGACGCCGGACGGACCCGCTCGACGGGCCCGTCCGGCGTTTGAGTACAAAGCGGACCCCGGGGTGGGCGCCCCGGGCGGCCGGGGACGTGACACGATGCGGTCATGTCATCCGCGTTGACCGATCTCTGCCGGTATCCGATCGTGCAGGCCCCGATGGCGGGGGGCACGTCCTGTCCACAGCTCGTCGCGGCCGTCTCCGAGGCGGGCGGGCTCGGTTTCCTCGCCGCCGGGTACAAGACGGCGGACGGCATGTACAACGAGATCAAACAGCTGCGCGGGCTGACCGGTCAGCCCTTCGGCGTCAATCTCTTCATGCCGCAGCCGGGACTCGCCGACCCGAGCGCCGTCGAGGTGTACCGGCACCAGCTCGCGGGCGAGGCCGCCTGGTACGAGACCCCGCTCGGCGACCCGGACTCCAGCGGCGACGACGGCTACGACGCCAAGCTGGCCATACTCCTGGACGATCCGGTCCCGGCCGTCTCGTTCACCTTCGGCTGCCCGACCCGCGACACCCTCGACGCGTTCGCCGGCGTCGGCACGTACACCATCGTGACGGTCACCACGCCCGAGGAGGCCCAGGCCGCCCAGTGGGCGGGCGCCGACGCGCTCTGTGTCCAGGGCGTCGAGGCGGGCGGCCACCAGTCCACCCACCGCGACGACCCGCAGACCGACGGCGCCGGAATCGGGCTGCTCTCGCTGGTGTCCCAGGTCCGCGAGACCGTGCAGATACCGATCGTCGCGGCCGGCGGGCTGATGCGCGGATCCCAGATCGCCGCGGTGCTGGCCGCGGGCGCGGAGGCGGCGCAGCTCGGCACGGCCTTCCTGGTCTGCCCCGAGTCCGGGGCGAGCCCGCTGCACAAGCAGGCGCTGACCAACCCGCTGTTCGTACGGACCGCCCTGACCCGGGCGTTCTCCGGCCGCCCGGCCCGCGGTCTGGTCAACCGGTTCATGCGCGAGCACGGCCCGTACGCCCCCGCCGCCTACCCGCAGGTGCACTATCTGACCGCCGGGCTGCGCAAGGCGGCGGCCAAGGCCGGGGACGCGCAGGGCATGGCGCTCTGGGCGGGCCAGGGGCACCGGATGGCACGCGAGCTGCCGGCCGGCCGGCTGGTCAGGCTGCTCGCCGAAGAACTGGACGCCGCACGGACGGCAGTGAGCACAGGGAGTACGCAGTGACCGCACCGGTCTTCGTCGTCGAACAGGTCCCCGGCGGGCCCGAGTTCGTCCTGGAGGGGCCCGAGGGCCGGCACGCCGTGTCGGTGAAGCGGCTGCGCGCAGGTGAGGACGTCGTGCTCACCGACGGGCGCGGCCACTGGGCGGAAGGCATCGTCCTGGCCGCCGAGGGCAAGGACCGGCTCGTCGTCACCGGCCTGACCGGGATCCTGGAGGAGCCCCGCCCCGCCCCCCGCATCACCGTCGTCCAGGCCCTGCCCAAGGGCGACAGGGGCGAGGTCGCCGTGGAGACGATGACGGAGACCGGCGTGGACGCGATCGTGCCCTGGCAGGCTTCGCGCTGCATCACGCAGTGGAAGGGCGACCGAGGTCTCAAGTCCCTCGCGAAATGGCGCAACACCGCCCGGGAGGCGGGCAAGCAGTCCCGCCGGGTGCGCTTCCCCGACGTGGCCGACGCGATGACCACCAAGCAGGCGGCCGCCCTGGTCGCCGCGGCGGACTTCGCCGCCGTCCTGCACGAGGACCGGGGGCACGACAGCGAGCCGCTGGCCACCGTCCCGCTCCCCGACCGGGGCGAGATCGTGCTCGTCGTCGGCCCCGAGGGCGGGGTCTCGCCGGACGAGCTGGCGGCCTTCACCGCGGCGGGCGCCCGGATTTGCCGGCTCGGCGCGAGCGTGCTGCGCACCTCCACGGCCGGCACGGCGGCAACCGCACTGCTGCTGGGGCGCACCGGCCGCTGGTCGTGAGCCCCCGCTTGCGCTCCGGTGCCACCCCAGCTGTCCCCGCACGCCGTCTACCGCGCGGTGGGGCAACGGTGGGAAGCTGCCCGTATGGGGACATCAAGGGCATGGGGTCAGGGAAGAGAACGGCGCTTTCTGGCCGCGTCCGCACTCGTGGTCGCGGCGGTCGCGGGAGCTGCCGCCTGTGACCCCCAGGGCGGGCTGAACTCCGCGTCCATCGCCGTGACCACCGACCGGGTCGGCACCGGCGCACTGGAGCGCAACGGGGTCGATGTGCAGTGGCTGAACTGCACGGCGGGCGTCGACGGGGACCGGGCCGGGGGCGCGCAGCCCTCGGCGTCCGTGCGCCGGATCGCGGACGTCGACTGCACCGGCAAGACCGGACAGGGCGAGGCCATCACCCTCAGCGGCAAGGTGACCCAGGAGCTGGGCGGCCGGTGCGTGCGGGGGGACCTGACCGCGAAGACGGGCGGGAGGTCCGTCTTCCGGGCGGATGTGCTCGGCAACTGCGACGCCGCCCCGTCGACCGCGGTGGTGAACCCGCCGCCGGCCGGCGGCCCCGGGCCGGTGGTCACCGTCACGGTGACGGTGACCGAGACGCCCATGGGCAAGTGATCCGGTCCGCCCTCCCGGCGGCCCGTCGAACTCCGGCCAACCCGCTTACGCGGAACGGGACCGCGACCTAGGGTGACCGGTGTGACGCAGTCTGCCTACCTCCGATACCCCCATGTCCAGGGCGATTCGATCGCCTTCACCGCCGAGGACGATGTCTGGCTGGCGCCGTTGGACGGCGGCCGAGCCTGGCGCGTCTGCGCCGACAACCGGCCGGTCGCCGGCCCCCGGATATCGCCCGACGGAACCCGGGTCGCCTGGACGACCACCCGGGACGGCGCCCCCGAGGTGCACATCGCGCCTGCCGACGGCGGCCCCTCCGAGCGGCTCACCTACTGGGGCGACGCACGGACCGCCGTGCACGGCTGGACGCCCGAGGGCGAGGTGCTCGTCATCAGCTCCCAGGGGCAGGCATCGCTCCGGCGCACCTGGGCCAGGGCCGTCCCGGTCGACGGCGGACCCGCCCGGACCCTGCCGTACGGGCCGGTCGGCTCGGTCGCGTACGGGCCCGGCGGCCGGGTCCTGCTGCTCTCGGTCACCATGGGGCGCGAGGCCGCCGCCTGGAAGCGCTACCGGGGCGGCACGGCGGGCAAGCTGTGGATCGAGCAGGAGCCCCCCGCCGACGGCCCGGCGGAGTTCGTACGGCTCCACGCCGACCTCGACGGGAACATCGAATGCCCGATGTGGGTGGGCGAGCGGATCGCCTTCCTCTCCGACCACGAAGGCGTCGGCGCGGTCTACTCCTCGCTCCCCGACGGCTCCGACCTGCGCCGCCACACCGGCATCGAGGGCTTCTACGCCCGCCACGCGTCCACCGACGGCACCCGGGTCGCCTACGCCTCGGCCGGTGAACTCTGGCTGCTTGACGACCTCGGGGGCGACGGGCCCCGCCGCGTCGACATCCGGCTCGGCGGCCAGCGCGCCGACCTCCAGCCGCACCCCGTGCACGCCGGCAGCCACCTCGACGCCGCGTCCCCGGACCGCACCGGCCGCGGCAGCGCCGTGGGGACGCGCGGCGCCGTCCACTGGGTCACCCACAGTGGGGGCCCGGCCCGCGCGCTCGCCGTCGAACCGGGCGTACGGGCCCGGCTGCCCCGCACCTTCCAGGCCGACGGCGACCAGCACGTCGTCTGGGTCACCGACGCCGAGGGCGACGACGCCCTGGAGTGCGCCCCCGCCACCGGAACCGCCCCCGGCGCCGTACCGCGCCGCCTCGCCGCGGGCCGTATCGGCCGGGTCCTCGACCTGACCCCGGCCCCCGACGGCAGCCGGTTCGCCGTCGCCGCGCACGACGGGCGGATCCTGATCGTCGAGCGGGAGAGCGGCGAGGTCCACGAGGTGGACCGCAGCGAGCACGGCGAAGCCTCCGGCCTCGTCTTCTCGCCCGACTCCGCCTGGCTCGCCTGGTCCCACCCCGGACCCGAACCGCTCAGCCGGCTCAAGCTCGCGCACCTCGCCGATCTGTCGGTCACCGAGGCCACCCCGCTGCGCTTCCGGGACTTCGCCCCCGCGTTCACCGGTGACGGCAAGCACCTGGCGTTCCTCTCCGAGCGGTCCTTCGACCCGGTCTACGACGCCCATGTCTTCGACCTGGCGTTCATCGGCGCCTGCCGCCCCCACCTGCTGACGCTCGCCGCCACCACGCCCTCCCCGTTCGGGCCGCAGCGCCACGGCCGCCCGACCGAGAAGAGCGGCGGCGAGGGCGACCAGGACAACCCGACCGCGCTCCCCGTGACCCGGATCGACCTCGAAGGGCTCGCCGACCGGATCGTGCCGCTGCCCGTCGAGGCCGCCAACTACTCCACGCTGCGCGCCGCGAAGGACGGGCTGCTGTGGCTGAGCCACCCGGTGACCGGGGTGCTCGGCACCAGCGGCCCCACCCCCGACTCCCGGCGGCCCGAGACCGTCCTGGAGCGGTACGACCTGGAGAAGCTGCGCTGCGAGGAACTCGCCTCCGGCGTCGAGGACTTCGCGGTCAGCGGCGACGGCAAGCGGATCGTCATGCAGACCCGGGGCAAGCTGCGCGCCGTACCGTCCGACAGCCATGTCTCGGCCGATGACGACGACGGCGGCAGCGACGGCGGCGTCACCGTCGACCTCTCCCGGATCCGGCGGATCCTCGAACCGGCCGCCGAATGGCGCCAGATGTACAACGAGGCCGGGCGCATCATGCGGGACAACTACTGGCGCCCCGACATGGGCGGCCTCGACTGGGACGGGGTCCTGGACCGCTACCGCCCGGTGCTGGAGCGGGTCGCCACCCACGACGACCTGATGGACCTGCTCTGGGAGGTGCAGGGGGAGCTCGGCACCTCGCACGCCTATGTGAGGCCGTCCGGCGGATGGGGCGACGACTCGTCCCGGCAGGGGCTGCTCGGTGCGGACATCTCCCGTACGGACGGGGGGAGTTGGCGGATCGACCGGATCCTGCCGTCCGAGACCTCCGACCCGGAGGCCCGCTCCCCGCTCGCCGCGCCCGGCGTGGCGGCACGCGTGGGGGACGCGATCATCGCCGTCGACGGGTGCCCGGTCGACCCGGTGACCGGGCCCGGACCGCTGCTCACCGGCTCGGCGGACAAGCCGGTCGAGCTGACCGTCTCGCCGGTCGACGGCGGCGACCCCCGCCACGTCGTCGTCGTACCGATCGCCGACGAGGAGGCACTGCGCTACCACGACTGGGTCGCCGGCCGGCGGGCCTATGTGCACGAGCGCTCCGGCGGACGCCTCGGCTACCTCCACGTCCCCGACATGGTCGGCTCGGGCTGGGCGCAGCTCCACCGCGACCTGCGGGTCGAAGTGGCCCGCGAGGGGCTGGTCGTGGACGTCCGGGAGAACCGCGGCGGCCACACCTCGCAGCTGATCGTGGAGAAGCTCGCCCGCCGTGTGGTCGGCTGGGACCTGCCGCGCGGCAGGCAGCCGTTCAGTTACCCGCAGGACGCGCCGCGCGGCCCCGTGGTCGCGGTGGCCAACGAGTTCTCCGGCTCGGACGGCGACATCGTGAACGCCGCGATCAAGGCGCTGCGCATCGGGCCGGTCGTCGGCACCCGGACCTGGGGCGGCGTGGTCGGCATCGACAGCAAGTACCAGCTGGTGGACGGGACAGCGGTCACCCAGCCCAAGTTCGCGTTCTGGTTCGAGGGCTACGGCTGGGGCGTGGAGAACCACGGGGTCGACCCCGATGTCGAGGTCGTGGTGACACCGCAGGACTATGCGGCGGGCCGGGATCCCCAGCTCGACGAGGCGATCCGGATCGCACTGGAGTCACTGGCCGGGACACCGGCCAAGCGGGCGCCGGAGCTGCCGGGACTGCCGGAGGCGTAGGGGAGCGGGGCGGGGTGCGGGTGGGGGCGCCTGCGGCGGGCTCGCTGCCCCTGCCCGCCCCTTCCCGTGTCCGGGGGCTCCGCCCCCTGTCCCCCCGCTCCTCGAACGCCGGAGGGGCTGGTTCCCAGGTTCCGGCCGGGCTGGGTTCCAGGTTCCGGAGGGGCTGGATTGCGGGCCCGATACGATGCCGTACAACGATCACCGCGACCGTCACCACCCAGCGAGGAGCCACCCCATGGCAGGAGAACCGCAGCCCGACTGCCTGTTCTGCAAGATCGTCTCGGGTGAGATCCCGGCAACCATCGTCCGCGAGACCGAGACCACCGTCGCCTTCCGGGACATCAACCCGCAGGCCCCCACCCACGTGCTCATCATTCCCCGCGTCCACCACCCGGACGCCGCCGCGCTCGCCGCCGCCGAGCCGGGTGTCGCCGCCGACATACTGCGTGAGGCCGGGCAGGTCGCCGCCGACGAGAAGATCGTGGACACCGGCTACCGGGTCGTCTTCAACACCGGCTCCGGAGCCGGCCAGACCGTCTTCCACGCGCACGCCCACGTCCTGGGCGGCCGCGGACTTCAGTGGCCCCCCGGCTAGAACGGCCCGCACCCCGTGTCCGTACGCGAACTCGTGGTCCTCGGCACCGCCAGCCAGGTCCCGACCAGACACCGCAATCACAACGGCTATCTGCTGCGCTGGGACGGCGAGGGCATCCTCTTCGACCCCGGTGAGGGCACCCAGCGCCAGATGCTGCGGGCCGGTGTCGCCGCGCACGACATCGACCGGATCTGCGTCACGCACTTCCACGGTGACCACTCGCTCGGCCTGGCCGGGGTGATCCAGCGGATCAACCTCGACCAGGTCCCGCACCCGGTCACCGCGCACTACCCGGCGAGCGGGCAGCACTTCTTCGAGCGGCTGCGGTACGCCACCGCCTACCGCGAGTCCGTCGAGCTGACCGAGGCCCCGGTCGCCGCCGACGGGGTGCTCGCCACCACCGACGCGTACACGCTCAGCACCCACCGGCTCTCGCACCCCGTCGAGTCGTACGGCTACCGCCTCGTCGAGCCCGACGGGCGGCGCATGCTGCCCGCGCGACTGGCCGAGCACGGCATCAAGGGGCCCGACGTCGGCCGGATCCGGCGCGAGGGCGTCATCGGCGGCGTCACGCTGGACGACGTCTCCGAGCGCAGGCGCGGCCAGCGGTTCGCGTTCATCATGGACACGAGGCTCTGCGACGGCGTGCATGTCCTCGCCGAGGGCTGCGACCTGCTGGTCATCGAGTCGACCTTCCTCGACGAGGACGAACGGCTCGCCACCGACCACGGCCATCTGACCGCCGGACAGGCGGCCCGGGTGGCCCGGGACGCGGGAGTGCGGCACCTCGTGCTGACGCACTTCTCGCAGCGGTACGACGACCCGGCGCTCTTCGAGGCCCAGGCCCGCGCGGCGGGCTTCGAGGGCGAACTCACCGTCGCCCAGGACCTCAGCCGTATCCCTGTGCCCACCCGGCACTTCTGACACATCAGCACCACCGTCTGTGAGCGTGAAATGCCCGTGCCCCTCCCCAAAGCCGAACTCCACCTGCACATCGAAGGCACCCTCGAACCCGAGCTGGCCTTCGCGCTCGCCGCGCGCAACGGCGTTCAGCTGCCGTACACGGACACCGAGGAGCTGCGCACCGCCTACCTCTTCGACGACCTGCAGAGCTTCCTCGACCTGTACTACGCGCTGATGGCGGTGCTCCGGACCGAGCAGGACTTCGAGGAGCTCGCCGACGCGTACCTCGCCCGCGCCGCGGCCCAGGGCGTCCGGCACGCGGAGATCTTCTTCGACCCGCAGGCTCACACCGCCCGCGGCGTCCCGATCGGCACCGTCGTCGAGGGGCTCGGCCGGGCGCTGGACCGCAGTGAGGAGCGGCACGGCATCTCCACCCAGCTGATCATGTGCTTCCTGCGCGACGAGTCCGCCGAGTCGGCGCTGGAGACCCTGGAGGCGGCGAAGCCGCATCTGCACCGGATCAGCGCGGTCGGCCTGGACTCGGCCGAGGTCGGCCACCCGCCCGTCAAGTTCCGCGAGGTGTACGAGGCGGCCGGGGCGCTCGGGCTGCGCAAGGTCGCCCACGCGGGCGAGGAGGGCCCGCCCGAGTACATCCGGGAGGCGCTGGACGTCCTCGGGGTCGAGCGCATCGACCACGGACTGCGCTGCATGGAGGACCCGGAGCTGGTGGAGCGGCTGGTCGCGGACCGGGTGCCGCTCACCCTCTGCCCGCTGTCCAACGTACGGCTGCGCGCCATCGACACCCTGGAGGAGCACCCGCTGCGGGCCATGATGGACGCCGGACTGCTCTGCACGGTGAACTCCGACGACCCCGCCTACTTCGGCGGGTACGTCGGGGACACCTTCCACGCCGTCCACGAGGCGCTCGCCCTGGACCGGGAGCGGCTGCGCACCCTGGCCCGCAACTCCTTCGAGGCGGCCTTCCTCGACCACGACGAGGAGCGCAGGGCCCGCTATCTGTCCGAGGTCGAGGCGTACGCGTTCGACTGACCGGCCCCGCCCGCCGGGCCGGCCGTCCGGAACGCGGTCCTGACCGGGCGCCTTCGGCGCACCGGCAGGCTGATCTCCGTGACGGCCTGCTCGGGCGAGCCCAGCTTGGGCACGGCGCCGGGCACCGCCCCGGTGGTGACGGCGAGCAGCGCGGCGGGTGCGCCGCCTCTGCGGCGCACCGATCCCGGTACCAGCGGACGGCCACCGGTGTGCAGGGCGACGGCCGTGACCGGGGCCGCGACCAGAAGCGTGACGGCGCCCAGGATCAGGCCCATGACCGGGTAACCGGCCTGCTCGGAAAGCACACTGCCCAGGACCGGTCCGCAGGCCACCCCGACGGACGAGGCGGAGCCCGCGAGGACCGCCCAGCGCCCGCGTACGTCCAGTGAGGCGGCCAGGCCGATCAGATACGACAGCACCACCGGGTAGACGGTGTTCCACAGGATCTCGCCGGTCGCGAACGAGCCGAGGTTCCCGGCCGACGAGCTGAGCACGATGCTCGCCGCGATGATCACGGTGCCCAGACCGATCGGCACCGCCCGGCCGAGCCTGGCGCCCAGCATCCCGGCGCCCATCACCCCGAGCAGACCCGTGCCGAGCGCGGCGGCGAACACCGCGCCGATGGTGACCTCGGAGAGCCCGACCTGGTCCACCCCGATCCGGCTGCTGACGCCCCAGAGCGCGTTCTGCGCCATCGACCAGACGAGCATGCCGCCCGCGAGCACCAGACCCGAGCGGCGGTGCGGCAGCCGGCCGGCGACCGGGGCGGCGGGACCGGTGGGCGTGACGCCGCCGAGCCGCGCCGTGGCGGGCCAGACGAGCAGGGCGACCACGGCGATCGAGGCGAACGGCAGCCGGTGGCCGCCGCCGAGGTGGGGGATCGTCAGATACAGGGCGCCCGCCGTCGCGGAGACGCTGAGCAGCCCGAGCGACGAGGTGCGGTGCGGATCGCGCTGGGCGGCGATGCCCGCGGCGGCCACCGCGGTCGCCGTGCCGGAGCCGAAGCCGCCGATCATCGCGCCCATGACCACCAGCGGCACCGACCCGGCCAGGGCGGCGCAGCCGTACCCCACCATGGCCAGCACCAGCCCCGTCCGGGCCGGCCGCCGAGGGCCGTAGGTCTCGACCCGGCCCGCCAGTGTGAATCCGGCGGTCGCCGAACTCAGCAGCAGGGCACTGCCGACCAGGCCGGCCTGCGCCGTACTGAGGCCCAGATAGACGGAGAGCCGCCCGACGATGGTGGGGAGCAGATAAGCGGCGAGGTAGCCGGCGGTGAACACGGCGACCAGGGGCCACGCGGCGCGAGGGCGCGAGGACATGGGCGTTCCTGAGGACATGCCTGAGGCGGCAGAGAAGGCAGGGGAGGGCAATGCGGAAATACGGGGAAATCGGGCCACTCTTCGGTAACTGTCACCGACTGGGCTCGCGGGCCAATTTGTATCAACTGCGGCCAGTCGACCGAAAGCCGCCCCAGTGTGATCTGGGTCACATATGCGTTTACTCTCCGGGGGCCCGGGTAGCAGCGCATGTTTATGCAGGTCGGGGCCCACATGTGAGGCGCCCGGACGAGCCCTTCGCGACCGGCGGCGCGCACCCTCCGGTTACGGCGGTGAATCGGGCACACTGGCCAGATCTGCCACGACCGGGGAGTGCAAGGTGAGTACGGACATTCCAGGTATCGACCCACTGGACGGGCTGCGCGCCCCGCAGGACCCGGCCTGCGACGTCTTCCTCACCGGCACGGTCTTCCTCGACATCATCTTCACCGGCCTCGACAGCGCCCCGGTGCGTGGCACCGAGTCCTGGGCGCGCGGCATGGGCTCCAGCCCCGGCGGGGTCGCCAACATGGCGACCGCCCTGGCGAGACTGGGGCTGCACACCTCACTGGCCGCCGCGTTCGGCGACGACCACTACGGGGAGTACTGCTGGGACGCCCTCGAACAGGGCGAGGGCATCGACCTGTCCATGTCGCACACGGTCCCCGGCTGGCACTCGCCGGTGACCGTCTCGATGGCGTACGAGGGCGAGCGGACGATGGTCTCGCACGGCCACGAGGCCCCCGGCCCCGCAGTCCCCGCCGGGGAACCCGCCTTCCCGTGCTGCCCGCCCCGCGCCCGTGCCGCCGTCGCCTCGCTCACCCCCGGCCGCAGCGAAGCCTGGGTCGCCACCGCGGCCCGCAACGGCGCCCGGATCTTCGCCGACGTCGGCTGGGACGAGACCGGCCGCTGGGACCTGGACGCCCTCACCGACCTGGAGCACTGCCAGGCCTTCCTGCCCAACGCCGAGGAGGCGATGCGCTACACCCGCACCGACTGCCCGCGCGCCGCCGCCCACGCCCTGGCCGAGCGCGTGCCGCTCGCCGTGGTCACACTCGGCGCGGAGGGCGCCTACGCGGTGGACTCGGCGACCGGGGCGAGCGCCGAGGTGCCCGCGATCGAGGTCGAGGCGCTCGACCCCACCGGCGCGGGTGACGTCTTCGTCGCCGGTTTCGTCACCGGAACCCTCGCGGACTGGCCGCTGGCCGACCGGCTGGCCTTCGCCGGACTGACCGCGGCGCTCTCGGTCCAGGAGTTCGGCGGATCGCTCTCGGCGCCGGGCTGGGCGGAGATCGCCGCCTGGTGGCAGCGGATCCGCACCTTCGCCGACCAGGACCCGGCCGCGCTCCAGCGGTACGCCTTCCTGGACGAGCTGCTGCCCGCCGCCGCCCGGCCCTGGCCGCTGCGCCGGGCGGTCCCGACGATCGGCTTCCGCCACCCCGTCTGACCGGCGGGCGGGCCCGCCCGCTCGCGAGCCTGTGCGAAAAAGCCCTCGGTGTTGTCGGTGCGGAGTCGTACGCTTGGTAATCCGAGAGGTTGTCGATCGGCGAGAACCTTGCAACGGGAGGTATGTGCAGGCCACAGAGCCGGCCCATGACTCAGACACCCACAGCCCAGACCCCTGCGCCGAGGCAGGCGCGAGCCCACTTCACCGTCCCTGCCAACCACCCGATGGTGACCGTTCTGGGCTCCGGTGACGCCTTGCTGCGCGTGATCGAGACGGCCTTCCCGGCGGCCGACATCCACGTCCGGGGAAACGAGGTCAGCGCCGCCGGTGACGCGGCGGAAGTCGCGCTGATCCAGCGCCTGTTCGACCAGATGATGCTGGTGCTCCGCACCGGTCAGCCGATGACGGAGGACGCAGTGGAACGCTCGATCGCCATGCTCAGGGCGAGCGAGAGCGGCGAGGGGGACGGCCAGGAGACCCCGGCCGAGGTGCTCACCCAGAACATCCTCTCCAGCCGCGGTCGCACGATCCGCCCCAAGACGCTCAACCAGAAGCGGTACGTCGACGCGATCGACAAGCACACGATCGTGTTCGGCATCGGCCCCGCCGGCACCGGCAAGACCTACCTCGCCATGGCGAAGGCGGTCCAGGCCCTGCAGTCCAAGCAGGTCAACCGGATCATCCTGACCCGGCCCGCCGTCGAGGCGGGCGAGCGGCTCGGCTTCCTGCCCGGCACGCTCTACGAGAAGATCGACCCGTACCTGCGCCCGCTCTACGACGCGCTGCACGACATGCTCGACCCCGACTCGATCCCGCGGCTGATGGCGGCGGGCACGATCGAGGTGGCGCCGCTGGCGTACATGCGCGGCCGCACGCTCAACGACGCGTTCATCATCCTCGACGAGGCGCAGAACACCAGCGCCGAGCAGATGAAGATGTTCCTGACCCGGCTCGGCTTCGACTCGAAGATCGTCATCACCGGTGACGTCACCCAGGTCGACCTGCCGAACGGGACCAAGAGCGGTCTGCGCCAGGTCCAGGAGATCCTGGACGGCGTCGAGGACGTGCACTTCTCCCGGCTCACCTCCCAGGATGTCGTCCGGCACAAGCTCGTCGGCCGTATCGTCGACGCGTACGAGAAGTACGACAGCCGAGCCGGCCACAACGGGAAGCAGTAGCAGCGCACCATGTCGATCGACGTCAACAACGAGTCCGGAACCGAGGTCGACGAGCAGGCGATCCTCGACATCGCCCGCTACGCGCTCGCGCGGATGCGGATCCACCCGCTCTCCGAGCTCTCGGTGATCGTGGTGGACACCGACGCCATGGAACAGCTCCACATCCAGTGGATGGACCTCCCGGGCCCGACCGATGTCATGTCCTTCCCGATGGACGAGCTGCGTCCGCCGGCCAAGGACGACGAGGAGCCCCCGCAGGGGCTCCTCGGTGACATCGTGCTCTGCCCGGAGGTCGCCGAGAAGCAGGGCGAGGACGCGGAGACCCGGCACTCCATGGACGAGGAGCTCCAGCTCCTCACGGTCCACGGGGTGCTGCACCTCCTCGGGTACGACCACGAGGAGCCGGACGAGAAGGCCGAGATGTTCGGCCTCCAGGCCGCGATCGTCGACGGCTGGCGCGCCGAGCACGGCCTGACCGGCCCGTCGCCCGCCCCCACCGTCTCGTGAGCGTTCCTCTCGTCCTGGGGGCCGTTCTGCTGGTCGTCGTCGGCTGGCTGGCGGCCTGTGCGGAGGCGGGCATCGCCCGGGTCTCCAGCTTCCGGGCCGCCGAGGCGGTCCGCTCCGGGCGGCGCGGCAGCGGGAAGCTGGAGCAGGTCGCGGCGGACCCGACCCGCTATCTCAACGTCGCCCTGCTGGTGCGGGTCGCCTGCGAGATGTCGGCCGCGGTGCTCGTCACGTACGCCTGCCTGAAGGAATTCCCGGAGACCTGGGAGGCGCTGGCCGTCGCCATGGGCGTGATGGTCCTCGTCTCCTACGTCGCCATCGGGGTCTCGCCGCGCACCATCGGCCGCCAGCACCCGCTGAACACGGCCACCGCCGCGGCGTACGTCCTGCTGCCGCTGGCCAGGGTGATGGGCCCGATCCCGCAGCTGCTGATCCTCATCGGCAACGCGCTGACCCCGGGCAAGGGGTTCCGCAAGGGTCCGTTCGCCAGCGAGGCCGAACTGCGCGCGATGGTCGACCTCGCCGAGGCGGAGTCGCTGATCGAGGACGAGGAGCGCCGCATGGTGCACTCCGTCTTCGAGCTCGGTGACACGCTCGTGCGCGAGGTCATGGTGCCGCGGACGGACCTGGTCTGCATCGAGCGCTACAAGACGATCCGGCAGGCGCTGACCCTGGCGCTGCGCTCCGGCTTCTCGCGGATCCCGGTCACCGGGGAGAACGAGGACGACATCGTCGGCATCGTGTATCTCAAGGACCTGGTCCGCAAGACCCACATCAACCGCGAGTCGGAGGCCGATCTGGTCTCCACCGCGATGCGGCCGGCGTCCTTCGTGCCCGACACCAAGAACGCCGGCGACCTGCTGCGCGAGATGCAGCAGGAACGCAGCCATGTCGCCGTCGTGATCGACGAGTACGGCGGCACGGCCGGCATCGTCACCATCGAGGACATCCTCGAAGAGATCGTCGGCGAGATCACCGACGAGTACGACCGCGAACTCCCGCCCGTCCAGGAGCTGGGGAACGACTGCTTCCGGGTGACCGCACGCCTCGACATCGGCGACCTCGGGGAGCTGTTCGGCCTCGACGAGTACGACGACGAGGACGTGGAGACCGTCGGCGGACTGCTGGCCAAGGCGCTGGGGCGGGTTCCGATCGCCGGGGCGTCGGCCGTCGTCGACCTGCCGGACGGCCGCCGGCTGCGGCTGACCGCGGAGTCCCCGGCGGGCCGCCGCAACAAGATCGTCACGGTGCTGGTGGAGCCCGTGGCGGCCCAGGAGGAGGACGAGGGATGACCCCGCAGCAGCTCAGGGCGTTCTGCCTGGAGTTCAACGCGAGCGCCGAGGAGTTCCCGTTCGGCCCCGAGGCCTCCGTCTTCAAGGTGCTCGGCAAGATGTTCGCGCTCAGCGCGCTGGACGCACGGCCGCTGACGGTGAACCTGAAGTGCGATCCGGACGAGGCGGTGCGGCTGCGGGAGAAGTACGACGCGGTGGTGCCGGGCTGGCACATGAACAAACGGCACTGGAACACGGTGACGGTGTCCGGGGTGCCGGACCGGGTGCTCCGCGAGCTGATCGAGGATTCGTACGACCTGGTGGTCGCGGGACTGCCGAAGGCGGAACGGCTCCGGCTGGACCGGGCGTAGGGGCCGTCCCGTGCGCGGGCCGGTGCGCCCGGTTCGTATGCTCGGCACATGACTGAGAGCACCGACCTCGGCCCCGAGGACCGCAAGATCGTCACGCTGGCGCGCAGCGCCCGCGCCCGCAACGGTGTGCCGGAGGGCGCAGCCGTACGGGACGAGACCGGACGTACCTATGTCGCCGGCACCGTACGGCTGGAGTCGCTGAAGCTCAGCGCGCTGCAGACCGCCGTGGCGATGGCCGTGGCCAGCGGAGCCACCTCGCTGGAGGCGGCCGCGGTCGTCTCCGAGGCGCAGACCCCGTCGGACGAGGACCGCGCCGCGGTACGCGACCTGGGCGGCCCGGACACCCCCGTCCTGCTGGCCGGGCCCGACGGCACCCTGCGGATCAGCGTGACGGCCGGCTGACGACGGATGCTGTCAAGATCCCTCCGGCGCAGGGATCTTGACAGCATCTGATGGACCATCAGTCAGTGCATTTCGCTTCCATTGACTTCTTTTCGGCCGGAGCCGTCAATGGGCCCCCGTCGGCGCGGAGAGCCGCCGCGCCGCATCCGCAGGAGGGGGCTCCATGCGTCCGACCGACCGAAGAATCAGCATGCGAAGATCCGGCACCCGAAGACGGCCGGGACACCGCCGCCGCTGGGCCGCGGCACTGGGCGTCGGCGCGCTCGTCGTGGCCGGGGGAGGGGTGCTCGCGGGCCCCGCGCAGGCCATGGTCACCGCCTCGGTGCAGGTGGACTTCCCCACCCACTGCATCCCGCCGGCCATCGCGGGCATCCCGCCGATCGACGGGACGACGAAGGCACGGATCACCGTCGACAACGCCGCCCCGAAGGTGGGCGAGACGGTCACCGTCACGTACACCGTCGTCGAACCGGCCGCGGGCAACCCGGTCGATCTGGCGCTGCCCGCCGACATCATGACGCCGACCGGCAAGGTCACCGTCGGCGGTGCGCAGAGCGCGAGCGTCACCGTCGCGGGCCCGAAGAAGAACGACCCGGTACCCGGCAAGGGGGCCTTCCCGTCGTTCTCGATGACCGGCACCTTCACGGTCACGGCGCCCGGATCGATCACCCTGTCGCCCGGCGACTACAACATCCACACCAGCTACATCATGGAGCTGGACACCCCCTGCACGGTGACGGACCCGCCCGCCCCCGTCTCCGAGACGATCATCGCGACGGACGGCGGCGGCCAGGTCAACGAGCGTGCCATCCAGCTCGGGGCCGCGTCCGGCAAGGCCGGCGACGAGGTCACCGTCACCGGGTCGAAGTTCACCCCGGGCGCGGACATCACCCTCGCCGGCCGGGCCGGTGACACGCAGACCGCCGACACGGCCACCGTCAAGGCGGACGGCTCCGGCAGCTTCAGTGGCCGGCTCACCGTCGACGACCCGGCGACCACCGGCATCGTCGCCTACGAGGGCGGCAGCTGGGACGCGGCCAAGGGCGCGGGCCCGCAGGCCTACACCGTCACCGGTGGCGGCGGCGAGACCCCGGACGGCAGCCAGCGGCTCAACACCTCCATCGAGGCGGGCACGCTCTCCATGGTGCAGGCCGGGGACACCGTCGAGATGTCGGCGGTCGACTTCGGCCGGGGTGGCGCCTCCCGCGGCTCCCTGCAGACGGTGACGGTCGAGGACTTCCGCGGCGGCCCCGCGGGCTGGTCCCTGACCGGCAAGGTCACCGACTTCAAGGGCCCCGGCGGCGCGACGATCGCCGCGTCCGCACTCGGCTGGACGCCGGTCTGCGCGACCAGGCCCGGCAGCCCGAGCACCTGCGCGGCGGGCTCCGCGGGACCGGTCGGCAGCGCGGGCGCCACGCTGGCGTCCACGCCGAACGGGACCTTCACCGGCGGCGAGTTCACCGTCGACGCCCGGCTCGCGCTGAACGTACCGGCGTACACCGCCCCCGGCGCGTACTCCGGCGTGCTCACCCTCACCCTCACGTGACCGAGCGCTCCCGAGCAACCGGCGGACCGGGCGCGCACCCGCCCGGACCGTCCGTCCCGACCACCACCCGGGGGTTCCGCACCGTGCGCAACATCCACGTACTGCTCCTGGCCTGCGTCCTCCTGCTGATCGGCGCACCCGCCGCCGACGCCGCGGACAATGGCAGCTGGTCGGTCTTCCCGGCCACCGGACGGGCCGGCCAGCGCCCGTACTTCTACCTCTCGGCCGACCCCGGCGCCACGCTCCACGACAAGGTCACCGTCACCAACAAGACGAACCGGCCGCAGAGCTTCCGGCTGTACGCCGCCGACGCCTACAACACCGCCCGCGACGGCGGCTTCGCCGTCCGGACCCGCGACGAGAAGCAGCGCTCGGTCGGCGCCTGGGCGAGGACCGGCCGCGACCGGGTCACCGTGGAGCCGCACGGCTCGGTCACCGTCCCGGTCACCATCACCGTCCCCCGGAACGCCGAACCCGGCGACCACCCCGGCGCGCTCGTCGCACTGGACGAGCGCATCGACCCCGCCGACGCCGGTGCCGTCGCCGTCGGCATCCAGAAGGCGGTCGGCGCCCGGATCTATCTGCGGGTGAACGGCCCGACCATGCCCGCGCTCTCCGTGGACGACATCCGGGTCGAGCACACCCAGCCCCTGGTACCCGGCACCGGGAAGAGCCGGGCCGTGATCTCGTACACGCTCCACAACCGGGGCAATGTCACCCTCAGCCCCGAGGTCGCACTCAAGGCCGAGGGCCTCTTCGGCCGCACCCTGCTCGCCCGCGACCTGAAGAAGATCCCCTCCGAACTGCTGCCCCGCCAGCAGGTCCGGCTCACCGAGCAGTGGGCCGACGCGCCCCAGCTGGAGTGGGGCGAGATCCGGCTGACCGCGAGCGCCCGCGAGACCCGTGAGTCCGCCACCGCCTCGTACTTCGCCCTGCCCTGGCTGGTGGCCGGGATCCTGCTGGTGATCGTCGGCGGGGGCACGGGGATGTGGATACGGACCCGCCGAGGCCGTACCCGCACCGCCTGAGACGACATCCGACAGGCCCCGCCGCGGCCCTTGGTGCGGCGGGGCCGCCGGGATCGGGGACAATGGGCGCCATGAGCGTTCGACCTGACACAGATGCCGCTGCGCAGCAGGCCGCGGGCAAAGCCCCCCACCGGGCCGGCTTCGCCTGCTTCGTGGGCCGCCCCAACGCGGGCAAGTCCACCCTCACGAACGCTCTGGTCGGCCAGAAGGTGGCGATCACCTCCAACCGGCCGCAGACCACCAGGCACACCGTGCGCGGCATCGTGCACCGCGACGACGCGCAGCTGATCCTGGTCGACACTCCCGGTCTCCACAAGCCGCGCACGCTGCTGGGTGAGCGGCTCAACGATGTCGTACGTACCACCTGGGCCGAGGTCGACGTCATCGGCTTCTGCCTGCCGGCCGACCAGAAGCTCGGCCCCGGCGACAAGTACATCGTCAAGGAACTCGCGGGCATCAAGAAGACCCCGAAGATCGCCATCATCACCAAGACCGACCTGGTCGACTCCAAGCAGCTCGCCGAACAGCTGCTGGCCGTCTCCCGCCTCGGTGAGGAGCTCGGCTTCGAGTGGGCGGAGATCATTCCGGTCTCCGCGGTCAAGGACACCCAGGTCGATCTGCTGGGCGACCTGATCGCCCCGCTGCTTCCGGAGAGCCCGCCGCTCTACCCGGAGGGCGACCTCACCGACGAGCCCGAGATGGTCATGGTCGCGGAGCTGATCCGCGAGGCAGCGCTCGAAGGCGTACGGGACGAGCTGCCGCACTCCATCGCGGTCGTCGTCGAGGAGATGCTGCCGCGCGAGGGCCGCCCGGCGGACAAGCCGCTGCTCGACATCCACGCCAACGTCTACATCGAGCGCCCGAGCCAGAAGGGCATCATCATCGGCCCGAAGGGCAAGCGGCTGAAGGACGTCGGCACCAAGTCCCGCAAGCACATCGAGGCACTGCTCGGCACCCCGGTCTTCCTGGACCTCCATGTGAAGGTCGCGAAGGACTGGCAGCGCGATCCGAAGCAGCTGCGCAAGCTCGGCTTCTGAGCCCTGCCCGGCCCGGCGGCCGGAGAACGGTGCAGCTGCCCGAAGCCGCTGAGGCCCCCTGGGGCCGAAGGGTGCGAGGGCGGCGGTCGAGACGGGCCCGAAGCCGCGGCGCAGGCTCGGCTTCCGAGCCGGGCTACCGGGAGGCCGGCCTCACGCGCCCTCCTTCAGGACGCGTGAGACCAGTGCCCGCTGGGCGTCGGTCAGCTTCGGGTCCGCGCAGTGGACCGTCCGGTCGCCGACCGTGATCGCGTACCGGAAGCCGTCCGGCACACCGCCGGGCGGGGTGTCGTGGCCCGCGGCGAGCGCCGACTCGGCCAGCGCCTCCCACTCCGGCGCGTCGGCCAGCCCGGCGGTGTCGACCTCGCGGCGGCGTGCGATGCCGGCGAAGCCGCCGGTCCTGCTGACCTGGATCCGCATGTGGTGTCCTCCAACGCCGGCGGGCCGGGCAAGGGGCCGGGACCGCGCTACGCGGTCGGTACGCCCACTTCCGACCACGCCTTCAGGACGGCCTCGGCCTCGTCGCCCTCGCCGAAGCGGCTGCGGGCGGCGGCGACCGTCAACCGGGCGAAGTCCGCGAAGTCCGCGTCCACGGCCAGTTGACCACCTGTGAGCACATCGAACCAGAGTTGCCCGGCCCGCTCCCACGCATTGCCGCCGAGCGCCGTCGCCAACAGATAGAACGCGCGGTTCGGAATGCCCGAGTTGAGGTGCACCCCGCCGTTGTCCTCGCTGGTGTGGACGTAGTCCTCCATCTTCGCGGGCTGCGGGTCCTTGCCCAGGACGTCGTCGTCGTACGCCGTGCCCGGCGCCTTCATCGAGCGCAGCGCGACGCCCTGGACGCGGGGCGCGAGCAGCCCGGCGCCGATCAGCCAGTCGGCCTGGTCGGCGGTCTGGCCCAGCGAGTGCTGCTTGACCAGGGAGCCGAAGACGTCGGACATGGATTCGTTGAGCGCGCCGGACTGGCCGTAGTAGCTCAGATTGGCGGTGTACTGGGTCAGGCCGTGGGTCAGCTCGTGGCCGATCACGTCGATGGCGACGGTGAAGTCCAGGAAGATCTCGCCGTCCCCGTCGCCGAAGACCATCTGCTCGCCGTCGAAGAAGGCGTTGTTGTACTTCTCGTCGTAGTGCACGGAACCGATCAGCGGCAGTCCGTTGCCGTCGATCGAGCGGCGGCCGTACGCCTTGAGCAACAGCTCGAAGGTGGCGCCGAGACCCGCGTACGCGCGGTTGACGCTCGCGTCCTTCGTCGGCTCCTGGCCCTCGGACCGGACCTTGGTGCCGGGCAGCTGGGTGCCGTTGCGGCAGTCGTACAGGACGCGCTCGGGCTTGTCGGACACCTCCCCGTCGGACGCGGGGGCGACGGGCACGGTGACGACCGTGGCCATCTGGCGGCGGGTGCGGCGGGCCGCGTCGCTCTCCAGGGTGCGACGGGCCGGGCCGGCGAGATCGGGGTTGTCGGACTGCGACAGCTTGTCGAGGACCTGGGGCGGCACGATCGTGCAGAAGACGGGGCGAAACCCGTGCTGTGACTGAGGCTGCATACAACCGACTGTGGCACCAGGTAATCGGGTTGTCACTGGTTGCGATCAGGATTGACGAAATGGAGTGATCGATCACGGTTGGGCGTTTCCTGCGCCCGGTCCCGCATACTGATACGGGACCGACGCATCAGGCGCCTCTCGGTTAGTCTCGTCGCATCATGCGTTTCGGGCTGCTTCTTCTTAGCTGCCGCGGCGAGGGCCTGTAGTCGTAGGCCGACCCCCTCCCCGCGGAGTCTGGTGTTGCAGCGACACAGTCGGCCGTCCCACTGGTTGGACCCCGAGGAGCCGTACGCCATGACCGCCGCAAATCCCGCCCAGTCCTCCGCTGAAACCGCTGTCGGCCGCCCGACGCCGATCACCAACGCGACTCAGCTGCAGAAGCCGTCCGGGATGCCGATCCACAAGTACGGCCGCTACGAGGCCGTCGACATCCCCGACCGCACCTGGCCGGACAACCGGATCACGGTCGCGCCCCGCTGGCTCTCCACCGACCTGCGCGACGGCAACCAGGCCCTGATCGACCCGATGTCGCCGGCCCGCAAGCGCGAGATGTTCGATCTGCTCGTACGCATGGGCTACAAGGAGATCGAGGTCGGCTTCCCGTCCTCCGGCGAGACCGACTTCGCGTTCGTCCGCTCCATCATCGAAGAGGGCGCGATCCCCGAGGACGTGACGATCTCCGTCCTGACGCAGGCCCGCGAGGACCTGATCGAGCGCACCGTCGAGTCCATCGTCGGCGCCCGCCGCGCCACCGTGCACCTGTACAACGCGACGGCGCCCACCTTCCGTCGCGTCGTCTTCCGCGGCTCCAAGGACGACATCAAGCAGATCGCCGTGGACGGCACCCGGCTGGTCATGGAGTACGCGGAGAAGCTGCTGGGCCCGGAGACGACCTTCGGCTACCAGTACAGCCCCGAGATCTTCACCGACACCGAGCTGGACTTCGCCCTGGAGGTCTGCGAGGCGGTCTGCGACGTCTGGCAGCCGGAGGAGGGGCGCGAGATCATCCTCAACCTGCCCGCCACCGTGGAGCGTTCGACGCCGTCCACGCACGCGGACCGGTTCGAGTGGATGTCGCGCAACCTGTCGCGCCGCGAGTTCATCTGCCTGTCGGTCCACCCGCACAACGACCGCGGCACCGCCGTCGCCGCCGCCGAGCTGGCCATCATGGCCGGTGCGGACCGGATCGAGGGCTGCCTGTTCGGCCAGGGCGAGCGCACCGGCAACGTCGACCTGGTCACCCTGGGCATGAACCTGTTCTCGCAGGGCGTCGACCCGCAGATCGACTTCTCGCAGATCGACGAGATCCGCCGCACCAGCGAATACTGCAACCAGATGGAGGTCCACCCGCGCCACCCCTACGCGGGCGACCTGGTCTACACCGCCTTCTCCGGCTCCCACCAGGACGCCATCAAGAAGGGCTTCGACGCCATGGAGGCCGACGCGGCCGCCCAGGGCAGGACGGTCGACGACATCGAGTGGGCGGTGCCGTACCTGCCGATCGACCCGAAGGACGTCGGCCGCAGCTACGAGGCCGTCATCCGGGTCAACTCGCAGTCCGGCAAGGGCGGAATCGCCTATGTCCTGAAGAACGACCACAAGCTGGACCTGCCGCGCCGGATGCAGATCGAATTCTCCCGGATCATTCAGGCCAAGACGGATGCCGAGGGCGGCGAGGTCACGCCCACGCAGATCTGGTCCACGTTCCGCGACGAGTACCTGCCCAGCCCGGAGAACGCCTGGGGCCGCGTACAGATCCGCACCGGCCAGACCACGACCGGCTCCGACGGCAAGGACACGATCACCGTCGAGGCGACCGTGGACGGCACGGACACCGTGCTGACCGGTACCGGCAACGGACCGATCTCCGCGTTCTTCGAAGCGCTGCAGGCCATCGGCATCGACGCCCGTCTCCTGGACTACACCGAGCACACCATGAGCGAGGGCGCCAGCTCCCAGGCCGCCTCGTACATCGAGTGCGCGATCGACGGAAAGGTCCTGTGGGGCATCGGCATCGACGCCAACACCACCCGGGCCTCACTGAAGGCGGTCGTCTCCGCCGTCAACCGCGCCACCCGCTGATCCGGCGCCCCGCGAGGGCACCGGGCCACACGGCCGAGAACCCCGCCCACCCGCATCCGGGGGGCGGGGTTCGGCCATCTCCGGGCGGTTGTGACGAGAGAGGTACTGACGTCACATCACGACTGTGGTTAACATCACGTCCACACGGCAATGTTGCCGTAGCGTTACGGAGGTGTGCGACGTGCGGTCAGCCCTGGGACAACGCGCCATGAAGCTGCGTATCTGCGGCATCCGCACCATCTGGGATCCCGTCGGCGACGGGGAGTTCTTCTGCCCCGGCTGCGGCGGCGACCGCAACTACCGCAGGCTCACCGGCCGTCGGCGCTTCGCGGTGCTCGGTGTGCCGATGCTGCGGCGCGGCACCGTCGGCCCGGTCGTCGAATGCGCCGCCTGCCGCGAGCACTTCGGCACCGACGCGCTCGACCACCCCACCACCACCCGGCTCTCCGCCATGCTCCGGGACGCCGTCCACACCGTCGCGCTCGGCGTCCTCGCGGCCGGCGGCACCACCTCCCGCACGGTGCTGGAGACCGCGGCCGCCATCGTGCGCGGCGCCGGGTTCGACGACTGCACCGAGGAACAGCTCTGCACCGTCGTCGAGGTCCTCGCCGCCGACACCGGGCACGGCTCCGCCTTCGACCCCGCGGCCGAGGCGTGCGGAGCGGCCCTCGCCATCGAACTGCACGAGGCGCTGGAACCCCTCGCCCCGCACCTGGCCCCCGCCGGACGCGAATCGATTCTGCTCCAGGGCGCCCGGATCGCGCTCGCCGACGGCCCGTACGGACAGGCCGAGCGTGAGGTGCTGACCACGGTCGGCGGCGCGCTCCAGCTCTGCGCCCAGGACACCGCCCGACTGCTCGCCGAGGCGGCGCGCACGCCCTCCTGACCGGCCGCCTGCGGGGCCGGGCCCGCCGAGCCGTCCCCGTACCGGACAATGGACGCATGAGCTTGTTCCGGGACGACGGCGTGGTGCTGCGCACGCAGAAGCTGGGCGAGGCCGACCGGATCATCACGATCCTGACCCGCGGCCACGGCCGGGTGCGCGCCGTCGCACGCGGGGTGCGCCGCACGAAGTCCAAGTTCGGGGCCCGGCTGGAACCCTTCTCCCACGTCGACGTGCAGTTCTTCGCCCGGGGCAGCGAGCTGATCGGCCGCGGGCTGCCGCTCTGCACCCAGAGCGAGACGATCGCTCCGTACGGTGGCGGCATCGTCACCGACTATGCCCGCTACACCGCCGGCACAGCGATGCTGGAGACCGCCGAGCGGTTCACCGACCACGAGGGCGAGCCCGCGGTCCAGCAGTACCTGCTGCTCGTCGGCGGGCTGCGCACCCTCGCCCGCGGCGAACACGAGCCGCATCTCATCCTCGACGCGTTCCTGCTGCGCTCGCTGGCCGTCAACGGCTACGCACCCAGCTTCGAGGACTGCGCCAAGTGCGGAATGTCCGGACCGAACCGGTTCTTCTCCGTCGCGGCGGGGGGCGTCATATGCGGCGACTGCCGGGTGCCCGGCAGCGTCGTACCCTCGGCTGAGGCCGTCACACTGCTGAGCGCACTGCTCAGCGGCGACTGGGAGACGGCGGACGCGTGCGAGGCGCGTCATGTCAGGGAGGGGAGCGGACTGGTGTCCGCCTATCTGCACTGGCATCTGGAGCGCGGGCTGCGCTCACTGCGGTACGTAGAGAAGTGACACAGGCAGATCAGGCACAGGGAGCGAGACAGTTCATGGCAGTACGCGGGATGCTCGGCGGCCGTAACCGGCGCGACTACAAGACCCCGGAGCCGCACCCCTCCGGTGCCACGCCCCCGAAGATCCCCGGCGAGCTGGTGCCCAAGCACGTGGCCGTCGTGATGGACGGCAACGGCCGCTGGGCCAAGGAGCGCGGCCTTCCGCGCACCGAGGGCCACAAGGTCGGCGAGGGCGTCGTCATGGACGTGCTCAAGGGCTGCATCGAGATGGGCGTGAAGAACCTCTCGCTGTACGCGTTCTCCACCGAGAACTGGAAGCGGTCCCCGGAGGAGGTGAAGTTCCTGATGAACTTCAACCGGGACGTGATCCGCCGCCGCCGCGACGAGATGGACGAACTGGGCATCCGTATCCGCTGGGTCGGCCGCATGCCCAAGCTGTGGAAGTCCGTCGTCCAGGAACTCCAGGTCGCCCAGGAGCAGACCAAGGACAACGACAGGATGACGCTGTACTTCTGCGTCAACTACGGCGGCCGGGCCGAGATCGCGGATGCCGCGCAGCGGATCGCCCAGGACGTCGCGGCCGGGAAGCTCGACCCGTCGAAGGTCAACGAGAAGACCTTCGCGAAGTACATCTACTACCCGGACATGCCGGACGTGGACCTCTTCGTCCGCCCCAGCGGCGAGCAGCGCACCTCCAACTACCTGATCTGGCAGAGCGCCTACGCCGAGATGGTCTTCCAGGACGTGCTCTGGCCGGACTTCGACCGCCGTGACCTGTGGCGGGCCTGTCTGGAATTCGCCCAGCGGGACCGGCGTTTCGGCGGCGCGGTGGAGGCGGGTACCGCGGGGCCGGCCGCCTGACCCTGCGGTTACGATTCCGCCCCATGACAACTCAGGGGTGGGAACCGGAAGGGGCCGTGGTCGAGCTGGAGTACCAGCCGACCACGGCCGATTTCGCGGAGGCGCTGAACGCCCGCGCGAAGATCAGCAGGAGTGGCCGTATGCAGCGCAAGCTGCTGATCCTGATGCCGGCGCTGGCCGTGCTGATGGGCATCACGATCGCGAGCGGCCGGCACGGCCCGGGGGCGCCCGTCTGGGTGGGGCTCATCGCCGTGATGCTGACCGTGGTCCTGACGCCCTGGCTCCAGGCCCGGCAGCTGTACCGGTTCGCCGTGCGTCAGGGCACCTGCCGCACAGTGGTGCGCGAGACCGGCATAGAGGTGGCCACGGACCACAGCACCATGATCGTCCGCTGGCCGATGGTGCCCCGCTACCGGGAGACGCCGCACCTCTTCGTGCTGTTCAGCGGCGACAAGCAGGCCACCGGGGTCACCATGCTGCCCAAGCGCGGTGTGCGCGGGCCGGAAGAGCTCGACCTGCTGCGGAGCGTGCTCGACCGCAACGTACAAAGGCTCTGAGACGGGCGAGGGCCCGGGGCACCGCCCCGGGCCCTCGACGTCACTTCTTCGTGTCCGCGCACTCCGCGCAGGTACCGAAGATCTCCACCGTATGGGCGACGTTCACATACCCGTGCTGAGCGGCGATCGTCTCCGCCCACTGCTCCACCGCGGGCCCCTCGACCTCCACGGCCTTGCCGCACATCCGGCACACCAGGTGGTGATGGTGGTCCCCGGTCGAGCAGCGGCGGTACACGGACTCGCCGTCCGTGGTGCGCAGCACGTCGACCTCGCCGGCGTCGGCCAGGGACTGGAGGGTGCGGTAGACGGTGGTCAGCCCGACCGAGTCGCCGCGGTGCTTGAGCACGTCGTGCAGCTCCTGGGCGCTGCGGAACTCGTCCACCTCGTCGAGCGCCGCCGCCACCGCCGCCCGCTGCCGGGTCGACCGGCCGCGTACCGGGGCCGCGTTCGTTCCACTGATCGGCGCCGTCGCCACAGCAGCCTCCTCGTGTCGCCCGTACTTGTGTCGGGCCATTGTGCCAGCCCGTCCGGACGTCACGGTCAGACCCGGAGCTCGTCCGGGGCCGGACGGGTGGCCGGTACCTCCAGGGTGCACTCCTCGAAGGCCGCTTCGCTCCGGCGGGCGCGGCTTCTGGCCAGCGGGGCCGCCAGCAGCGTCAGGGCGACGAAGACCGCGATGGCCAGCAGCACGATCGTCGCGCCGGGCGGAACGTCCTGGTAGTACGAGGTGACGGTGCCGGCCAGGGTCACCGCCGTACCGATGACGACCGACAGCACGAACGTCACCCTGAAGGACCGGGAGATCTGCTGCGCGGCCGCGACCGGCACCACCATCAGGGCGCTGACCAGCAGCAGCCCGACGACCCGCATCGCGACGGTGACGGTCACCGCCGCCGTCACGGCGACCAGCAGGTTCAGCGCCCGCACCGGCAGCCCGGTGACCCGGGCGAACTCCTCGTCCTGGCTGACCGCGAACAGCTGGCGGCGCAGCCCCAGCGTCACCAGCAGCACGAAGGCGGCCAGCACACAGATCGAGGTGATGTCCTCGGAGGAGACCGTGGACAGGGAGCCGAAGAGGTACGAGGTGAGGTTGGCGTTGGAGCCGGTGTCGGAGAGGTTGATCAGCAGCACACCGCCCGCCATGCCGCCGTAGAACAGCATGGCCAGCGCGATGTCGCCGCGGGTGCGTCCGTACCAGCGGATCAGCTCCATCACGACGGCACCGGCGACGGCGACCGCCGTGGCCATCCAGACCGGGCTGGTGGAGAGCAGGAAGCCGAGGCCGACACCGGTCATCGCGATGTGGCCGATGCCGTCGCCCATCAGGGCCTGGCGGCGCTGGACGAGGTAGATGCCGACGGAGGGGGCGATGACGCCGACGAGCACGGCGGCGAGCAGGGCCCGCTGCATGAAGGGAGGTTCGAGGAATTCCATGGTCAGCTCAGCAGTCCCGTCCGGACGGGCTCGGAGGCCGCGTGGGGGTGTACGTGGTCGTGTCCGGGCAGCGCGTGCTGGCCCAGGGCCTTCGGCGGCGGCCCGTCGTGCATCACGCAGCCGTCGCGCAGCACGATCGCGCGGTCGATCAGCGGTTCCAGCGGGCCGAGCTCGTGCAGCACCAGCAGCACCGTGGTGCCGGCCGCGACCTGCTCGCGCAGGGTCGTGGCGAGGATCTCCTGGCTGGCCAGGTCGACGCCGGCCATCGGCTCGTCCATGATCAGCAGCTCGGGTTCGGCGGCCAGCGCGCGGGCGATCAGCACCCGCTGGTGCTGTCCGCCGGAGAGCGCGTCCACCGAGTCCTTGGCGCGGTCGGCGAGCCCGACGAGTTCGATGGCCCGGTCGACGGCGGCCCGGTCGGCCCCGCGGAGCAGGCCCAGCCTCGTGCGGGACAGCCGCCCGGAGGTGACGACCTCGCGGATCGTGGCGGGGACGCCGCCGGCCGCCGTGGTGCGCTGGGGCACGTAGCCGATCCGCGCCCAGGAGCGGAAGCGGCGCAGCGGGGTGCCGAACAGCTCGACGGAGCCGCCGGTGAGCGGGACCTGGCCGATGACGGAGCGTACGGCGGTCGACTTGCCCGAGCCGTTGGCGCCGAGCAGGGCGGCGACCTCGCCGCGGTGGACGGTCAGGTCGATGCCGCGCAGCACCGGACGCGCGCCGAGGGTGGCGGTGGCGCCCCGCACGGCTATCACGGGGTCGGTCGTGGTGCTCCCGGTCGCGGGCATGTGCGCCTCCGATGCTGCTGTGGCGGGGGTTACGGGGGTCACTTCGCGCCGAGCGCCTTCTGCAGGGCGGCGAGGTTGGACCGCATGACCTCGATGTAGTCGGCGCCCTTGGACTTGGGGGTGATTCCTTCGAGCGGGTCCAGGACGTCGGTCTTCAGGCCGGTGTCCTTGGCGAGGGTCTTCGCCGTCCTGTCGCTGGCGAGCGTCTCGAAGAACACGGTGGTGGCCTTGTCCTTCTCCGCGATGGTGTGGATCTCGCTGATCCGCGCGGGGCTGGGCTCGGCCTCGGGGTCGACGCCGGCGATGCCCTCCTGGGTGAGGCCGTAGCGCTCGGCGAGGTACCCGAAGGCGGAGTGGGTGGTGATGAACGTCTTGGTGGCGGTGTTCTTCAGGCCGTCCGCGTACGCCTTGTCCAGCGCGTCGAGCTTGCCGACCAGCGCTTCCGTGTTCTTCCGGTAGTCCGCGGCGTGGCCGGGGTCGGACTTCTCCAGGGAGGCGCCCACGCCCTTGGCGACCTCGGCGTACTTCACCGGGTCCAGCCAGATGTGGGGGTCGGCGCCGGCCTCGTCGCCGTGGTGCTCGTGGCCGTGCTCCTCACCGCCGGCCTCGGTGCCGTGGTCCTCCAGCGTGGTGAGCTTCGCGGCGTCGACGGCGTTCTTCACGCCGGACTGCTCGATGGCGTCGTCCACGGCGGGCTGGACGCTCTTGAGGTACAGGATGTAGTCGGCGTCGGTGAGCCCGCCCGTCTGCCGCGGGCTGAGCTCCAGGTCGTGCGGCTCGACGCCCGGCTTGGTCAGCGTGGTGACGGAGACGTGTTCCCCGCCTATCTGCTCGGCCAGGAACTGCATCGGATAGAACGAGGCCACCACGTCCAGTTTGTCGCCGTTCTTGTGGTCCGCGGCGTCCGAGGAGGAGCAGGCGGTGAGCGCGGTGAGGCCGAGGACGACTGCTCCGGCGACGGCGGCGGTGGGTATGAGGCGGCTGACGTTCATGACAGTCATTTTCAACAAAACTGGAAACGATTGTCAACAAGGCTTATGAGATGACTTCCCGACCGACGACGCCGGTACCGATTTGATCCGGAGGCCGTGCCCGCCGGTAATCTGAGGCATTCGCCCGCCCGTCTCCCGATCACCACCCCCCACTCAGGCGCTTCGCGCCACCCCTGTCCAATTTCGTCGTAAATGAAGAGAGCACCGTGGCCGCCGACAAGATCGACTCCATCGTCAGCCTGAGCAAGCGCCGTGGCTTCGTCTACCCGTGCAGTGAGATCTACGGAGGCCAGAAGGCCGCCTGGGACTACGGGCCGCTGGGCGTCGAGATGAAGGAGAACCTCAAGCGCCAGTGGTGGCGCTACATGGTCACTTCGCGCGAGGACGTGGTCGGTATCGACTCGTCGGTCATCCTCGCCCCCGAGGTCTGGGTCGCCTCCGGCCACGTCGCCACGTTCAGTGACCCGCTGACCGAGTGCACCTCCTGCCACAAGCGCTTCCGCGCCGATCACCTGGAGGAGGCGTACGAGGAGAAGCACGGCCACGCGCCCGCGAACGGCCTGGCCGAGCTCAACTGCCCCAACTGCGGCAACAAGGGCACCTTCACCGAGCCCAAGCAGTTCTCGGGTCTGCTCTCCACCCACCTCGGCCCGACCCAGGACTCCGGCTCGGTCGCGTACCTGCGCCCCGAGACCGCCCAGGGCATCTTCACCAACTTCGGCCAGGTGCTGCAGACCTCGCGCAAGAAGCCGCCGTTCGGCATCGCCCAGATGGGCAAGTCGTTCCGCAACGAGATCACCCCGGGCAACTTCATCTTCCGCACCCGCGAGTTCGAGCAGATGGAGATGGAGTTCTTCGTCAAGCCGGGCGAGGACGAGGAGTGGCAGCAGTACTGGATGGACCAGCGCTGGAACTGGTACACGGAGCTCGGCATGCGCGAGGAGAACATGCGCTGGTACGAGCACCCGACGGAGAAGCTCTCCCACTACTCCAAGCGCACCGCCGACATCGAGTACCGCTTCCGCTTCGGCGGCAGCGAGTGGGGTGAGCTGGAGGGCGTCGCCAACCGCACGGACTACGACCTCAAGGCGCACTCCAAGGCCTCGGGTACCGACCTGGTGTTCTTCGACCAGGAGGCCGGCGAGCGCTGGACCCCGTACGTCATCGAGCCGGCGGCCGGTGTCGGCCGCGCGATGCTCGCCTTCCTCCTCGACGCCTACATCGAGGACGAGGCGCCCAACGCCAAGGGCGTCATGGAGAAGCGCACCGTGATGCGTCTCGACCCGCGCCTGGCGCCGGTCAAGGTCGCCGTCCTGCCGCTGTCCCGGAACCCGCAGCTGTCGCCGAAGGCCAAGGGCCTCGCGGCCGACCTGCGGAAGAACTGGAACATCGAGTTCGACGACGCTGGCGCCATCGGCCGCCGCTACCGCCGTCAGGACGAGATCGGTACGCCGTTCTGCGTCACCGTCGACTTCGACACCCTCGACGACAACGCGGTGACCGTGCGCGAGCGCGACACGATGAAGCAGGAGCGCGTCTCCCTGGACCAGATCCAGGCCTACCTCGGCGCCCGCCTGCTCGGCTGCTGACGTATCGCTCCACCGACGAAGCCCCCGGTTCTCCGTACGGAACCGGGGGCTCCGTTGCACACTGGGCACCCCCCACCCAGGAGGCCCCGATGCCGTCAATGACCACCAGCAAGGTCACCCGATGGGACCGGCACGGCCGTGAACACACCGTCCACGTAAGGAAGTCGGGGGTGCGGCGGCAGCTGAGCTGCGACACCTGCGGCTGGGACGAACGGGTGCAGTTCCTGCCCTGGCTCAAGGCCGGGGAGCACCTCGCCGAGGCCCACCGGGCAACGGTCGACCCGTCCGCCTGAGCACCCGGCGCGGGGTCCGGGCCCAAAAGCTGGTGCGAGGGCCCGCCGGACCGGGGTACGGTTCCGGCATGTCTTCGTTCTTCCAGATCTACGAGTGAGAGCGCGGCGGGTTCGACCACCCGCCGCCCACCGGACCCCTTCCAGGTCGCCTGAGACCTCACTTCGCACTACGAACCGGAGAACGCCGTGGCCAAGAGCCGTAACAACCTTCTCGGTGTGGGCGGACAGCGCAAGAAGCTGTCCCGCGCCGATCAGCAGGGCGTGGGCGCCGCCCGCAACACCGACCGCAGGACGGCGGCCGATCAGAAGCAGGAGCTGCTGCGCAAGATGCGCGAGCGCGCCCAGTCCGGTACCGCCCCCGAGGCGGCCCCGGCGGACGGCGCCGCGGACGCGCCCGAGCAGGACACACCGGCGCAGAGCTGACGCCTCCTCACCACCCTTACGACCGTGGGGGCCGGAGAACCCCGGAAACCGGGCCCCCCCCCCGGCCCCGCCCCCCCCACCCCCCCCTCCCCCGCGCCCCCCCCCGCACCACCCTCGGGAACCCCACC